>PAJL01000027.1 GCA_002706045.1 Flavobacteriaceae bacterium
ACAGTATTTTCCATGATTATGGAATGCGTTGTGCTCAAATATTAGCTACAAAACGTGACTTCGATCCTGGAAAACATAGACAAAACATGATTAATTGTTATGAAGGCTTATTAGCCGAGGGAGTCATTCCTATCGCTAATGAAGATGATGCAGTATCCTTAACCATGTCAATGTTTTCGGATAATGATGAGTTAGCAAGTTTAGTTGCTGAGCTATTAGATGCAGATCGTTTAATTATTTTATCAGATACCGACGGCCTTTATACAGGTCATCCTGATGATGAAGAATCAAGAAAATTAAACGTTGTGAAAACAGATCAAAATGTAGAGAAATATGTTTGTACTTCAAACAAAAAAGAAGGCGAAGGTCGTGGTGGTATGGCTTCAAAATTGAAGGTAGCTAAAGGGACTGCAAACAAAGACATACCTACTTACATCGCTAACGGTAAACGTGAAAATGTAATCGTAGATATAATTAACAACAAACAAGTTGGTACTAAATTTATTAGTGCCTAAAAATAAAATTTATGAAACTTTTAAATACAGATATAAAAAACAACGTATTAAAATCCATGGCAGAAATTTTGGATCGCAAACGCGCTGCCATTATTGAAGCTAACAAAAAAGATTTAGAAGCTTTTCAAAAGGAAGACCAAGCACTTTTTGATCGTTTAATTGTAAACAATAAAAAAGTTGATGAAATGATTGAAGCTGTAAATTCCGTAAGACTTCAAGACAATCCTGTTGGACAGGAAATTTCAAATAGAACCTTAAAAAATGGACTAAACATAGTGAATACCACTGCTCCATTCGGAACCATTCTTATCATTTATGAGTCTCGACCAGATGTTACTATTGAAGCTGCAGTTTTAGCATTTAAAGCTAATAACAAAATTTTGCTTAAAGGTGGTAAAGAAGCTTACAACAGTAATATTATTTTAGAACAATGCTGGCACGAAGCTTTAACTGAAAACGGTTTATCTAAAGATTGGATTAAGTTATTACACTTAAAACGTGAAGAAACGCAAGAATTTCTTAGAAATCCAACTGAACCTTTAGATTTAATAGTACCAAGAGGTGGAGAGCGACTTATTGAATTCGTAAAAACTCATGCTACATGTGCCGTACTAGTTAGTGGTAGGGGAAATAATTTCTTGTATGTTTCTGAAAAAGCAGATTGGAGCAAAGCCGTTAATGTAATCATTAATGCTAAAACTGATAAAATTTCAGGATGTAACGCACTAGATAAAGTCCTTATCAATAAGAACATACCAGAGTATGAAACTAAATTAGCTATGCTGCAACAAAAGCTAGAACAGTATAAAGTTGAAATAATAGCTGATGAAAGTGTTTCTAAAGTATTAGAGAATGTCAGCAAAGTATCTGAAGATAGCATTTGGTTTGAAGAATTTTTGGCATTAAAACTTCTCATTGCTTCGGTTGATACTATTGACGAAGCCACAGAAATGATTAATAAGTACTCAGGAAAACATTCAGCAGCTATTATAACTGAAGATAAAAATGAGGCATTAACTTTTATGAATAATGTAGATAGTGCAGCTGTTTACCACAATGCTTCTACTCGATTTACTGATGGTGGTCAAATGGGAGTTGGTGCTGAGTTAGCTATTAGTACAGATAAACTACATCACAGAGGCCCACTAGGCTTAAAGCAATTAGTAACTAATAAATATTATGTTTTTGGTGATGGGCAAGTAAGGGTTTAATTATCTCAATACTCTAAAAACCAGCTTAAAATTTGATATTCTAGGAAATAATTATTATATTATGGGTTATGATTCAAGAAGATAAAATAAAATATAGTGAAGAATTAAGTAATTCTATAAGTTATTTAGAGAATTTAGGATATAACAATATTAAGGCAGATTTAGAAGGTTACGAAACCCCTAAATCCTATCATAAAAAAGGAAGTGACATAGATATCACTCCAGATATTGTTGCTGAAAAGGAAGGTAGAAAGCATATTTTTGATTTAAGCTTAAAATCAGAAAGACCTAAACTCCTAAAATCCAAATGGTTATTCCTAAACACTTTAAGTCAACTTAAGTCTTATCGTTTTAGATTAATTACAACAAGAGGACACTACAAATTCACTAATGAAACTGTAGATGCCATTCATCTTGACACGGTAAAACTGCTTAAAATTTAATTTTTTGAAAGATTTTGTAACATTTTGTAACGTTGCTACGTATAATAAAGGAACAACTTACTGTTCATTATAATTTAGCACAAATCGAAATTACATGAGACAACTTAAAATTACCAAGCAGGTAACTAACAGAGAAACGGCATCGTTAGACAAATACTTACAAGAAATTTGTAAAGTAGATCTAATTACTGCAGATGAAGAGGTTGAATTAGCACAGCGAATTAAAGCTGGCGATCAAGTTGCTTTAGAAAAGTTAACCAAAGCCAACTTACGTTTCGTTGTATCTGTTGCAAAACAATACCAAAACCAAGGTTTAACCTTACCTGATTTAATTAATGAAGGTAATTTAGGTCTAATCAAAGCTGCACAACGTTTTGATGAAACTCGTGGTTTTAAATTTATTTCGTATGCTGTATGGTGGATTAGACAATCTATTTTACAAGCATTAGCTGAGCAATCTCGTATTGTTCGTTTACCATTAAACAAAATTGGTTCTATTAACAAAATCAATAAGACTTTTGCATTCTTAGAGCAAAGTCATGAGCGTCCACCTTCTGCAGAAGAAATTGCAAAAGAGTTAGACATGACTATTAATGATGTTAAAGAATCCATGAAGAATTCTGGTCGTCACGTAAGTATGGATGCTCCACTTGTTGAAGGTGAAGATTCTAACCTTTATGATGTTTTAAGAAGTGGTGAGTCTCCTAATCCTGATAAAGATTTATTACATGAGTCTTTAAGAACAGAAATATAGCGTGCTCTTGAGATACTTACTCCACGTGAAGCAGATGTTATCCGTTTATATTTTGGACTTGGAAACCAACACCCAATGACATTAGAAGAAATTGGTGAAACATTCGATTTAACTCGTGAGCGTGTAAGACAAATTAAAGAAAAAGCTATTCGTAGATTAAAACATACGTCTAGAAGTAAAATATTAAAAACATATTTAGGATAACTTTTAAATTTTAAAACTCTAATTTATATATTCAAAATAATTATTAGAGTATTAAGAGTAAAAATGATTTAAAAGTTTGTTTGGGCTCGGTTTTTTGTATATTTAGCCACCAACCTAATAAAGGTAACAACAGTTACAAAACATAACTGTTCGTTTTTTGATTGATGAAAGAACCCACGGCTGATTACCGTGGGTTCACTTTTATATCAACTTATCACTTTTTAAAGTTCGTTTTTTAATTACCTTTGCAAAAAATTAAACACAACACTTACAATGGCATCAAAAATTATAGCCCCTTCAATGCTTGCTTCAGATTTTGCTAATCTTCAACGTGATACGGAAATGGTAAACAACAGTGAAGCAGACTGGTTTCATATCGATGTTATGGATGGGCACTTTGTTCCTAACATTTCTTATGGTATGCCTGTAATTGAAGCTATAAAAAAACATGCAAAAAAGCCTCTTGATGTTCATTTAATGATTGAAAAACCTGAGCGTTATATAGAAGAGTTTGCTAAGGTTGGAGCAGATATTATTACTGTTCATTACGAATCTACTGTTCACCTTCACAGAACACTTAGACAAATTAAAGATGCTGGATGTAAAGCAGGAGTTGTACTAAACATTACCACTCCCTTAGTCGTTTTAGAAGATATTTTACCAGAATGCTACATGGTCTTATTAATGTCTATTAACCCAGGATTTGGTGGGCAAAAATTCGAAGACATTACCTATAAGCGTATCAAAAAACTACGTAAAATGATAAACGAGCAAGGTTTAGATACACGTATTGAAGTTGATGGTGGAGTTACCGATAAAAACATAAAACAACTTGTTGATGCAGGCGCAGATGCCTTTGTTGCAGGAAGCCACGTTTTTAAAAGTGACAATCCTACCGAAACCATTAAAGCACTAAAAAACCTTGCTAATTCTTAAAAACTTATAGTTGTTTTATAAGGTAGTTTACCAAGTCTGTTGTAGTTACAATTCCGACTAAACAACCGTCCTCTACCACAGGTAAAGCATGAAATTCTCTTTTGGCTAAAATTTTAGCAACCTCTTTAATTGATGTATTAGCGTCAACAGTTACTACATTTTTTACCATGACTTGTTCTATGGTAAACATGTTATACACCAAGCTATCGACATCACTTTCAGACTCGTCTACTGCATCAGCAAAACTAATTCTCAACAAATCTGTATAGCTCAACATTCCTATAACAACTTCTCCTGAAACTATTGGAATATGTCTTATTTTATGTCTCTTGAATAATCGCTCTGCAGTCTCTAAATCTCCATCTCTATCCATCGCAATAATATCTGTTGACATTATTGAAGAAATTGGCGCTATATATTTCATAACATAAGTGTTTTATAATTTATACTATTAAAAGTAATTTATAAAACACTTAAAATTCATGACAAATATCATAGAAGTCTATGATATAGAATGAAATTTTAGGTTTGTAATGATGCTTTATTTTTTGCTACCGTAGCCGTAGTTATAGCCGTAGTTATAACCATAGCCGTAAGACTTATTTGTATCTACACCATTGATAACATAAGCAATATTTTTCAACTTACCTGAATCAAACAAGTCTTTAGAATAACTAAGCAGTTTTTTCTCTGTGTAATTTGCCCTAACGAGATAAATGGTCGCATCTGCTAATTGAGATATTAGCATAGTATCTGTAACTAGTATTGTAGGAGCTGTATCTACAACGATATAATCGTATTCTTGTTTAGCTTCATCAATTAATTTCTTAAACCTTCCGTTTGTTAATAGATGTGCTGGATTGGGCGGAATACTACCCGATAAAATAATATCATGATTTGGATGCTTATCAAAGCCTTTAATCAATGTATCCTTCCAGCTACAATCACTATCATGTAAATAATTAGACAAACCTGGTTTATGCTTATCCTCATGAATATGCGTATGTATTTGAGGATTTCTTAAATCAGCACCAATTAATAACACTTTTCTGTTTATACTAGACAACGCTAAAGATAAGTTAATACTTGTGTAAGTTTTCCCTTCACCCTTTATTGTTGAAGTGCAATAAATAACCCTTCCTTCTTTTTCTTTAACAGGAAGAATATAGTCTACATTAGAGCTCAAAATTCTAAATGCCTCAGCTTGTATTGAATTATCCTCGGGATCTTTAAAAATTAAATTCTCTTCCTTTACTTTTGGTAATTCACCAACAATTGGAATTCTTGAGTTTTGTGATATAATATCTTCCCTTCCTTTAACCTTTGTATCTAAAAGTATAGTTAAATAAATTACTCCAAAAGGAATTAAAATTCCACTAATTAAAGCGATAAGGTATATGCTTTTAGTATTTGGAGAAACTGGATTCCAATTTGAAATAGCATATTCTACAACTTTTATTGAAGGCTCTGTAACAGCTAAGTTAATTAATGCTTCTTCACGTTTTTGTAATAAAAACAAGTATAGTGTTTGCTTAATTTCTTGCTGCCTCTTAATTTCTAACAGTATTTTCTCCTTAGCAGGCAAATCATATACCTGTGAGTTAAATCTTCTGTTTTCTCGAGACAACTGCTTCTTAGATGCCTCTAATTGCTTTTTGTAAGATGCAATAGAGGCGTATATATTCGATTTTAAATCTTCCAGTTGTTCGTTTATAATAATAATTTCTGGATTATTTTCTCCACTACTAACAGCAAGATTATCTCTTTTTAATACTAAGTCATTATAATTACTTACTAAACCGTTAATACTTGTATTTACTAAACCTATATTTGCTGGCAATAAATCGGATTTCGCTATAGAATCTGTGAGTGTTTCTTTTAGTAAATCAGACAACAACAACTGATTTTCTAAATCAAATAATTCTTGTTCTGATACAGTTCTTTGACTAAGTCCGAGCTCTGCGTCACTCTCTAAAGTTATAAAATTATTTTCTTGTTTAAAATCCCTAATTCCTAACTCTATCGAATCTAGCTGCTCGGCTAATAATAAAAAACGCTCATCAATAAAATCTATCGTACGTCTTGAAACTTCTTGTCTATCATTAATTCCATCTTCATTAAATACATCTACTAGTGTATTTAATATTCTTTCATTTTTTAAAACACTCTGACTACTATGGTTAAGTTCAAGTAAATCACTACCTACACCAACCATATCAACACCAATGCTCCTTTTCAAACTTTTTGTAATAGACTCAACAGGTGACACCTTAACTAGATACGTTTTTCCTACTATTCTTGAAAGATTATTATTCTGAAGATTTAAACTTAATTCAAAAGGTAGGTTATGCTTAGTTTTGGTAGTATTAAAATTAGGAAAAAGTAATACTTTTGAAGAGTTTTCGGCTGTAACCTCAAAAGCATCTTGTTTAACAACAATTGTATAGCTCGAATGTTTACTTATACTATCACTTTCAATTTTCTGTAAAAAATCAAAAGGCAAGCGATCTATCTCTGTGGTTAATATATTACCTTTTTCATAAAATCTATGCGTTAGATCAAGCTTATCAACGACTTGTTCAATAATACGATATGATTTTAATATCTCTATCTCGTTTTCTAGATTGATATTAGACCGATTGAAGATAAAAGCTGAAGAAGGCAATTCAATTCCTTTAGCTTTATTTAAAATTTTAATTTTAGCACTAGATTTAAATACTTTAGGAGTATATCTCAAGTAAAGAAGTGCTCCTAAAAACGCCAAAATAATACCTAAAACAAACCAATACCAATACCTTAGGTATTTGTTTATCTCATTTTTTATCAACTCTCCCTGATCTACTTTATTAGAAATTACGGTATCTAATTTACTATCCATGATTATCTCGTAATTAAAACTATTGTAGAAAACAAAATTGACACTACAGATATTAAAGTTCCCACATTACCTACAAAACCTGCACTCTTCACTTTAGGATTATTTGGGTTTACAACTATAACATCGTTAGGTTTAATAAAATTGTATGGACTATCTAGCCAATCTGAAGTTGTTAGATCTATATGTGTTATCTGGCGAATCCCCTCTTCATCACGCATAACAATAATATCTTCTCTTTGTCCATTTATGGTCAAATCTCCTGCATAGCCTATGGCTTGAAGAAGTGTTATATTCTGTTCAGTAAAATTATAGGTCCCTGGTTGATTAACCTCTCCCAAAACAGTAACCTTTGCATTTATTAATCTTACATCTACTGAAGGTTGTTTCAAATGACCACCTTCTTCTAGAAGCTTTCTTAAATACAGAGCAAATTCTTGAGTTGTTTTCTCTTCTACAGAAAGCCTACCCAAAACTGGAAAATTAATAGTTAAATCTTCAGAAACCAAATATCCTTGTAGCTGCATTAACTGAATACTGTTTCCACCACCACTATTGTTAACTACTTTGTTGTAAGGTCTTGCTGATTCTGGTATTAGTGCACTAACATCAATTCTTAATACATCATTGGGCTGAATTTTTGCATTAGTGTATTTTATTTCGTCATTTACTCTAGCATCTACATCTTGTAAATAAAGAATCTCCTTTTTAGAGGCACAAGAAAAACACATACCTACACAAAAAACTATTAATATATAGCGCTTTAACATTATCTATTTTTTAGCTTAAAACAAATATAAATGAATTATACATCTTACAAAGTAATAATTAATAAGTTAAAGTTTTACTTATCAATATTATTGATCAATTAGGATCCTTTATTACCCGAACGAACTAACCAATCATACAAGAAATATAACGAATATAAAACCGTACCACTAGCTAATAAAATAACGAGCTGCAAATGAATATCTAGTTTTTTGGCTTGAAAAGCAATTACTATAAGTAAAACATTTATAAATACAATAATCGAAGTTGTTTGTTTATGAGTAAAACCTAAGCTTAAAAATCGGTGATGTAAGTGATTCTTATCTGCTGAAAATGGACTTTTTTTATGAACAATGAGTCTTATAAAGAAGATTCTTAAAGTGTCTAATAAAGGAAAAAACAAGAATGCTAAAACCAGAATAGGTGAAGAATTTCTGTATATATTAGAACCAAATTCCTGAGAACTATTAATAAACCTAACCGCAAAAACAGATAAGATAAACCCTAAAATCATTGAACCTGTATCTCCCATAAACATTTTATTACGTTTGGAAAAATTTAACCTCAGGAAAGGAATCAAAGCTCCAATTACAGCTGCTGCCAGTACAACCATACTAATATCATCATATCTATAAAAAACAAAACCGAAAGCTACAGTTGCCATAAGTGCTAGACTTCCTGCTAAACCATCTATCCCATCAATAAGATTAAAAGCATTTATAATTAAGACATAAACAAAAAGGGTAAAAACTACAGATAACCAATAAGGCATTATGGTAATATTCAAAATACCTGACAAGCCTACAATTCTAGTATCTGTAAAAATTATAAGTAATAGTGCTGCTATAAGTTGTCCTGAGAACTTTTTACGTGGAGACAAGATGAGTATATCATCCTTTAATCCAAGAAAAAACAAAAGGGTTATACTTCCCAAAATCAACAGTAAGCTTTTTGTATCTAACAAAGCCCCAACTATTGTTATAGCAACAACAACACCCAAATAAATACCAATACCTCCCAAATTTGGTACTTTCCCTGAATGACTACTTCGGTCATCAGGATCATCCATTAAATTTTTAGCTTTTGCAACATTAATAATTACTGGGTAACTAGATACAGATACTATTAACGATATAAATGCAGCTACACATAAAAATAAACCTATATAATCCTGAGGGTTAAAATTTTCGAGTAATTCCTTTACCATATTTACCTAAATTCACAATTATTTGTGACTTCCAAAATGTATTAATAATTTAAAAATTCGATAAGATATCTAACATTATGCATTAGGTCTTAAATTGTTTGATTTTAGACACGTTTTTCAAAAAAACAGTTAACACGTTTCCTGTATTGTTAGACTTCACAGCCCGATAATCTTCTTTAGTTTTTTGAATAATATTCTTCAAGCTCTTATTACTTGCGCCACCAATTCTCATTTTAACAATGGTTTTAGGGAGGTAATGAAAATTGTAATTAGACTCTTTAAAGATACGTAAAATAAAATCATAGTCCGCTGCTATTTTGTAATCTAGATTGAATCTACCGTGCTGATTATAAAGTTCCTTTTTAAGATAAAGTGTTGGGTGTGCAGGCATCCAACCCTGTCTAAGTAGCTGCGGATTAAAGTTCTCACTTTTCCAATTACGTACAATATTTTCAGGATCATTAAAAGACACATAATGCAAATCCCCATAGACTCCATCTGCTTCAAAAGTTTTAAAACGCTCTACGATTTGAGAAATACAACCTTTATCGGCTAAAAAATCATCAGAATGAACAAAGCCTACTATATCTCCAGTGGAATTATCTATTCCTTTATTCAGGGCATCATAAATGCCTTTATCTTTCTCAGAAACTATTACAACATTTGAAGCATTTTGTGATAGTTCCTGAATCTTCTCTAGCGTTCCATCACTAGATTTTCCATCTATAATAATATATTCAATATTTGGATACGACTGACTTAACACCGATTCCATACATTTTTCAATAGTATTGACACTATTATAGGTTGCTGTAATTATTGATACTTTCATTTAATTTATAGAAAACGCTCTATTTTTTATTTTAACAGCAGGATTACCTTGGTATATACTATAAGCTTCTAAAGTACCAATTGCTACTGACCCCATACTTAATACCGCATGACTTTCAAAAACTACTCCAGGAGCTACACTACTATTAGCGCCAACCCAACTACCTTCCTTCAAATAAATTGGAGCAACAATTAAATCGAAACTTGTAGATTTATAATTGTGATTACCACATTGCAACAAAGCGCCTTGAGAAATACATACATTATCTTCTATTGTAACCATATCAAGATTATCTATCCAGACTTCTTCTCCAATCCAACAATAATTACCTATTTTGAGTTTCCAAGGATATTTAATATTAACATTAGGTTTTATCACAACACCTTTTCCTATCTGTGCACCAAACACTTTGAGTATAAACACTTTTAAGCTAGAAAAAACATTCCATGAAGCCTTCAAAAAAACAAAATTGAACACGTACCAAATAAGACATTTTAATTTNGAACCTGGTTGGTACCAGCTATTGTTATATGAAGACAAATCTGTTTTCAAAGAATGAAATTATATAATTGAANCGTCAGATTTTAATAAGTCATCAAAATATTTAATAGTATGTTTTAGCCCTTCTTTTAGTTGAATTTTCGGCTCCCATCCATTTAACTCTTTGTGTGCTAAACTAATATCTGGCTTACGTTGCATTGGATCATCCTGAGGAAGAGGTAGGTGTATAATTTTAGATTTTGAACCTGTAAGACTAATGACTTCCTCTGCTAATTGAAGCATTGTAAATTCTACTGGATTACCAATATTTACAGGACCTACAAAACCATCTCTACTATTCATCATTCGTATNGTTCCTTCAACCAAATCATCAACATACTGAAAGCTTCTTGTTTGGGTACCATCACCAAAAACCGTAATATCATCACCTCTTAATGCTTGTACGATAAAATTTGAAACCACGCGACCATCTTTAGGATGCATTCTTGGACCATAAGTATTAAAAATCCTAATAATTTTAACATCTACCTGATTTTGATTGTGATAATCCATAAATAACGTTTCAGCACAACGCTTTCCTTCATCATAACAAGAACGCAAACCGATAGGGTTAACATTTCCCCAATAAGATTCTGGCTGTGGATGAACATTTGGATCTCCATAAACTTCACTTGTAGAGGCTTGTAAAATTTTAGCATGTACTCTTTTNGCAAGACCCAACATATTTATAGCTCCCATCACAGAAGTCTTAACCGTTTTTATAGGATTATATTGATAATGCACTGGTGAGGCTGGACAAGCTAAATTATAGATTTCGTCTACCTCTACCATGTATGGGTTAGTAACATCGTGTCTTACCAACTCAAAGTAATGGTGGTCCATCAAATGCTCTATATTACGTTTTGAACCTGTAAAGTAATTATCTAAACAGATAACCTCATTACCTTCATTCAATAAACGTTCACTAAGATGAGACCCTACAAAACCTGCCCCACCCGTAACTAAAATTCTTTTCATAAATTATGTATTAATAGCGTTCAAAAATAAGGCTTTATTTTGTTCTAACAACTCTGGATTTTCTGTAAATTTTTCAGCATAAACTATTGACGCACTACTCCATCTGCTAAACTCCTTATCGTCCATAGCTGCAAAAAACTCTAGTGCCTTTATAAACCTATCTTTATAAAAAATCGGTATATCAAAACCAATATTTTGCTTTTCTAAATCCTTCCATGGAGTTTGATCTGAAATTATAACAGGGCAACCATTTTGCCAGGATTCCATTATAACATGTCCAAAATTTTCATGATGTGTTGGCAAAAGCAAGACATGTTGCTCTTTTAAATAATTTACGATCTCAGAATGCGGAATTGCCCCTAAATATTCGACACTGATATTCCGAGGCAATTTTTCTTGTTCGTTTTTACATTTTTTCCAGTATTCTTCCTCTTCGATTGGACCAATTATACTAAAGTTAATATGATATCTTTCATGAACCTCTGAAAGAAATGTAATAGCACTCAACAAATTCTTTTTATACGATATTCTTGATAGAAAAAATACATTAATCTTATTAACCTCTTTTGTCTTATGTAGATTTTCTAAGTTTAATTTACCTGATAAGTTTGGTGCTATCAAAACTTTAGACTGATCTCCAAAACACTTTTTTATTTCCTGCATTTCACTTTCAGCTGTTGCATGCCAGGTTATATGTCTATGAAATCGCAATACTTTAAATAAACTTAAAAAGAGCTTTTTCTTTATTGGCTTTATGCTTAACGCACCTTTACCAAGCATACCTCTAGGTGCCAAGACCATATTTGTATTTAAATTTCTAAAAAATAAAAATGGAATTAGTGTGAAATTCCTGGAAAACAACGAGTTGAAGTAAACAGAATCAAACTTCTCCTTTTTAAATATCTTTTTATAAAAACTTAATGTCTGATGCTTTGAATCTAGATAAATAATTTTATACCCACCCTTTTCTATCCACTTGTTCAAAAGTGTATTGTCAATGTCTAATTCCTCGTCAATATCAGAATTGGATGTGGCTATATAAAAATCGTATTCGTCTTTGATATGTTCTACCAAATTAGCTACGGATTGGATAGGACCACCAGCCTTGTAAGCAGGCAAAAACCAATCTATACATATCAATACTTTTCTTTTCTTTTCAGTCATCTAAAAACAAAACTAGATTAAACCATTAATTTATAATGGAATTAATTTTTGCAGACCAATCCAATATATTTATTGAGGTTGCTAGGTGTCTACTATTTTTAGACATTTTAAAATAGTCTTCTGGCGTTTGTTCTACCATTTTCTTAATGATTTGAGTTAAACTCTCTCTATCCATAGCATCATAAATGTAACCATTAAAATCATCTATTAACAACGCTGTAGTAGCACCACACTGATGTGTGGATATAATTGGCAAACCAGCAAGAGCTGCCTCATGCACCACAACACCCCAAGCTTCATACAGACTAGGTAAAATAAAAGTTCCTGCATTAGTCATTAAATCAGGTATTTCACTAGGATCTACAAAAGGGGTATGCGTTACGTTAGGGTGTTGAGGGATTAAATTTTCTAAAGGACCACTACCTACAACATGAAGCTTAAGGTCACAATTTGGATCTTCTAACATTTTTTTAACCACTTCAAACAAGATTTTCACTCCTTTATGCTCAACGACACGACCTACAAAAATTAATTGCTTGTTATGATTAGTTTGCTCTATTGTTTTAAAAATAGTTTCATCTGCACAATATAAACCGGTCAATATATGTTCTGGTTTAAAACCTAACTTCCTCGCAAAGTAATATTGAGGCTTTCCTGGCACCCAAATATGTGTAACGTATTTCCTTATAACACTGTAACTCATAAGTGTTGCCAAATACTGTTTAGGCGTCCCTAACCATTGATTATCCATACCTGTTATGATTGGAATACCTCTTTCCTTATAGGATTTAGCAATTTTAAGATAAAATTTATTTGTCCAACCCGCAATGTAAATTAAGTCTGGACTAAATTGTTGAATTTTTGACTCTATAGTACTTAAATTGTGTCCTGAAAAATCACAAACTTCTATTCCCTCCTCACTTTTAATTTGAAACGGTGCTTGTGTACTGGGAGGTGTTCTAAACACCAAGTAGGTATTTTTTTTTCTACTATAATCTTCACGCATACACGCCATCCAATACCCTGTTAATCGCGTATATAAAACTAAAATTTTCACAACTTCTCTATTTTAGAATTGGGGTGATAGATCTGTAAACCCCAACATATAAATACTAATGGCATAAATGCATTCATAGATGCCGCCATCCAAGACTCTGATATTGCAGAAAATAAACATAACATAAGGAATGCGAATCTAACAATTTTCATTTTACTTAAGGCAAACATTTTATACCAAAAAAATGAAAATGCTACAAGCCCCACAATACCTACATTGAGTAATAAACTTAAATAAGAGTTCCAAATACCACCCCAATGTCTTTCTCTTACATCACCAATGTAACGATCTGCATAATATTTAATATAACTTGTGTCATACAACATGCCTTTACCTAGCCAGGGTTGTCTTTTTATTTCTTCAATAGCTACAGCCCATACTTCTGTTCTCCCACTAGCATCTTCTAAAGAATCTACTCTTAAAAAAGAAGAGAGCCCTAGAGACTTCACAATCGCATTAAGGTCTAGAGTGGCACTTATACCATAAATATAAACTAAACACACTAGCGTTAGCCCTAACAAAAACTTATACTTTAAAAGCCTTAAACTAACTTCATAAATAAAAACACTAAAAATAGCGGATCGAGACCCTGATAAAATAATTAAAACCACTAACAGAGCCTTTAATAGCAAAAAAATATTACTTGCAGAGGGTTGAGCTGTTTTTTTTATGACATCTATTATAACATAAGAGAAAAGTGAGACCATAGCCAATCCATTAGGATTTGCCATTAATCCCATAAAGCGTCCTTTCATATCTGCTTCCCCTAAGAATGGTAAAAAAAACACCAATAAATTTAGAGTAAAATAAAGAGTTAATACAGTAACAATGAGGTTATAAAAACGTTGTTGGTTATAATCTACTAATATTTGAACAAACTTAAACACAACGAGCGCTACAATGAAATAACTTAAACCTCTAATTGTTGCCATAAGCCCAAAAGGAGATAAAAAAAGAGTAATACCTGTGGCTACGAGGGCAAATGGCAAAATATACCTAGCTATATTATATTTATATATATCAAAATTGTACAACATCAGCAAACTAATCCCTAAGACAACAAACCTTAAATTTTGTGCAAAACTCAAAGGACCACTAAAATTATCTCCTAAACAGAAAGTAATAATAAGTATCATAAATAGTGTTTCAACTTTTAACAACTTATTTTTTATAAACAATAAAGGGATACATAATGCTGTAGCAGTCATCCAGCCACCAAACACACCTCCAACAACCATGACTAACAGCCATAATATCGTATACCTATAAGTATTATAAACAATTATTAATTGACTCACTATTTCTTGTAATTTCTACTATTTTATTCTCTGTTTGTTTGATCACCTGCTCCCAAGTAAAGTATGATGCCACCTTTTTAATTGACTCTTCTTTCTTCATTCTTAATGCCTGCGTACTCATTTGAAGCGCCTCATTCATTGCCAATTTTACCTCATCCGCTATAGCACCTGTAATTAACCACCCATTAGTTTCACTCACCATCTCGCTTACAGCACCTACATCGGTTGCTATAATAGCACAGCCTCTTGCCATACCCTCCATAATTACATTTGGCATTCCCTCAGAATAGCTTGGGCAAACTAAGACGTCCATACTATCCAATATATCTTTAAGTTTATCAGCGTCATATATAGGGCCATGATATGTAATCTTTGAGTCTTGAATTTGTTTACTTTCATCTATTGGACCCACAAAGTGAAATTCAAAATTAAACTTATCCTTTATTTTATATAAAACTGTATTAATTTCCTCTATACCTTTTCTTCTTTCGGAACGACCTACAAAAACAAATTTAATTGTATCGTTTACAACTAGCTCTTTAGGTTCTCGCAACCAATTTGAACCTATCCCTGTAGGGATTTCAATAATTTTTGAGCTTTGACCTTTACTTTTTATTATATCTGAAATCTTTCCACCATAAGAGAATAATTTATCAGCTTTACGTATGTGATATAACACTGGTGGTTTTAGTATTTGCAAATGCATTCCTGTTTTAAAATTTGGCCATTTCTGAAACATTTCGTAGCCGTGAAAATTAACACCAATAGGCACATTTATATCGTGTTTTTTTTTGAATTTTAACATTGCCCATGCTGCAAACCCTTTGGCATACACAAAATCTGGCATGGATCTGCTTAAAAAAACCTCTAAAACTCGCTTTGAATATTCGTAACGTTCATATAAATAATGGCCTGGGAATTTTTTGGGCTTGGGATAATCAATCTCTATTAAACCTATATACTCCAACTCCTCTTCAGAAAAAGGGCTTGGCAAATCCTTTTTAGTGATAGCTATATAATGATATAAATCTATCTTAATTTTGTTTTTGGCTAAATACTTGGCTAAGAAATAAGAGTGTTTTTGCATTCCTCCCATTACATAAGGGTATATACCGTCTGTGATTAATGCTATTTTCATATATTTCTATTAAGACATCTATTATAAATTTCTTTTAATTTAAGCATATGATTTTTTGGCTGAAACTTATTTAGAGCCATTTCTCTCGCTTGCATACTTATAGTCTTGTATATCATCTTATCGTTTATTAAAGTCTCTAGCTTTTCTAACATAGCTTGAGTGTCTTTTACCGAAACCAAATAGCCTGATCTATTATTTTTTAACCATGTACTGATACCTCCAACATTAAAAGCTACAACAGGTTTAGCATGCATCATAGCTTCAATACCAGATATACCAAAAGCTTCTGGATAAATAGATGGAAATACTAAAAGATAACAATTAGCGTAAAACTTATTTATTTGCTCTCTATTTTGCCACCCATGGAAAACAAAATAATCACGGTATTCTTTCGGTATTAAACTTTTAAAATAAGCTTTATCATGGCCATCTCCTACAATATCCAAAACAATATTGTATCCTTTCTTCAACAACTCCACACCTGTATTTATAAAATAATGTGTTCCTTTAGTTCTAGATAATCTACCTACATACAACAATGACTTACAATCAGCATTTGATTTATCGATTAGCTGATGAGCTTCTACAGTAGGAGTCATATGAGGGTTTAAATAAAGCTTTGTTTTATCAAAACCTACTTTTATTGCTTCTTTTATAATATAATTAGAATTTGCAATTAAAGCTCTATATCCTTTATTACCATTTGTAGTTTCCCATTTTACATTATTATAGGCCTGCAAGAGACGTTTAGGATGCCTATTGCAGCACCCCTCTTTATAAGCATAGTATATACAATCTAAACCAAAAGGCTTATCACATATTTCTTCAGAATTTCTCAAAAACTTACCTTGTCCAGGACACATTATTCTAGGTTCATGAATACTTCTAACTACTGGTTTTAATCTAAAAAGAAATGCTATAATTTTTGGATTAGATAAACTATGTAAATGCAATATATCTACATCGTTTTCTGCTATGTAGGCTTTTATATAATTAAAAAAAGAAGTATAGTCGCCATTAAACACAACTTCGTCATTGGGATATAGTTTTAATTCTAAAACATTGTCCTTTTCATATATACCTAACCAACATCCATTAATCCCGTAATCTTTACCTAAATGAATTAGTTGGCTTATGTTGGTTTCAACACCTCCACTATTTTCTATTTTATCATTAATATGAAGTACGTTTATCAAAGGATTTTCTTTAGATGTGAAATGATAGTATTTTTATGATCAAGAACTCTTGAATTAATTATTTTTCTGACTTCAAAATTTGATTCAACATCTACTAAATCCTCTAACAAAACATCAAAATTGAATTGATCTACAGATATATTGTCTAAATTAATATAGAAACGTTTTTGACCTATACTTCCCATGTAATCCAAACACTTATCTCTGTACCCAAAAAGAATGGTTGGTATATTTTCAATTGTAGTAAGAACTGCACCATGTAACCTCACACATATTGAGAAACTTGCTTCATTTATTATATTCAAAAACTCTTCCTCATTTTTTACTAAAGAAAAATCACCATGAACGTCAAGTTTTTCAAAATATTCTTTAGTATAATCTTTATCTATTGGGTTCAGAACTAAAGGTACAATTTCCCAACCTTCATTGATTAATGATTTAAGCTTTGGTATTAAAGACTCCCAAAAACTATTGTACTCTTTAATATTCATCAAATTAAGCACAATTTTTTTACGACTTGCTTTAGATACTTCAATTTTCCCATTTAGAAGCGCTAAATCTCCTACAACGTTGGATTTTACATCTATTGACAACAACCTTTTCTGACTTATTTCTCCCCTTACATTAACCTCTTCAAAAACATTCAAAGCTGTTTTCCATTTAAGAAAATCTATCTGTTTATTTTGTTCTAAACCACAAGACCCTACACCTGTACCAAGAGCAACTATAGGCACATTCAATTTTAAAAGACTTTCAACTTTGTAATACCACATATCATTAATAAGCGTACCACCACCAAGTATAATTTTTTTAAAAAAAGAAGGGCCAGACAATTTAAAATGTCTCAGAGTCTTTTCTATACCAAAAGAATGTATTGTTATTAGTTGATAACCTTGCCCCCTTAAATACTGCTCTAAAATATTGAACATCACATCATCTCCATAATTATTATGTCCATGACCTCCAATATACGCAATACACTTCTGCTTAGAACTAAGGATTTTTAATCTTTTAAAAAATGCTTTAAATAGTATTTTAAATGCTGTTATTTTATTTTTAATCATATTCAATTAGTGTAAGTAACTTTTTATTATCTCACTTTTTTTGTTGAACATTTCTTTCCAAGTGAAGTCCTTTTTAACTTTCATATTTAGCTTTTTTCCAAAGCTCTTAATTTTATTATTCTCATTATTCACTAAATCCTCTAACAGTTGTGAAAGACCTTTAGATGTTCCGTCAAAAAACAATAATTCATCACTAAACCACAACTTCAAATTATGGATATCAGGAGCTATTACTGCGCACCCTGCCGCAGCATAATCAAACAGCTTCATACACGATTGATAAGAGTTACTACCACTTATAATAGCCAAATCAAAATCTGATAATAGTTTTACTATATTATCTCTATCCACAAAACCATGATTTACTACTTTGATATTTAATTTTTTAATATCAGCCTCAATACCATCCAAACCAGAACCTATAAGATTTATTCTTATCTGACTTTTACATTGTGTAATACTTAAGGCTTGTACAAATACGCCTATTTTTTGATGATCCATTAATCTTCCAACAAAACAAATATCAAAAACATCTTTATTTTCAATTTCTTTTTGTTCTGAATTTATAATGAGATGCTCCTCTATACCGTTTTCAACATTAGTCCAATTTTTCTTTTTTATACCCCAATAATCACCATAACTGCCTACAAAAAAAACATGATTAGATATTGTATAAGATTTCTTTTCTAAAAACTTTGATATCTTAATAAAGACTGACTTATAATATCGCTTTCTACCTCTATATTGAAAACCATTAGCTTCATAAAAATGAGGAATTCGCAAATATTTACAAGCAAGTAAACCTGAAAAATCTAGATAAGAAACGCGTTCATAAACAAATTGAGGACTTACTGTTTTTAAGCTCTTAATTAATTTATACGTTTTAAATAAATTTTTAAATAATATTTGAATGTCTTTTAATGTACCATAAAGCACACCCTTAATTTTATTTTTTTTAGACAGACTACTTTTTGTTTTTTGATTATTATACTGTTCAAAGCTATTAAGTGATATTTGTTTTAATCCTAAATAGACTTTTATATTAAAACTTGAAGCCAAATGCTTAGCACCCATAGAAATATGTTGATAAGCACCTGTTTGAGGATTTAAACAACCTTTTTCCTGAATTAAATAAACCCCTTTTGGCTTAGACATGTTATACCTTATTTTTATAATTAGTATTTATAAACACTTATTTTTTATTCTCTTGCTTTTGGATTTATCTAATTATTTAAACCATTTCTCTAATATCTTAATACCTAAAAGCTCATCTAATCCCTCTAACTCTCGACTAAAAAATTCATCTAAGAACTTCTTAGTTGATGCTTTCATTTTTTCTGGTTTACCTTCTTTAACTGGATTTATAAAATTATGAATAATGAATGCCAAGCGCTTAAAAAAAGAATCTTTTTCTGGTTTGAAATTCAATAATTTATCTGAATATAGTTTATTCCCAAAAAACCTGAAATTTCTACTGAACTTATATTTCAAGCTAACACTGCTTGGCATATTGCCCTTATTGGCATGTGTATTAAAATCTGATTCATTAAATTTTGAAAAGTCTATTTCCAAAAATTTAGACACCTCCCTTAAGGTTGCTTTGGGATCTTTAACAAAATCCTCAAATATAACCACCTTAACACGCTCCCTCGGGATATGCTCATACAAATTTTCTAGTTGATCCTTATACATACTCCTAGAAAGTATTGTGTGCGGCAAATACTGTATTGTATCTTCAAAAGAATATAATGCTCTTCCACTCTTTAATAAATGATGGTAATTTGAATAAGCTCTACTTGTTGGTTGTCTTAGCATTACAATAATTTTTATAGGCTTATGCTGTAAAGCTATTCTTTTAAACGCTTTTTTGGAAGAAAGGTATGCTGTTGAATCTTCACCTTTTAGCTTTATTTCTTTTCCCTTATACTTTGTATGGTAACTATCCCATATCTTATCAAAATTCTGAGCTGCACCATACCATCGATCATTTTTTTGATCATAATGATTAAAATCAGAATGCTCAAAAATATCATCCATATCAAACATATGGAGTTCACCATTTGGTATATATACATCCGGATGTTTTGCTAATATCGCATGTATTGTGGTTGTAGCACATTTCATACCTCCTGAAATGATAAAATCAGGTAGGTTTTCAGGTGATTTAGAAATCCATTTACTTTTCAATATCAAATCAATTTTACTTTTTATCATAATTTATAGTCAAAACCATTTTTCCAATACCTTTTGTCCTAATAACTCATCCAGTCCATCAAGCTCTCGAACAAAAAACTCATCTAAGCTTTTTTTTGTTGAAGCTTTTATTTTTTCTGGCTTTCCTTCTTTTATGGAATTTACATAATTATGTAACACAAAAATAAATCTATGAAACAGGTTATCTTTGTGTGGTTTATCAACTAACAATTTTGATGCATCAAATTTATTTCCGAAATGCCTAAAATTTCTACTGAAAAAATATTTTACACGAATACTCTTTGGAATTTTACTCTTATTGGCATATATATTAAAATCCGAATCTTTAAACTTCACAAAGTCTATATTCAAAAAATTTGATACATCTTTCAAAATAACTTTTGGATCTTTAACAAAATCTTCAAATATCACAACTTTAACCCGTTCTCTAGGTATATACTTATATAAATTTTCTATGTGTTGTTTATACATACTCCTGGAAAGTATTGTGTGAGGTAAATATTGTATGGTATCCTCAAAGGAAAACAATGATTTTCCGTTTCTTAACAAATGATAATAATTTGAGTAAGCTCTAGATGTTGGGTGTCTTAACATCACAATTATCTTAATAGGTTTTTTCTGTAATGCTATTCTTCTAAATGCTTTTTTTGAAGATAAATAACCTGTTGAGTCCTCCCCTTTAATTTGAAAACCATTGACTTTAAATTTAGCATGATATTCATCCCATTTTGTATCAAAACTATTTAGTTTAGAATACCAAATATCATTTTGTGAATCATAGTAATTAAACTGAGGGTGCTCAAAAACATCATCCATATCAAACATATGGAGTTCACCATTTGGCATATACACATCCGGATGTTTTGCCAATATCGCATGTATTGTGGTTGTTGCACATTTCATACCTCCTGAAATGATAAAATCAGGTAGGTTTTCAGGTGATTTAGAAATCCATTTATCGTCAGACATTTTGATATTCTGTTTTAAGATCTATAGTTACTTTTCAATTACTTCTTTTAAAAGATCCAATACCTCTTCAACCCTTCTTTCTGTATTGCATAAATACATAATATGCTGTCTACCAGCTTCACCAAAGCGTTTACAAAGTGTGTTATCTTCTATCAACTCTATAATATATTGCGCCATAGTTTCATAATCATACTCTTGTACCAAAAAACCTGTTTCTCCATGTATTACATTTTCTGTAATACCATTATGAATAGTAGATACTACAGGTATTTTAAACATTTGAGCTTCTGCCAGGCTAATTGCAAACCCTTCTTGATCTCCTGTTAATGCTGTAACACTGTGTTGCACAAACACACTTTTATCCTGCAAAACCTTAAACGCCTCTTCTCTTGGTAAAGCTCCTAAAAGCTTTACTTTGTTTTCTAGACCCAGTGCTTTTATTTGTTTTTGTAATTCAGGTTTTAACTCTCCATCACCAATAATAGTAAAATTAGTCTCTGGAATATGATCATTTACAATTTTGAAAGCCATTAAAGAGGCTATGGGATGCTTTTTGGGTGTTAATCTTCCTAAAGCTACTACTTGATTATGGTTTTTAAATTTTTCTTCCCAGCTAATGGGCTGTATCAAATTTGCATTGACCCCAAGTCTGATGACCTTAATTTTTTTCTCAGGACAGCCACTTAAAATCAATATGCGTCGCATGGAATGACTTGCTACAATAAAGTATTGGCAGGCCTTTACTAATTCTTTAAACTGCCTTGCATATTCTACATCTCGCATTTTTGAAGTAATATCATGGCCATGTATATGTACCACAAACGGAATATTGTATTGCTTAAAAAAGTTCATTAACAACACACCATTTGTTGCATAATCTACATAAGCGACATCAATATTTTCTGCTCTTGATTTTTTTAAGCTTTTGTTTACTTGCTTTTGTTTTTTAGAAGTATAGATTTTTCTTAATCTTGGAAATTTTAAAGATAGTTTGTTTATAAATTGCAAACCATAGCTCTCATCATTAAAACCAGTATTGATGATTTTAACACCAAAATCTAATGAAAATGGATTCTTTTCACCTGAATAAAAGGTAACTTCTTCTCCTTTTTCATAAAATCCTTTCAGTAAATCGTAAACAAAGGTTTCTGACACTTTAATATTTGAATTACTGAAATAGCCTGTTTTCATTTTTGTTTCTCTTGATTATATACTAAACTTTAAACTATTAAAAAGAATACCCGAATTCATCAATATCGTCTCTAAACCAATCACTAATGATATTTTGGGTTTCTTTATCATAATGCTCTCTGTAATTTACTTTTTTTGTCTTATTATAATGCGGTAATTTTTTATCTATACCTAAATCGTTTAATACCAAATTCATTTCGTTACTAAGGTTTTCAAACCTAACTACCCTATCCATATTAATTTCATTGTTGTAGTCTTTAAGCCATTCTACCTGTGGTAAAAACATCTTAGGGTTGGAATAATAAAAAGGGTCTTTATCTCTAAAAACTTTTTTTACCCATTCTTCAAAAGAAATGGGCGCTTCTTTCATATTGCATTGGTTTGTTTTAATTCTATATTTATACTGAGACAAAACCCTGTCCCATGGGTTTCTAACCACAGTAAACTTATAAGCTTTTGCAAAACCTATTTGTCCAACTTCATGAAAATCTATAACTTCTTTAGCCGTCATGTGATTTTTCTTAGTAAGACCAATAGTTGGCGCAATGCTAGAACCTGCTGTTTTATTAATATGAATAAATATGAACTTTCTCTCTTTCCCTTGTCTTAATGGATTAGTTTCATCTTTTGTTACTCGCTTGTAAAACTGCCTTATTTTAGAAAGTAAAAAATTTTTTACTTTTATTTTTATCTTACTTAGCATACTTGTTTTTTTTCATGAAACTTTCAAATCCGAGCTACTATTTAAATATATCTATTCCTTAGTTTAGTATTTCATTTTTTATTTTTCTTAGAGATGATTAGCCTCTCTCTAATAAACTTAATAGAACCTTTATTTAGTAAATAGAATAATGATAAACCTATTATTACTCCACTAGTGTAAATTATAAGATTTAAATAAATATATATCTTATCAGAATAATACTCATATATGTAATATGTAAGAACAGAAGAAATCAATAAAGGCAAAAAACTCTCAAGTGCAATCTTGATATAGTCGCTTTCATTAAGTTTTAGAACAGGTCTTATTACCATATACAAATTCATTGCTTGCAACACAAATAACTCTATAAATATAAGTGTATACAATGCATGAATTATTGAAAACTGCAAACTTATAGCAAGCGCCACCACCACGATAATTGAAAATATCAAATTAAAGTTAAAAGATCGCTTAGCTTTACCTCTCGCCAACAACAAGGGACCAAACGTAGTTCTTAATAAGCGTATAGAAAAAAGTATGGCGGTTAGTCTTAAATAAGGGGCACTAGGCATCCACTTTTCTCCGTAAAAATAAAATATTACAGCATCTGGAAAGGCAATAAGCAATAGCATTACTGGGATAATAGCTAAATAAACAATTTTATTTATAGTCAATGCTAACTTTTTTAATTGCTCATCGTCAGTAATAGCACTATATACTGGAAATGCCATTTTATTAAAAACACTTCTTATTAACTGTACTGGCTTCATTACTAGTATTTTTGATAAATTATAAAAACCTAGGATTTCAGTTGATAAAAAAGCACCTATTAATAAATTATCTCCTTGTTGCCTAAAGTAGGATACAATACGCTCAGACATTTGATAGCCTCCAAAATTAAGATAGGCTTTTACTTCTTTTACATTAAAATACAGCGTAGGTTTATGAAACTCCAATCCTTTTAAAATAAATAAGCTACCTCTCAAAAAATTCTCAACCATATACCCAAAAACTAATGAATATACACCATAATCTAAATAGGCTAAAATCACGGTAACTAAAAAGCCTAATAGAGGCGTAATAATATTTATTTTGGCCAAGATTTTAAATCTTAATTTTTTTGACAACAACGCCTTATACTGTATTGCAAACCCATTAAACGCAAAAGTTACCGAAATAATTTTAAGCATTGTATTAAGTGCTTCTGCATTAAATATATATTTTGATATAGGATAACTAAACACTAATATGATAAGGCAGGCCAAAACGCCTAAAATTACATTTAGCCAATATAAAGTAGATAATTCTTGATTAGTGTTTTTAGATTTATAAATAATAGCGCTGCTAATACCAAAATCTACAAATAATTGGCTAAAACCCGTTACAATTAAAACCAATGCCATTAAACCAAAATCTGTAGCAGTCAGCAGCTTTGTTAAAATAAAAACCCTTACCACCTGAATAATAGCACTAAAAGTAGAGTCTAAAGTAGTCCATTTAGCACCAGACACTAATGATTTTGTGAGCTGCATTTTATTGTCTTTTTATTGAAACTAATTGGTTACCAAAAACCAGTTATTCAATAACTCTTCTCTGTTATATAGCATTGGTGCTTGGGTTTTCCAATCCAACACTGTAAAACCAGCATGCTCGCAAATGGCTTGTCCTGCTGCCGTATCCCATTCCATCGTTGGTGCAAATCTTGGGTAACAGTCCGCTTTACCTTCAGCTACCATACACAACTTAAGCGAACTTCCTTTAGACATTAAGTTAACCTCACCATGCTTTTCTCTCATCTCATTTACATAAGCTTCGGTTTCTGGGGACATATGAGAACGACTTGCAACAACTGTAAAGGTTTTATCGTCCCTTTCTAAGGGTAATTTAGAACCTTCTTTAACTAAACCTTCAACTGAATAATTTTGAAGATCAACGTTTACTTTATAAGAACCGTTTTCTATTGTAGAAAAGTAAAGCTCACCAAGTGCTGGTACAAACACAACACCTAGCTGCGTCTTTTGGCTATCAATCAGCGCTATATTTACTGTAAATTCTCCATTACGTTTTATAAATTCTTTGGTACCATCTATAGGGTCTACAATCCAAAGTTGCTTCCAATCTTTTCGTTCTTCATAAGGCATTTCTTTTCCTTCCTCAGACAAAACAGGAATGCCTGTAGCTTTTAAGTGTGCTACAATGATATTGTGAGATGCTATATCAGCTTTTGTTAAAGGAGAATCGTCACCTTTCAACTCAACACCAAAATCATCAGAATTATAAATTTCTAAAATCGCTTTTCCGGCTTCTAGGGCTGAGGTAATACCGAGATACAGTAATTCAGTGAGGCGGTGAGGTTGGGAGGTGGTGAGGCTTTTATTATTCATTTTACTTACTTAGTTTTTTGTTTAAAGCTTGTTTTAAACGGTATAGCATTTTTCTAATTGTACTGATATTATTTTGTAATGTATTATCGAAAGTTATATACCCTATACGTTCTGCAATTACTAACTGCGTTTCTATTTCCGCTAATGACCCTGATGCTATATTTAAAAATCGGATAAAGTCCTTTGTTGACCCTCTACTTGAACCCTCAGCAATATTTGAAGGTAAGGAAACAGCTGCTCTTCTAAGTTGAGAAGTCAATCCAAAGTTTTCAGATGCGGGAAAATCTTTAGTAAGCTTATAAATATCCTCTACTAAATTTAAGCTTAATTTATAAGCTTCTAAATCTTTATGAGTCATCATTAAAATTTTAAAATTCCTATTCTAAAAGCTCACCACATCATCATTTTCCAGTATCACCGCATCATCGTACACTGCATCACAGTATCACTTTCACTGTATCACCATTAAATAATCATTCCAGCTCCAATAGTTTCATTGGTTTGCTCGTCTATGATGATTATACTTCCGGTTTGTCGATTTTTTTTGTAGGCATCAAAGAATACAGGTTTTGCTGTTCTTATAGACATACGTACAATATCATTCATTTCCACCTTATCTATACCTTCGATTCTGTGTAGAGTGTTGATATCTATTTTGTATTTCAATTCTTTAACCATGGCCATACACTCGTTTGTCGTATGCTTTATTACGACTTTAGTTCGTGCGTGCATTGGTTTTGAACTCATCCAAGTCACCAAGGCTTCTAAATCCTGACCAACTTCTGGAACATTATTTTCTCTAACAATCATATCTCCACGACTGTTATCGATTTCATCTTCTAAGGTCATGGTTACAGACATTGGAGCAAAAGCTTCTTTAATCTGCTCACCATCTAGTTCAATGGTCTTTATAGTCGATACAAATCCTGATGGCAAAGACTTTACCTTATCTCCTGGTTTGAATACTCCACCATCAATTCTACCAGCAAAACCTCTATAATCTTGATTTTCTAAAGTATGAGGACGAATAACCGATTGAATAGGAAAACGACAATCTACCAAATTATGATCACTTGAAATATGAACCGTTTCTAAATGGTACATCAAGGTACTCCCTTTGTACCATTCCATGTTTTCGGAACGATTTACCACGTTATCTCCTTTCAAAGCTGAAATAGGAATAAACTGAATATCGTTAATTGCTAACTTGGAAGAGAAAGCATTAAAATCCTTTACAATTTTATCATAAACCTCTTCACTATAATCAACTAAATCCATTTTATTCACACAAACAATAGCATGTGGAATTCGCAATAATGATGCAATAAACGCATGACGATGTGTTTGCTCTAACATTCCTTTACGTGCGTCAATAAGTATAATTGCTAGGTTAGCAGTTGACGCACCTGTTACCATATTACGCGTATATTGAATATGACCTGGTGTATCTGCAATGATGAATTTACGCTTTGGAGTTGCGAAATAACGGTAGGCTACATCAATAGTAATCCCTTGCTCACGCTCCGATTTTAAACCATCTGTAAGTAAAGATAAATCCACATAATCAAAACCTTTACTTTTACTCGACTCTTCTACAGCGTCTAATTGATCTTGAAAAATTGATTTACTATCATATAATAAACGTCCTATAAGTGTACTTTTTCCATCATCTACACTTCCAGCTGTTGTAAATCTTAATAATTCTATATCTTGATATTCCATTCTTTCTTTTCTAAATAATATTAAAAGTAACCTTGTTTTTTACGATCTTCCATAGCTGTTTCTGCACGTTTATCATCTGCTCTACCTCCACGTTCCGTAGTACGCGTTGTCGCGATTTCTTCTATAATTTTTTGAAGATTATCAGCTTCAGATTCTACAGCACCTGTAATTGGCATATCTCCACAAGTACGGTAACGAATAGTCATATTAACCACTTCTTCACCTTCTTTTAAAGTGATAAATTCTGAGTTGGCTAATATAACACCGTCTCTAACCACACAATCGCGTTGGTGAGAGAAATATAATGATGGTAAATCAATATTCTCTAGTTTTATGTATTCCCAAACATCCATTTCTGTCCAGTTTGAAATTGGAAATACTCTAAAATGCTCACCATAATTCTTTCTACCATTAAAAAGATTCCAAAGTTCTGGACGTTGGTTTTTNGGATCCCATTGTCCAAACTCATCTCTATGAGAAAAGAAACGCTCTTTGGCACGTGCTTTTTCTTCATCACGTCTTGCACCACCCATTGCAGCATCAATTTTATGATCTTCAAGCGTATCTAAAAGTGATACAATTTGAAGTGAATTACGCGACGCATCAGCACCTGTTTCCTCCTTAACACGTCCTTTATCAATAGCTTCTTGCACAGACCCAACAATAAGTTTTACTCCTAATCGCTCCACCAAAGCGTCTCTAAAAGCGATAGTTTCAGGAAAATTGTGACCAGTATCGATGTGGATTAATGGAAAAGGAATTTTTGCAGGATAAAACGCTTTCTTAGCTAAATGCGTTAGTAAAATAGAATCCTTTCCGCCTGAAAACAATAATGCCGGATTTTCAAACTGCGCAGCAATCTCTCTTATGACGAAAATAGCTTCAGATTCTAGTTCTCTTAAATGATTAATAACGTAATTACTCATATGATGTATTTAATTTTTCTACTATAAAATCAACAATTTGCTTAGTTGATACTTCTATAGATTGGTCATCGGTTTTTATTTCTAAATCTGGATTTGTAGGTGCTTCATAAGGTGCAGAAATCCCAGTCATGTTTTTTATTTTTCCTGCTCTTGCTTTTTTGTATAATCCTTTTACGTCTCTACGCTCACATTCTTCTAAAGATGTATTCACGTAGATCTCTATAAAATTCTCCGCACCAACTATGGTTTTAATGTTTTCTCTATCTTTTAGATAAGGAGACACAAAAGCAGCCAGTGTTACCACGCCTGCATCAACAAATAGATTAGCAATTTCTGCAATCCTTCTGATATTTTCTGTGCGATCTTCTGGTGCAAAAGTGAGATCCTTATTAATACCTTGCCTAATATTATCTCCATCTAAGGTGTAAGTAGAAATATTTTGCTTATTTAATTCTATTTCTACTAAATTAGCTAAAGTAGATTTACCCGAACCTGAAAGTCCTGTAAACCATAACAGAAAAGATTTGTGCTTGTGTATTTTTTCGCGATCGGCTTTAGCGATCTTGTAGTCATGTCTAACTGTATTTAGACTCATGCTTGTTTTTCCTTTTTTAGTTCGTTCAAACGTCTTCTCCTTATTCTTTGATCCAAACCATAATTAATTTGGTACCAAAGTTTTTCGTGACCAAAATACAATAACATTTTGGTAATCACCTCAGCAGCGCCAATTTTTAATCCCGTAAGTGGATTACCTGTAACAATCCAACCTAACAACATTGTATCCAAGGTACCAATACCTCTCCATGAGAAAGTTTTTAAAATATGACGTTTATTAGATGATTTTATTTTAGAATGAAACCACGCGCGCTCGTGAAAATAATAAAGTACCATTTTAGTTACGAGTTCAAAAACAGCAATTTTAGACCCTACGGCAAAATCATCAGAAATAAACCATGACAGCAACAGTGTATCTAATGTTCCAAAAAAACGCCAAGTAATGGTCTTAGCTATGTGTCGCTTACTAATTTTCAATATAAAAGCAAATTTTACAGAATAATTTAACTTTTTGTTAAAGCCCAATTCCAGACCTTTAACTATTTGTATTTTTACACCGTTATTTTTTACAAAACTAAAACAAAATCTAAGACCTCCTAAACTCTTATGAATAATATTATTAAAGTTTAAAAACCATATCTCTTTACAATACGTAAATTGTAATTTAAAGAGAAACTAAAGATTTTTATAACTCAAAAATTACTATAATAAAAAAAACAGATACTGATTACAAATTACAGAACACCGATAAAACATACAAAACATTAGTTTTTTGTAAGAAAAAACCTTCTTTAAATTTCCGTTTGTCTAGGTTTTTTTACACTAAATCTTGTTTTTATCGATGAAATGTTTACCTTTGACACATTCTAAAATCATTAAAAACCCTTACTTATCAATAAGATAATATCAATAATTTTAGATTTAATTAAATAATTATGAAAAAATATTACTTTTTTTACTTGTTGACTACCCTTTTTTCTTTAGGATACAGCCAATCAACTTTGGTTACTATAGACCGTCCTAATATTATTGGACCTACAGAAACAGGAAACGCTACAAACGTACTATCCACTGGTCTCACTAGAGGCTCAGGTGTTAACCTAAGCACCTCCCCTTCAGCCAGTTTCACTGCAAACAGCTGGTCTGTTGGCGGAGATGAAGCTGTTGCCCGAGCTAATAATGACTATTTACAGTGGTCAATTACCGCCAACACTACTTACAATATAGACTTGGATGAAGTCAATATAAAATTAAAGAGTGCTCCTGGCGGTCCTTCAGCATGGAGACTTTTTTATAGTTTAGACAACTTTGCAACTTCTGGTACTCCACTTAATACACCTCAATCAGTAACATCTACGACAACAGTATTCAACTTATCAAGTTTGGGAATCAGCACCGGTACTTCTGGCACAATAACGTTTAGGTTATACGCTTGGGGTGCTTCGTCTAGTACAGGTTGGCTAAGAGTAATAGATCAAACATCTTGGGCCGGATCATTGGGTATACCAAATCCAGGTATAAGATTGAGAGGAAGTGTTTCAACAGGTTCGTCAAACAGTACAGAATCAGATATCATCGCCTCAACTTTTCCTATTTTTCCTGTACAAGAAAATATAGACTATGAATCTTACACAGCTACTTCTGGTCTAAGTTTCGCTAACGCGGTTAATCTTGGAGCTTTTACTATAAGAGATGGTGGTGAAAATACCGATAGCGACACTGATGGCACTACACTAAGTTCAATAGAGTTTGAAGTGATTAATAGTGAAGATATTGCTGCTCTAGCTATTGTTGATTTGTCAAGTTTTATGGTTGTTGCTGAAGTCACTAACGTCACAGAATACACTAGTTTTAATAGCTTAAATTTAATTGCGCCAGATGATGGAACAAAGCAATTTTTGGTTTTAGGCTCTTTTAAAACAACNGTNATCAGATAACGAACAAGTACAATTACTCATAAACGCTGCAACCACTCCACCTACTGGAAGTTCACTTTTTATAGATGTAAATACAGGTGGAGCTACAACGTCTATCAACGGAGACGATAATCGTATTGAGGTTACTGCAAGTCAATTTATATTTAATCAACAACCTACAGATGGTAATCAATATGAAGTTATGGTTCCGTACCCAACCATTTCAGCTGTTGATGCAAATTTAAACTTAGATTTAGATGCTAACATTGCTAATCTAAACTTAACCGCTTCTCCTAGTGGTAGTATAATTGCTGAAACCTACACTATGGTTAATGGTTTTGCTACTTTTAACAATATTGTGTTTACGGATACTGAGAATGATGTCACACTTGTTGTTACTGGCAACTCTTTATCTGGTACAAGTGATCCATTTGATATTCATGGTCCTTTATTAATTATAAATGAACAAAACTTTGACACCGCTACAAATTGGTTATATTCTAGTGATACAGCATTCTTCGGAACTGTTTCGGATTGGGGAAATCCAATAGGCTATTTCGGTGAAATAGCACTAGCAGATGCTTCCCCTATTAACAACCCTTTATTTGACACACAAATTTTTGGTGAAAACGACTTAAATGATGGAACTAATACTTTTGCTGTTTTAACCTTTGCAAATACTGATATTAGTGATTACACAAATGTACGAATTGAATTTGACTGGCAGGTTGTAGGTTATATAACAAATAGCAATGATGTTCAATACAGAACAGCAATCAACGGAGCATCTTTCACAAATAATTGGACTACTGTGTTTGAGGGAAGTGACGGCTTAATTGATGATATGGGAAGAGTTAAAATACCAATAGCTGAAGATGTTAACAGTATCTCATTCCAAATAAGACTAAGAAATAGTCATCCTGACGGCTACTCTGGCTTTGACAACTTCAGAATTGTTAGTGAGTTCAATGGGTTAATCTATACAAACGCTGAAGGCTGGGTCAATAATATTGAACCAGACGAAACTACAGGAGCATTTGACGCCCTAGTAATTGACGGAAATTACAATGTATCTGGTGATGTACAGTTAAATAACCTTATTGTTAATGAAGATGCTACTACAACTATTGGTTTTGGACAATCTATGACGCTTGCTTCAGATTTAATGAATCGTGGTACTATTGAATTGAATTCTATTAGTAACAACTACTCAAGTTTAATTGTTAATGGCTCTGTAGAGAATGATATTATATACAACCGTTTTGTAAACCAATTAGCAGCACCTGGAACTACATCTGGTGACAATGATCTAATTTCACCACCTGTAACAAATGCATCCCAAACCTTTTTAGCATTTAGAACAGCTAATCCTGATTTAGCGCAAGGTACCATAGGTGGTCAGCCTGCATTTTTATTTGGACCATTTGATAATGAAACTAATTCTTATGTTATTTATACACCTGCTGATGATTCTGAAATATTAGAGTCAGGTATAGGCTACAGAACAGCTTCAGACACTCCATCTGGATCTACTTTTGAATTTTCAGGTTCTGTACTAACAGGCATCAAATCAATTCCTATTTCTCAAGGTTCATCTAGTATATTTAACCTTATAGGAAATCCTTACCCTTCATATGTTACACTTTCTGGATTCTTAGCAAGCAATAATAGTGAGTTTGAAGCTGAAACTTCTGGTATATATGGCTATAATGGTAATGCTTCACCTGCAAATCATTATACGATATGGAACCAAGCGTATTCCGATATGCATCCAAATGCTAAAATAGCACCAGGACAGGGATTCTATGTATCATCTAAACCTGAAGGAGGAACTATAACTTTTGATCCTTCTATGCGAATCAATGGTACAAGCGACGACTTTATAGCAGGAAGATCTTCTTCTGAACAAAATTTAGCTTTTGTTAAACTAAGACTTTCAAAAGACAGTGATTCTTACAGTACAGATCTATATTTTAATAACAACGCTTCATTAAGTATGGATAATGGTTATGACACAGCAATGTTTGGTAGCACAACACCTAGCTTCGCACTTTATTCTCATCTTGTTGAAAATAATACAGGTAAAGATATGGCTGTACAAACAGTTAGTTTTACAGATTTAAACAATGTTACTATTCCTTTAGGAGTTAACCTTACACAAGGAGAACAAGCTACAATCAGTATCACTGAGGAAATTGTACCTGATGATGCTACTATTATATTAGAAGACAATGTAACTAACACGTTCACAAACTTAAGAGATGGTGATTACACGTTTACACCATCAACAACTTTAACAGAAACTGGTCGTTTTTACATACATATGTCTCGCGAATCACTTAGCACGACAGAAAATATGTTGAACGGATTAGAAATTTATACAAAATCTAATCCTAAAACTATAACTATTAAAGGTCAGTTAGATAGCAATACAACCTTTAACCTGTACGATATACAAGGTCGTTTGGTAAGCTCTCAAGCATTAACTACCAAAAGTACCCAACAGACTATAGATGTTTCTAATCTAACATCTGGTGTCTATGTAGTACAACTACAAAATACAACAGGTAACAGAACTCAAAAAGTGATTTTAAGATAGTAAAATCACAACTCTCAACAATTATAAGCGCATCCTTAGCAGATGCGCTTTTTTATTTTATATAGCTGAATAGAATTATTTATTTCTCAAAAACTCACCCTTAAAATTCACAACTTAACAAAAAGTAAACATAGGTAATGGAAACTTAACCTTATTTAACGTGAGAAAATTCTCTGTTTACTATATTTGTCACCCCCTTGTAATCAAACACTTAGCCTAGATTTTACATATTTAAGACAAAGAACATTTAACTAATGTTGTTTAGTAATATTTTGTAGCTTTTTTCTTAAAAAGTCTAATTCTGAATATTTTAAGCAGCATGCTAAAATTAACTTAATTGCATATGAAAAATTTTTACAGCTTCTTATTTGCGCTTTTAATAAGTGGTTTAGGGTTTGGGCAGACCAGCCCAATAAATGAGACTTTTAGCAATCTTGGACCATATAGTGGCTATGTTACTGAAACATGGACGGGAGATGATGGTGGTACATGGACAGCTACTGACGCTCGTACTGACCAAACAATTAATGGAGATGCTATAACTGTAAGAAATGGTTCTCTTACAAGCCCTTCGGTAACAGGTGGAATAGGAAATTTAACTTTAACTACTCAACGTAAGTATGGTGGTGGTTCTGGTAACTTAACTGTCTCTGTAAATAATATGGTTGTAGGCTCTATTCCCTATGGCACTAATCCCCTAACAACTTCAATTAACAATATCAATATCAGCGGCACTATTACAGTAGAAATTGAAACACCTGGAAACGGAGATCGAGTTGCAATGGATGACTTATCATGGACAGCATTTGAGCTTTCTGGCCCCAGTAATCCAGACACATTCTCTGCTTCACCAAGTTCTTCAACCCAGATAGACTTAACTTACGATGATAATACCAGTGAAGATAACGTTATCATTCTATTTAACACTGACAATTCTTTTACAACTCCTAGTGGAGCACCAACAGCTGTTGGGACTTCTTTTGCTGGTGGAACTATTTTAGTGAACAACAACGGTACAGGCACATATAATCATACTGGATTATCCGAAAATACTACCTATTATTATATGGCTTACTCTTATGACGGAGCTGAATATTCAACAGGCTTAAGTGGTGAGGCTACTACTCCATGTTCAGCAATTTCTTCATTTCCTTTTACAGAAGGATTTGAAAGTGGCACACTCCCTAGCTGTTGGCATCAAGAATTTGAAAGCGGGAACAATGATTGGGTTTTCCAAAGTGGAAACTCATACAACAGTGTAGAAAGTGCAAATACTGGAAACTATAATGCATTGTTTTTTACAGAAGATTATAGTAGCGATCACACCAAATTAATAACACCTCCTTTGGATTTAAGTGGTTTATCAAATCCTTCATTATCATTTTGGCATACTCAACCAGAATTTCTTGGTGATCAAGACGAATTAAGAATATACTATAAGACCTCAACTTCTGCTAGCTGGACTTTAATTCCTGGACAAGAATATTTAAACTCCATAACCAGCTGGACCCAGGAAATAGATATACCATTACCCAATCCTAGTTCGGAATACTATATTGCCTTTGACGCTACTAGTGGATATGGTGATGGTATAACTATTGACGATATTGAAGTATATGAAGCCATAAGCTCAGATAATGATTCTGAAGTATATGAGTCAAACCTACAGATAAGCGCCACTAGTATAGTTGCCGTGGATGTTACCACAAGCGATTCTTCAGAAGATGTTTTTAGTTTTATAATTGAAGATCTTGGAACATCCGACGGCTTACCAACAAATGTAACTACTATGCGCTTTGTACCAGGTGCAAATAACTCTACAGACTGGAGTAATGCTATCGCTGGAATTACTCTGTATGATGAAAACCTTGTAGACTACACACCTTTTACAACCATTACAGATACAGAAATTATCTTGAATTTTGCTTCACCGATTGTTATCGCTGATGGTACAGCTTTAGAGTTTTTCTTAGGAGTTTATTTAAATACTACTAACATTATAGATAACTCAGTAATTCAAATTAAAATAGATGAAAGTTCTAGTGGATTTTCATCTGATAATTCTGGTTCTGGATTTTCAGA
>PAJL01000028.1 GCA_002706045.1 Flavobacteriaceae bacterium
TTTCCAGATCCAATAACAAGAACCACTTGGGATAATTATGTAACAGTATCAAGAGCTGATGCAGAAGCACTAGGTCTTGAAAATTGGAACGTAGCTAATGGAGGTTTAAACGGAAGCAGAGCAAATATTACAGTTAATGGGACGACTTTAGAGAATGTTCCTGTAATTATTCAACCAGGTCAGGCTAAAGGTTCAATAGGGCTATCATTCGGATATGGTAGAACTGCTGAAGGTATGAAAGCTGAAATGAAGACTGGTGTAAATGCTTATCCATTATATCACAATTTTAATACCGTACAAGATGTAACAATTAGTAAAGCTACAGGTGAGCATGAGTTTGCTTGTGTGCAGTTGCATAATACATTAATGGGTCGTGGAGACATCATTAAAGAAACTAGTCTTGAGATTTTTAATACAAAGGATAGAGATGTTTGGAATGCCACTCCTGAAGTATCATTAGACCACAACCCTGTAAAGGTTACAGATTCTAAAGTAGATTTATGGGATGAGTTTGATCGTTCAGTTGGTCATCATTTTAATTTATCCATAGATTTAAATGCATGTACAGGATGTGGAGCATGTGTCATTGCATGTCACGCAGAAAATAATGTACCAGTTGTTGGTAAATCAGAAATGAGACGTAGTAGAGATATGCACTGGTTGCGTATTGATAGATATTATTCTTCTCAAGATACTTTTGAAGGTGATAATCAAAAGAAGGAAAATATTTCAGGTTTAGGAAGCTCGCTAAGTGAGTTTGGCGAAATGGAAAATCCTGCAGATAATCCACAGGTAGCTTTCCAACCTGTAATGTGTCAACACTGTAATCACGCACCTTGTGAAACAGTTTGTCCGGTAGCAGCAACGTCTCACGGTCGTCAAGGTCAAAACCATATGGCTTACAACAGATGTGTAGGTACACGCTACTGTGCTAATAACTGTCCTTATAAAGTTCGTCGTTTCAACTGGTTCTTATATTCTCAAAATGATGAGTTTGATTACTATATGAATGATGACCTTGGAAGAATGGTGTTGAATCCAGACGTAACAGTACGTTCTCGTGGTGTAATGGAAAAATGTTCTTTCTGTATCCAAAAAACACAGAAAACTATTTTAGATGCTAAGCGTGAAGGAAGACCTGTGAAAGATGGAGAATTCCAAACAGCATGTTCTGCAGCTTGTGGTAATGGCGCTATGATTTTTGGTGATGTTAATGATAAGGATAGCAAAATAGCAGAATTAAAAGACGATAAAAGATCTTATCACCTATTAGAGCATGTTGGTGTAAAACCAAATGTGGTTTATCAAACTAAGGTGAGAAACATAGCAAAAGAAGCATAAATAAAAATTAAAGAAACACGTATATAATTATGGCGTCTCATTACGAAGCACCTATTAGAAGACCTTTAGTTACTGGCGAGAAATCGTATCACGATGTTACTGTAGATGTAGCAAGACCAGTAGAAGGCAAAGCCAACAAAGCATGGTGGATTGTTTTCGGTATATCTTTGGTCGCATTCCTTTGGGGAATAGGTTGTATTATTTATACCGTATCAACAGGTATTGGAGTTTGGGGTCTTAACAAGACTGTAAACTGGGCTTGGGATATTACTAACTTCGTTTGGTGGGTTGGTATTGGTCACGCAGGAACGCTGATTTCGGCAGTACTTTTATTATTCCGTCAAAAATGGAGAATGGCAATTAACCGTTCTGCAGAAGCNATGACAATNTTNTCNGTTGTTCAGGCAGGTTTATTCCCAATNATTCACATGGGTCGTCCATGGTTAGCTTACTGGGTATTACCAATTCCTAACCAATTNGGNTCNTTNTGGGTNAACTTTAACTCACCATTACTTTGGGACGTATTCGCGATTTCAACNTATTTATCNGTNTCATTAGTATTCTGGTGGACAGGTTTATTNCCAGATTTTGCAATGCTTAGAGATAGAGCTATTAGACCTTTCCAAAAGAAAATTTATTCTTTAATAAGCTTTGGTTGGTCTGGTAGAGCAAAAGATTGGCAACGTTTTGAGGAGGTNTCATTGGTACTTGCAGGTTTAGCAACNCCANTNGTACTTTCTGTACATACTATTGTATCGTTTGACTTCGCAACATCAGTAATTCCAGGTTGGCATACTACGATTTTTCCACCTTACTTCGTTGCAGGTGCGATTTTCTCAGGATTTGCTATGGTAAATACACTTCTTATTATTATGAGAAAAGTATGTAACCTTGAAGATTATATTACAGTACAACACATCGAGTTAATGAACATTGTAATTATGATTACAGGTTCAATCGTTGGTGTGGCTTATATCACTGAGTTATTTATTGCTTGGTACTCTGGTGTAGAGTACGAACAATATGCATTCTTAAACAGAGCAACTGGTCCTTACTGGTGGGCATATTGGGCAATGATGACTTGTAACGTGTTCTCTCCACAGTTCATGTGGTTCAAGAAACTTAGAACAAGTATTATGTTTTCGTTCTTTATATCTATCGTGGTAAACATAGGTATGTGGTTTGAGCGTTTCGTTATCATCGTTACNTCATTACACAGAGATTACTTACCNTCATCTTGGACAATGTTCTCTCCAACGTTTGTNGATATNGGAATTTTCATCGGAACAATAGGNTTCTTCTTTGTATTATTCTTATTATATTCTAGAACATTCCCAGTAATTGCACAAGCCGAGGTNAAAACAATATTAAAGTCTTCAGGTGAGCGTTACAAGAGAATCAGAGAGAGTGGTGANAGTTTAGTNGGTACTGGTGCAGATGAAAGAACATCAAACTTTAAATTACCAGNAGAAACAACAGCTTCTAAACCTACTCAAGATGATGCTGAGAAACTAAGTAATTTGCTAGAAGGTATAGGAAGATTCGATCCATCTGTTCAAACTGCGGATGATTTAAAAGTTATTAATGGTATTGGTCCAAAAATGGAAGAAGCACTTAATAACCTAGGAATTTATACTTATGCTCAGGTGAGCAAAATGACAAAAAGAGAATACGACTTGTTAGATGAAATCACTGGTTCTTTCCCAGGAAGAGCAGAGCGTGATGATTGGTCTGGACAAGCTAAAAATTTATTAAACAACTAATATAGTCTATGGAAGCTTCAAAAGTAATTCATGCTATTTATACTGATGATGACGTATTAATGTCAGCTGTTAAAAAGGTTAAGGCAGAAAAGCATCACATCGAAGAAATATACACACCATTTCCTGTTCACGGACTAGATAAGGCAATGGGTCTTGCGCCAACACGTTTAGCAATTACAGCATTTTTATATGGATGTGTAGGTTTATCTGTAGCTATAACAATGATGAACTTTATAATGATTAAAGATTGGCCACAAGATATAGGTGGTAAACCAAGCTTTAGTTATTTAGAAAACATGCCAGCATTTGTNCCTATCATGTTTGAGTTAACNGTATTTTTNGCAGCGCATTTAATGGTAATAACGTTTTATTTAAGAAGTAGAATGTGGCCATTTAAGAAAGCTGAAAATCCAGATCCAAGAACAACTGATGACCATTTCTTAATGGAAATAGCAATTCATGATAACGAAAACGAATTGACTGATTTATTAAAAGAAACAGGTGCTGTTGAAATTAATATTATTGATAAAGAAGAAGATGCACATTAATATGAAGACATCCTTAAAATATATCGTAGTACTAGTAATGTTGGTAAGTATAGTGTCTTGCCAAAAGAATTCAAGACCAAACTACCAATACATGCCAAACATGTACCAGTCTGTTGGTTATGAAACTTACCAAGAATCGGATGCATTCAATAATGGTAAAGAAGGTCAATTACCTGCTTTAGGTTCTATTCCTAGAGGTGATTTTATGCCTTACGAAATAGATAACACTAACGAAGGTTACGAATTAGCAAAAACTACACTAAAGAACCCTTTAGCACCAGCAATTCCATTAAATATGGTAGATTCTGTTGAAGTAGATCCTAATGTACCAAGAGTAGATTATACTGTAGGTGGTCCTCTTTACACAATCTATTGTGGTATTTGTCACGGTACAAAAGGTGATGGTAAAGGAAAGTTAGTACAACGTGAAAAAATATTAGGTGTACCAGCTTACAATGACGCTGGTAGAGCAATTACCGAAGGAAGTATTTACCACGTTATTTATTATGGTAAAAATACAATGGGTTCTTATGCTAACCAATTGAACGAAGAAGAACGTTGGCAAGTAGTTGCTTATGTTGAAAAACTAAAAGCAGATTTAAATAAATAAGATTTAGATAAAGATTTTATAAATGGAATATCAAATTTCAAGTCGATTAAAATTAGCTGCTATCATTATGGTAGTCTTAGGATTACTAGGTATAGCATATGGTTTTTATGATTCTAAAAGCTATACCGAAGAAAATATTGCTGAACGTTTAGCTGATGAATCTCATCATGGAGGTCATGGTGATGCTCATGCTACAGATGCACATTCGGAAGCAGAAGCAATGCATGATACTCATGCAGAAATGGCTCATGGTGAAGATGCTCATGCTGAAGAAGGTCATGAAATGTCTCATGAAGAGCATGCTTTACATCAAATTCATAACAGACCATACGCAGCACTTTATGTTGCAGCATTCTTTTTCTTTATGATTGCTTTAGGTGTGTTAGCCTTTTATGGTATTCAATATGCTGCTCAGGCAGGTTGGTCTCCAGTACTGTTTAGAGTGATGGAAGGAATTACAGCTTATGTATTGCCTGGTGGTATTTTAGTGCTATTAGTAGCTTTCGTAGCAGGAGATCATATCTTTATTTGGATGGATCAAGATGTTGTTGCTCATGATGCTTTAATTCAAGGTAAAGCAGGCTGGTTAAATAAATTTGGATTCTTTATTAGAGGTATTATCTTTTTAGCTGGTTGGTCTACATACAGAATCTTCTCTCGTAAGTTTTCAGTAGCACAGGATAATGCTAACGATAACAGAAACTTTAAAAAGAACTTCAGAATATCTGCAGCATTCTTAGTATTNTATATCTATACAGANTCTATGATGTCTTGGGACTGGATTATGAGTGTAGATCCTCACTGGTTTAGTACATTATTTGGATGGTACGTTTTCGCAAGTATGTTTGTGAGTGGTATCACAGTGATTGCCTTAATCACTATATATCTTAAATCAAAAGGTCTTTTAGAATTTGTAAATGATAGTCATATTCATGATTTAGCTAAATTCATGTTTGGTATCAGTATTTTCTGGACATACCTATGGTTCTCTCAATTCATGTTAATATGGTACTCTAACATACCAGAAGAAGTAACTTACTTCGTAACACGTATTGAAGATTATAAATTACCATTCTTTGGTATGGTAGCTATGAATTTCATTTTCCCATTATTGTTATTAATGAATAGTGATTACAAACGTATTCCATGGTTTGTTGTTATGGCAGGNATCGTAATTCTTTGTGGACACTATTTAGATATCTTCAATATGATTATGCCAGCAACGGTTGGTGACAGATGGTTTATAGGAATTCCAGAGATAGGATCAATATTATTATTTGCAGGTATATTCTTGTTTGTTGTATTCACAGCTTTGGGCAAGTATCCACTGTTAGCAAAAGGAAACCCATTTATTAAGGAAAGTGAACANTTCCATTATTAATTTTTAAATAAGAACAGAAACGATAATGACTGCTTTATTAACAATTATAATTGTACTCTTTGTAGCTATTGCCATATGGCAAATGGTTAAGATTTTCGATTTAGCTCAAGTTGGTTCATCTAACTCACAAGTTGCAGATGATAAAGATAACAGAGTTAATGGGTATTTAATGATGGGATTCTTGGTGTTTATCTATGCCATTACTATAATCTGTTTTTGGTATATAGGTGACTTACCTTTATTATCTAATGCTGCATCAGAGCATGGATCTAATATNGATAACTTAATGATTATTTCATTAGTTATTATATTCATTGTTCAAACTATCACCCAATTCTTACTACACTATTTCGCTTTTAAATACAAAGGTGAAAAAGGAAGAAAAGCATTATTCTATGCTGATAACAATACATTAGAGTTTATTTGGACAGTTATACCAGTAATAACCTTAGCAGGTTTAATCATTTACGGATTATTCACTTGGAATGATATTATGAATATCGACGAAGATGAGGATCCTATGGTAGTTGAACTTTATGCTCAACAATTTAACTGGAAAGCTAGATATAGTGGTGAAGANAACGTATTAGGTCAAGCAAATGTTAGATTAATTGACTTAGATAGAGCAAACATACTTGGTGTTGATGAAGACGATCCAAATGCACAAGATGATGTTATTGTAACTGAATTACACTTACCAGTTGGTAAGCCTGTTTTATTCAAAATGAGATCTCAAGATGTATTACACTCGGCTTACATGCCTCACTTTAGAGCTCAAATGAACTGTGTTCCTGGTATGGTTACTCAATTTGGATTTACTCCAACGGTAACTACTGCAGAGATGCGTCAGAATCCAGATATTCAGGATAAAGTAAAAAACATTAACGAGTTAAGAATAGCAAATCAAGCAGAGATTGAAGAACGTGGTCAGGATTTGGCTTACGAGTTTGATTACCTATTATTATGTAATAAAATTTGTGGTAAATCACACTACAATATGCAGATGAAGATTATTGTAGAAACACAAGAAGAGTTTGATGCTTGGATGAAAGAGCAAAAAACATTTGCTAACTCATTAAATTAATTACAAATCATTTTAAGAAATAGATAAAGAGATTATGTCAGCAACAGTAGATACACACGGTCACGACGATCACGACGTACATCACCATAAAGAAACTTTTGTGACTAAATATATTTTTAGTCAAGATCATAAGATGATTTCTAAGCAATACCTGATTACTGGTTTAATCATGGGTATCATAGGTATTGGTATGTCACTTTTATTCAGAATGCAAATCGCATGGCCTGAAAAATCTAATGTAATTTTTGAAGCATTACTAGGAAAATGGGCACCAGATGGTGTTATGGATGCAGATATATACTTAGCATTGGTTACAATACACGGTACTTTAATGGTATTCTTTGTATTAACACAAGGTTTGAGTGGNACATTTAGTAACTTGTTAATTCCATTACAAATTGGAGCAAGAGATATGGCTTCAGGATTCCTAAACATGGTTTCCTATTGGTTATTCTTCTTGTCTAGTGTAATAATGATTATCTCATTATTTGTACAAGCAGGACCAGCAGCGGCTGGATGGACAATCTATCCTCCATTAAGTGCTTTACCAATGGCTCAACCAGGTTCTGGTATGGGTATGACATTATGGTTAGTNTCCATGGCAATATTTATTGCNTCATCACTTTTAGGATCACTTAACTATGTTGTTACNGTATTAAACTTAAGAACTAAAGGNATGTCAATGACAAGATTNCCATTAACTATCTGGACGTTCTTCGTGACAGCTATAATTGGTGTTATTTCATTCCCTGTTTTATTATCAGCAGCTTTATTACTGATAATGGATAGAAGTTTTGGAACATCATTTTTCTTGTCAGATATATTTTTACAAGGTGAAGTTTTACACTATCAAGGTGGTTCACCAGTATTATTTGAACATTTATTCTGGTTCTTAGGTCACCCTGAAGTATATATCGTGTTATTACCAGCTTTAGGTATTACTTCTGAAGTTATAGCAACCAACTCTCGTAAACCAATTTTTGGATATAGAGCGATGATTGCTTCAATCTTAGCAATTGCGTTCTTATCAACGATTGTTTGGGGTCACCATATGTTCGTTTCAGGTATGAATCCTTTCTTAGGTTCTGTATTTACTTTTACAACGTTATTGATTGCAATACCATCTGCGGTAAAAGCCTTTAACTATATTACAACACTTTGGAAAGGTAACCTTCAAATGAATCCAGCGATGCTGTTTTCTATCGGTTTGGTGTCTACTTTCATTACTGGTGGTTTAACAGGTATTATCTTAGGTGATAGTGCTCTTGATATTAACGTACACGATACTTATTTCGTTGTAGCTCACTTCCACTTAGTAATGGGTATTTCTGCACTATACGGAATGTTTGCAGGTATTTACCATTGGTATCCAAAAATGTTTGGTCGTATGATGAACAAGAACCTTGGATACTTACATTTCTGGGTTACTGCAATATGTGCTTATGGTGTATTCTTCCCAATGCACTTTATTGGAATGGCAGGTTTACCAAGACGTTATTATACAAATTCAAACTTCCCACTATTTGATGACTTAGCAGATACTAATGTTGTAATTACAATATTTGCTTTAGTTGGTGGTGTTTTCCAATTGGTATTCTTATATAACTTTATCAGTAGCATGTTCTACGGTAAAAAAGCTGAGCAAAACCCATGGAAATCTAACACACTTGAGTGGACTACACCAGTAGAGCATATTCATGGTAACTGGCCAGGTGAAATTCCTCACGTACACAGATGGGCTTACGATTATAGTAAACCAGGACATGATGAAGACTTCGTACCTCAGAATGTACCTTTATATGATGGTGAAGAAGAATTACAGCACTAAAAAATAGTTATAATATTAAAGAGAGCCTTTCTAATAACATTTAGAAAGGCTTTTTATTTATCTTTGTTTTAAGATGAACGAAAACCTAAACCCATATAACGANAACTACTCTCCGGAAGAGATGGATGTAGAGAAAAAGCTCCGNCCNTTATCGTTTCAAGACTTTACAGGTCAAGATCAGGTTTTAGAAAATCTTTTAGTNTTTGTTCAAGCTGCAAATCTTAGAGAAGAAGCTTTAGATCATACNTTATTTCATGGGCCTCCAGGACTTGGTAAAACAACCTTNGCACATATTTTAGCTAATGAGCTTGATGTAGGTATTAAAGTNACTTCNGGNCCNGTTTTAGATAAGCCAGGTGATCTTGCAGGATTACTNACTAATCTNGATGANAGAGANGTACTTTTTATAGATGAAATCCATCGTTTNAGTCCAATTGTAGAGGAGTATCTNTATTCAGCTATGGAGGATTATAAAATTGATATTATGATNGAGTCTGGTCCTAATGCTAGGACTGTNCAAATCAATTTAAATCCTTTTACATTAGTAGGTGCTACAACACGATCAGGATTACTNACAGCACCNATGCGNGCNCGTTTTGGAATNAGTAGTCGACTTGAGTATTANAAGACCGACTTACTAACNTCTATAGTTCAAAGAAGCGCATCNATTCTCAACGTTCCAATTTCTATGGAAGCTGCTATAGAAATTGCAGGTCGNAGTCGTGGGACACCNAGAATTGCAAACGCTTTATTGAGACGTGTTAGNGATTTTGCACAAATAAAAGGTAANGGGAAAATTGATATNGCCATTGCTAAATTCGCTTTAGAAGCNTTAAATGTTGATGCACACGGACTAGACGAAATGGATAATAAAATACTTTCAACCATAATCGAAAAGTTCAAAGGTGGTCCAGTTGGTATTACAACATTAGCAACTGCAGTTAGTGAAAGTGCCGAAACTATAGAGGAAGTTTACGAGCCATTTCTAATTCAACAAGGCTTTATTATGAGAACACCTCGTGGTCGCGAAGTTACAGAACAAGCCTATAAACATTTGGGTAAAATTAAAGGACCAACACAAGGAGGCTTATTTTAATGGTAGATAAAAGTATGAAGCAACAAACAAGCATACCAGAAGTTTCTCTGCTTCAGTTTGTGAAACATTCCTTTAAAATTCTTAAAAATCCATTACCCTTTCACCACAGAAATTTTGAAAAATACGGTGATATTTTCCGATTAAATATTGGTTTTAACAGGTATATTTATTTTTCTAGAAAAGCTGATTTAGCAGAATATGTACTTCAAAAAAATCAAAGAAACTATACGAAGTCAAAGATACAGACCAAAGATTTGGCTAAATATGTTGGTCAAGGTTTATTAACTTCTGAAGGAGAACATTGGAGAAAACAACGAAAATTAATTCAACCTGCATTTCACAAAAAACAGCTAACCAAATTACTTGATACCATACAAAAGGCTATCGTTTCAGAATACAATAAGATTGAGACGGACAAAATCATAGATGTTTTTCCCATTTTTAATGATTTGGCGTTTCAAACCGTAGTGAAATCATTATTCAGTAGTGCTGCTAATGAAGAAGAAATTAATAGACTTCAATACATTACAGAAGCTGCTCAACGTATGTTGGTTAGAGAATTAAGACAACCGTATTTAGGCTGGTGGTTCAAAAGTAGTGGTATTTTACAAAAGCATCTAGATTTGTCAGAGGAAGCCAGAAGCATTCTAAGAAGAATTGTCAACGAGCGTAAAGCTTCAGCATCTAATTATGATGATTTGTTAGATATGCTGTTATCTGCAAGATATGAAGATGGCTCTCCAATGGAAGAAAAGCAATTGATAGATGAAATCTTAATCATGTTTACGGCAGGACATGAAACAACTTCAAATGCATTAACCTTTACCTTACAACTTTTAGCTTTGTATCCAGAATGGCAAGACAAAATCCATTCAGAAATTGTAGCAAATAGCGATAATGATGATGCCATGGCTGTAATTATGAACTCTAAAATTTGCCAGCAGGTTTTAGAGGAAAGTATGCGTTTGTATCCGCCAGTATATTTTATAGATAGAGTAAATATTGAGGAAGACCAATTTGAAGGTTACACCTTTAAACCTAATACAAATCTATTATTTTCAATTTTTGAAATACATAGACATCCAGAATTATGGGAGCGTCCAGAAGCCTTTTTACCAGAACGATTTGCTGAAGGAGGTAGAAAGTATTCTTCACATTATTTTCCTTTTGGAGCAGGACCTAGAAAGTGCATAGGCAATAATTTTGCTATGTTTGAGATGATCATGGCAATTAATGAAATTGTATCTAAGTATAGAATTTTGCCAGAGTTTACAACTATCGACATTACACCACTTATTACGCTTAAACCAAAAAATGCTTTTTTAAGATTCCAAAAAAGGTGATTAATTCAAAATCAAAATACACGCAANTAATAAANGCCGAAGCTAAACGTCTCGGCTTTTTGTCTTGTGGTATAAGCAAAGCAGGNTTTTTGGAAGAAGAAGCACCAAGACTAGAAGCATGGCTTAATAAGAATATGCATGGGGAAATGCGTTATATGGAAAACCATTTTGATAAGCGCTTAGACCCAACAAAACTAGTTGAAGGCTCTAAAAGTGTCGTATCCTTGTTATTAAATTACTTTCCTGCTGAAGAACAAACAGATAAAAGTTATAAGCTATCTAAGTATGCATACGGAACGGATTATCATTTTGTAATCAAAGATAAGTTGAAAACGCTGTTAAACTTCATAAAAGAAGAAATCGGAGATGTAGATGGACGTGCTTTTGTGGATTCTGCTCCAGTTTTAGATAAGGCTTGGGCTGCAAAGTCTGGTTTGGGCTGGATTGGCAAACATTCCAACTTATTAACTCAAAAAATAGGTTCTTTCTATTTTATCGCAGAGCTCATTATAGATTTAGAACTAGACTACGATACACCTGTAACCGATCATTGTGGTACATGTACAGCCTGTATAGATGCATGCCCAACAGAAGCCATTACCGAACCTTATGTTGTAGATGGTAGTAAATGTATTTCCTATTTTACCATTGAACTGAAGGACAATATTCCATCAGATTTTAAAGGCAAATTAGACGATTGGATGTTTGGTTGCGATGTTTGTCAAGATGTGTGTCCTTGGAATCGGTTTAGTAAACCACATAGCGAACTTTTATTCAATCCACATCCTGAATTATTATCAATGACCAAAAAAGATTGGGAAGAGATTACAGAAGAGACGTTTAAAAAAGTGTTTAAAAAGTCTGCAGTAAAACGTACAAAGTTTTCAGGCTTAAAACGAAATATTAATTTCTTGAAAAATAGCGATTAGCGTTTATTTGTTTGAAGATTCTCTAACTACTAAATCTGTTGGTAGCTCTACAGTTTTATACTCAAAAGGCTTGTTCTTTTTTCGTTGCTTTATTTCTTTATAAAGCAATTTAAAAGCTGTTTTTCCCATGTTGTAACCAGGTTGATCTATGGTAGAGAGTGTTGGAGAAATTACTGAAGACATAAACCAATTACTAAAACCAACAATAGCGATATCTTCAGGAATTTTTATGCCTTTTTTATTGAAAGCATTAATAGCACCAATAGCAACTAAATCTGTATTGATAAATATACCGTCGACATCGTTATGGTCTTTTAAGAGCTTTTCGGCAAAGAAAACACCTTCATCAAAACTCATATCTTCTAAGATATAAACCAAAGATGGATTATAAACTAAACCATGTTCTTCGAGAGCATTTTTGTAACCAAGAAAACGATCGATAGAATTTTGAGGTAGTAATGGTCCTCTAAAATGAGCAATTTTTTTGCAGCCTTTATCTATAAGGTGCTTTGTTGCAATATATGCAGCTTTTCTATCGTCTATTATTACCTTGGAGCAATTTACAATCTTAGCAATCTTGTCAAACATTACTACAGGTTTATCTTGTGCTATAACATCGTTAATGTGGTTAAAATTAGCAGTTCCGTTAGCTATTGATATGAGGATACCATCGACGCGTTGACTCATTAATAAGTCGATTTGTTTTTTTTCTAATTCATAAGATTCACTAGATTGTAGTATAATAACAAGATATCCTTTCTTTTCAGCTTGGGATATAATTCCCTTAACAACGCTAGAAAAAAAGTGATGCACAACTTCAGGAATTACTAACCCTATGGTCTTAGATTCACTCGTCCTAAGGTTTACAGCAAAAGCATTAGGTTTATAATTTAGCGTATCTGCAAGTTCTCGGACAAGCTTTTTTGTTTTTTTACTGACGTCTGGGTAATCTTTCAAAGCTTTAGAAACTGTAGTTACAGATATACCTAATGTTTCTGCGATCTGTTTCAAGGTAACTGGCTTCATAGTAATGAAAATTTGTAAGACAATATAAACAAAATTTAAAAATCGAAAACGTTTTCGGTAAATCGAAAACGTTTTCGATTTTGTTTTCGTAAAATAGTTTAATGTAAAATATAAATTTGATAAAAATTTAAAGCTAATACTAATAATTAAACAACTTTAAAGAAATGAAATTAACTAACAACAAATTATTTGTTTTTGTGTTTTTCGCTTTCTCCACATTAATGGCGATTGCACAAAGCAATGTTTCAGGTACGGTAAAGGATACCAATGAGATGCTTTTGCCCGGTGTAAATGTAATTTTAGAAGGTACATCAAAAGGTGCTGTAACTGATATGGATGGTAATTATGTTATTACTAATGTAGAGAATGGAACTTATACTTTAATAGGCTCTTACTTAGGTTTTAAAACATTTAAAAAAGATATTGTAATAGAAGGTAGCGATATTACAGTAGATATTGTCTTATCTGAAGATGCAGAGTCTCTAGATCAGGTTGTGGTTACAGGTGTTGTAAATCCAAAATCTAAAATAGAATCTAGTGTGTCGGTATCTACTTTAGATGCAAAACTAGTTGAGCAAGCAGCACCAAGAAGTGCAGGCGAATTATTCAGAAATGTGCCTGGTATTAGAGCAGAGTCATCTGGTGGTGAAGGTAATGCTAATTTTAATGTTCGTGGTGTTCCTGTGTCTTCTGGCGGATCGAGATATTTTCAAATTCAAGAAGATGGATTACCTCTAAACTTATTTGGTGATACTTCTTTTGGTAACGCAGATAATTTTTTAAGAATAGATTCTAACATTAGTAGAGTTGAAGCAATAAGAGGTGGCTCCGCTTCTACTCAAACTTCTAATGGACCAGCAGGTATCATAAATATGATTAGCAAAACAGGTACTGTAGAAGGTGGTTCTATAGCAACAACCTATGGCTTAGATTACCAAACAAGTAGATTGGATTTTGAATATGGAACACCATTAGGTAATGGTCTATCATACCATTTAGGCGGATTTATGAGAACAGGTGAAGGTCCTAGAGAAATAGGATATCAAGGTAACAAAGGTGGTCAGTTTAAAGCAAATATTACAAAAAGATTTGAGTCTGGTTACGTGAGAGTATATACTAAGTTTTTAAATGATAAGTCTGTAATGTATCTGCCAATGCCAATGCTGTTAGAGGGTGATAATTCAGACCCTACATTTTCTAACTTACCTGGTTTTGATATTACTTCTGATGCAGTACAGTCTGCTTATTTACAACAAAGCGCAGGTACTTCTCCTTTTACAGGAGAAAATCATACAAACGATGTAAGAAATGGAAACAATCCTGTTTCTAAAGCTATAGGTGCTGAATTTTCGTTCAGTCTTCCTAAGGATTGGAAAATTTCGGGAAAAGCAAGATACTCTAATAATAGCGGACAATGGGTGGCACCATTCACAGCAGCGGTAGGTACGGTTGCAGAAATCGAAGCAACTGCTAGAGATGTTGGTGGCGTTGGTGCCCAACCATTGGTCTATTCTGATGGGGAAAGAGAAGCGTTTAATCCTTCAAACGGACTAGCTCAAATTATACACATGTTCGATGTTAGTGTAGAAGATCTAAGCAATTTTTTCGGTGATTTTAAAGTTTCTAAAAAAGTAAGCGATAATGTAGGTGTAACTGCTGGTATATTTACAGCAACGCAGAATACAAAAATAGGATGGCAGTGGAGCTCATTTTTGTCTGAAGTAAAAGGCGGAGGTGAAGCTAGATTAGCAGATTTTGATGGCTTTTCAAGAAACGGACAATACTCTTATGGTACACCACTTTGGGGTAATTGTTGTCAGCGTAAATACAACACTGTGCATAGTGTAAATTCACCTTACGTTGGTATTGATGCCGATATCACAGAGAAATTAAATTTTGATGGTAGTGTAAGATTCGAAAACGTAAAGGTTAATGGTAATATTGCTGCAGGACCTACTTCTCAAGACGCTTATGATTACAACGGAGATGGAACTATACAAGGTATTGAGCAGGTGGTTCCAATTATATCTGGTAATGATGGTCAGATTATTAATGACGATTACAATTTTGTGTCTTATTCTGCAGGTTTAAACTACAAATTTAATGATGATGCAGCTGTCTTTGCAAGATATAGTTTAGGTGCTTCGGGTAGAGCACCAGACAGAAATACTTATGGAACCGACGGAAAAGCCGATGTACAATATGATGAACTATCTCAATTAGAAGTTGGTTATAAGAAAAGACTTAAAAATGGTGTATTAAATCTTACTGGATTTATGAGTAATACAGAAGAAGGTTTAAGTAATGAGCTTAATAGAACAGTAGGAAATCCGTTTAAAGCTCTAGGTATTGAGGCAGAAACAGCATTATCATTTGGAGAGCATATGGCTTTCAATGGATCTGTAACATGGACAAAGGCAGAAATAGATGGAGGAGATAATGCAGGAAATACACCAAGAAGGCAAGCAGATTTCGTTTATAACTTCTCACCATCATATAATTTTGGTAATAGTAGTCAGCACTTAGTAGCTCTAAGTGTTTTAGGAACAACAAAGTCATATGCTCAAGATGATAATGATTTAGTAATGCCAAGCTACGCTTACTTTAATTTAATAGGAAGAGCTGGTTTAACTAAAGGCTTATCTTTAGTTTTGAGTATAAATAACATATTTGATACTGTTGGTATAACAGAAGTAGAAGGTAATGGAGACGGAGCTTACGGTAATAATAGATTGGCAAGGGCAAGATCAATAAGTGGAAGATCTTCTACGATATCATTACAATACAAGTTTTAATAGATACATTTTTTGAGTAAGTTGAATTTTTAAGTTTGATTGATTGGATTGGTAAAAGAGTCAATGTCTTTTTACAGCATTGACTCTTTTTAACTAAAACTTAGTGTACATTAGAAAAGTTTTAAAAGAAAATAGATGTTACAAAAACCTAAACTAAGCTTTTGGCAAATTTTGAATATGAATGTCGGATTTTTCGGTATTCAGTATAGTTTTGGTCTTCAGCAAAGTGCTGTAACACCTATTTATGATTTTTTAGGCGCTAGTCCAGATCAAATCCCATTATTACATTTAGCAGGTCCAGTAACAGGATTGTTGGTGCAGCCAATTATTGGAGCTTTAAGTGATAAGACATGGCACCCAAATTTTGGTAGGAGAAAACCTTACTTTTTAATTGGTGCCATAATGTGCAGTCTAGCATTAATAGCATTTCCGTATAGTAGTACTATATGGATGGCAGCAGGTTTACTTTGGATCTTAGATGCAGGAAATAATACTGCTATGGAACCATACAGAGCTCTAATTGCAGACAATCTGGATGAGGAGCAACAACCTTTAGGTTTTCAAATGCAGAGCTTTTTCACAGGCTTTGGACAAGTTTTAGCTAATCTTTCATTATTTATTTTTCCTTTAATTATTGTAGGCTCAACAGGATCTTTGCCTAATTGGGTTTATGCATCGTTTTTTTTAGGAGCAATATGTTCAATAGGTTCAATATTATGGAGTATTAGTAAGACCAAAGAGATTCCACCAACTACTGAGGAACTTCAAAAACTAAAAGCCGAGAAGAAAAGTATAATAAAACCATTACTAGAAATCGGTGCTGCAATTAAAGATATGCCTAGAGTTATGTGGCAATTAGCTTTGGTTTATTTCTTTCAATGGTATGCGCTTTTTTGTTATTGGCAAAATTCTTCTAAAAGTGTAGCGCTTTCTGTATGGAACACAACTCCAGAAAATAAGGAGCTTTACAGTGAAGCTGTAAGCTGGACAGGTTTGGTTAATGGTTGGTACAACGTGGTAACTTTTTTGGTGGCTTTTGCTTTAGTTGGTTTTGCTAAAAAGTATAATGCTAAAAGAGTGCATGCTTTTTGTTTAGTGGTTGCTGCTTTAGGTTTTTTAGCTTTTCCGCATATAGAAAATAAAAATCTACTATTCTTTGCTATTACAGGTTTTGGTATAGGTTGGGCAAGTATGATGGGAATTCCATATTTGATGGTGGTTTCTCAGATACCAAAAGAAAGGTATGGAGTGTACATGGGAATAATTAATATGATGATTGTAATTCCTATGATAATTCAAACACTATCCTTCGGATATATTCTTAAGAATTTCTTGAACAATGATCCCAGACATGCTATAACCTTTGCTGGCGTATTTCTATTAATAGCAGCTTTTTTTACACTTTTCATTAAAATTAAAACTCAAGCGAACACAAATGAGTAATTTTTATTCTAAATCCATAGAGTTATTACACAAGTGCTCAACCGAATATGGTTTTTTGGCAAGTGCACAAAACATTTCCAATTATAAACGTGTTTGGTCTAGAGACGGAGTGATTTGTGGTTTGGCAGCTTTAGCTTCCAAGGATGAAGAATTAATTCTAACCTTTAAGCAAACACTAGAAACTTTAGCTAAACACCAACATCGTTTGGGTACAATACCTTCAAATGTTCATATTTCTGAAAATATTACAGATGTAAGTTATGGAGGTTTGGCAGGTCGAGTGGATGCAGTTACATGGTTTGTAATAGGTGTTTGTCAGTTTGCGTATCAACAAAATGACAATTCATTTTTTAATAAGTATAAAACTCAAATTGAAAAATGTTTTGATTTGTTAGAAACTTGGGAATTTAATAATAAACATCTAATGTATGTGCCACTTTCTGGAAATTGGGCAGATGAATATATTACAGATGGTTATGTATTATATGATCAGCTATTGAGAGTTTGGGCATTAAAAAGCTATAATTATTTTGAAAAAAATGATGCCATCTCTAAAAAAATTGAGAACATAATAGAGCAGATTGAAATTAACTTTTTACCTAGTTCAACAGGCGAAAAATTTCATGAGCGTGCCTATAATGAGGTAGACTTCAAGGATTATTTACCATGCTCATTTTCACCTTCAGGATACAAGATACAATACGATGCTTTTGCGAACTCACTTGCTCTGATGTTGAATATAGGTTCGGTAGAGTTTCAAACAAAGCTTATAAAACATTCGTTTGGTTTAGCTTCAGAGTCAGATTTAGGTTTACTGCCAGCATTTTGGCCAGTAATTACCGAAAAGGATGAGCACTGGAGTTTGCTTAAGGATAATTGTAAGTACGAATTTAGAAATTATCCTTACGAATTTCATAATGGTGGAAGTTGGTGTATGGTAAATGGTTTTTTTGGTGTGGCTTTAGTGCATCATAAATCTTTAGAGCAATCAGATGTTATACTTGAGAATATAAATAGAGCAAATGCTGTAGGAGAGTTTTCGTTTTACGAAAATTTTAATACCCAAACTAAAGAACCTAATGGAGTGCCATACTGTGCATGGAGTGCAGCAGGTGCAATTTTACTACATCAAGTAAGACATAATAATTTTAAAATCTTAATTTAGAATTGAAAACTATCGATATATTAAGCGTAGGGGAATTACTTATAGACTTTATCGGTCATGAGGAAAACGCCTCTATCAACAGTACTAATAATTACCAAAGATTTCTAGGTGGCTCTCCCACTAATGTAGCTGTAAACGCATCAAGATTGAGTTTAAGATCCATGTTGGTTGCAGCCTGTGGAAAAGATGGTTTAGGAGATTTTGCTGTAGAAAAATTAAAGGAAAATAAGGTTGATGTCTCTGGCTTAAAGCAGATAGATAACGAACCTACATCGGTTATTTTAGTATCAAAAACTACGGAAACTCCCGATTTTGTGTCGTTTAGACAAACAGACTTTCAAATAACTGAAGATCAACTAACAGATAATGTACTCTCTAGCTCATCAGTATTTCATACAACTTGTTTTGCATTGAGTAAAAATCCTTCTAGACAAACTATTTTAAATCGTGCTAAAAAGGCAAAAGCACTGGGTTTAGAATTAAGTATAGATCTAAATTATTCAGAAAAAATTTGGCCAAATAGAGAAGAGGCACATCGTGTTATAAAAGAGTACATGTCTAATGCGCCATTGTTAAAACTAAGTAATGATGATTGTGAACGGCTGTTCGCAGAAAAAAAATCTGAAACCTATATTTTTGATTTTTTTCATAACCTAGGTGCTAAAACCATTTGTCTTACCAAAGGAGATCAAGGTGTGGTGGTTTCAGATTTAGAAAAGGGACTTATAACACAACATGCTTTAAAGATTGAAAAAGTAAAAGATGCTACCGGAGCTGGTGATGCATTTTGGACAGGTTTTTTATTTGCACAAATAAATAATTACAGTCTAGAGAATTGTATTAAAATAGCTCAAAAATTAGCGGCTATTAAGCTACAATCCGTTGGACAGCTACCAAAAGATGTAGATATCTTGGCAGAGATTTTAGCTTAGCTAATTAATTACTTAAACGTAAATCCTAGCGAGTATTTAAAGGCAAAATTATCTTTAGATCTATCAAGATTATGGTAACCATAACGATAAAAAGCACCAACACCAATTCCAAAATAACCGATTTCTAGCATTGGTAGTTTAAGTATATTCTGTAGTTCCAATCCAGTTTCTAAAAACAGTTCGTCCTTTGTTGAAAAATCAATTAGTTGATGATTCTCTGGTTGCGATAAGTTGCCTATGCCTAGATTGTTGTGTAATAATATGTTTGGAGTAATATTGCCTTTATTATTAAATAACCTTCCAAAATTATGGGTTGTAAAAAGACTAGCATATTTGTTAGATAAGAATTCGTATGGTGTAGCAGTTTGAAAATAATTTCTAACTACAAAAGGAATATCCTTATCATAGCTTCCTTCACCAGTAAATAATAATCCGTAAGGAATAGACTTGTCAATGTAACCTAAATCTAATCTATATGTTGTTTTACCAAGACCTTTGGTTACGAAGCTGTGGTCTAAAGTCAGCCTAAATTTGTTATAGTTAAATTCGCCATCAAATACATTGTTCAATCCTTTTGCATATAGGAAATTAATGATGGGTTTATCACTAATCTCTCTAATTTTAAGTCCGAACATATTCGTTATTTTTTCACTAGAGTGATAACTCAAACCAAATTGAAATTCAGAATTGGTATAATTGAAAACCGAAGCTCCATTATTATTAAATAAGTACGCATATCGAGGTGAAACTTTAGAATTATTGAAACCCAAAGACCAATCTACATTTCTAAATAGCTTCATGTTGGTAGTAATACTGTAGGATTCCACCGCATCCATTTGACTAGCAAGCCAAGTACGCTGATTGAGAATGTTATTTATACGGTTTCCTGTGAAATCTCCAGTTTCTACAACATCGTTTTTGTATTTCAAACTAATGGTAAAGTCTTTTTCTTTAGAAAAATCGAATAAAACTTCACCGCCATATTTCCAAGTATGATCTTTAAAACCATACGCTCCATAACCTCCAACAGATACCGTTTTCGAAATGTCTTCATTTGTATAAAGTCCTAATCCTAATCTGCTACCTTCATATTTGTTGTACTTATAAAGTTGATTCAAATCAATATCTACATANTTCAGAGGAATTCTACCTTCAGATAATTTTGGAATATAGCTAAACACTTTATCCATTTTTATTAGCTCACCAATACTATCAATAAAAACATAAGTTCTCTTTTCTCTATAATCTAAGGTGTCTCTTCTGAACTCGTTCCAAAAACCATCATCTTTTTGAGCCAATTCTTTAGAAAAAATATTTGTTGTAAGCGAAAAATCCTTGGAAGTTAAAGGAGTAGAAAGATCAATGTCCGAAATATAACTTTTACCAACATAAGCCATACTGAAAGGACCAGTTCCAACCACCATTTCAAAATTCAATTGCTCAGGGAACCAATAGTTTTCTTTAGTTAAATTGTATTTCTGTTGAATTTTGAATGCTATTTTTCCTGAGTTTACAGTTTCTGCATCAACACTTTGTACAGCATATTTATTAGAATTTATGGTTAGAATACCTTTTAAGGCTTCAAAGTTTCGATTAGATTTTGGTTCAAAAGAAATAATGAAAAGTGTGTCATTATCTTTGATAATTTCTTCTTTCAAGCGGAATTTATATTTCCTAGTGCTTCCTTTAGAAATTGGATTGAGGTAATTAGTTTCAAAAAGTTCTATGTGTTCATCATAAAATGAAAAAGGTTGAAAACCGCTAGCTAATAATGCAAAATTAGGTTGTTTAAAACCCGAAGTCTTTGTAGCTATAATACTATCCTGAAATAATCTTGGCTTTAAATATTTGTGTTTAGCAATGGTTTCGGTTATAAAAAAGTAAGAACCTTTCATTATTTTTTCGGCAGCAATCATCATAGAATCTTTTTTTTCAGTAGTACTTTTTGAAGTAAAAATGATTTTATCATATGAATTATAAGAGTAAGATTCTAAGGTATTTGGATTGTTCAGATCTTTGTTTTGAGCAGCAAGTTTTATAATTCTATGAGCAGGATTTTCACCATCCAAAACTACTTCATCTAAAGCGCTAACTTCTGGTTTTAAAAGTATTTTTGAGCTAGTTATGTCGTTTACATTCAGAATTTTAGTTTCGAACCCAACATAGCTTATAGTAATATTTTGAACATTATTAGGAATATAAAATACACCGTCTATATCTGAAGTTGTTCCTTTTTGGTTCAAATTATTGAATAACACATTTGCAAATGCTACCGGTTTTTCGTTTTCAGCGTCTAAGAGTTGAAACCTTTTTTGGTTTTGCGAATGGGAATTCAGAAAAAAGCTAAAGGTAAGTAGGAAGAAAAGGTTTCTCATTGAGGAAATTAAAGTTTGATTGATTTTATAAATAAACAAAAAATAGAGGACTTTTCCACTTTAAGGCAAGTAAGCATTTACGTATATTTGTAGCTTAATCATTTTGAGATTATGAGCAAACAAAGTAAGAGAAGAGAAGCCCTTGTATATCATGCAAAACCAACACCAGGAAAGATTAAAGTGGTGCCATCAAAGAAATACGCTTCACAGCGTGATTTATCTTTAGCATATTCACCAGGTGTTGCCGAACCATGTTTAGAGATAGATAAAGATGTAGATAATGTATACAAATACACTGCAAAAGGAAATTTAGTTGCTGTAATCTCAAACGGTACGGCAGTTTTAGGATTGGGTAATATTGGTCCTGAAGCTTCAAAACCAGTAATGGAAGGTAAAGGTTTGCTTTTCAAAATATTTGCGGATATTGATGTTTTTGATATTGAGGTAAATACAGAAAATGTTGATGAATTTATAGAAACAGTCAAAAACATTGCACCAACTTTTGGTGGTATTAATCTTGAAGATATAAAAGCTCCAGAAGCTTTTGAAATTGAACGTCGTTTAAAGGAGGAATTAGACATTCCTGTAATGCACGACGACCAACATGGTACTGCAATCATATCCGCAGCAGCATTATTAAATGCTCTAGAACTGGCAGAAAAAAAGATTGAAGATGTAAAAATTGTAGTTAGTGGTGCTGGTGCAGCAGCAATATCTTGTACACGTCTTTATCAAGCATTTGGTGCCAAGAGTGAAAACATTGTGATGCTAGATAGTAAAGGAGTCATAAGAAAAGATAGATATAATCTTACTTCTCAAAAGGCAGAATTTGCTACAGATCGTAAAATAGATACTCTGACAGAAGCAATGAAAGATTCTGACGTATTCATCGGTTTATCTATGGCAGACGTGGTATCTCCAGAAATGCTTTTATCGATGTCTGCAAATCCTATTGTATTTGCTATGGCGAATCCAAATCCAGAGATAGATTACGATTTAGCAATTGATACTAGAGAAGATATCATTATGGCGACTGGCCGAAGTGATCATCCTAACCAAGTAAATAATGTACTTGGTTTCCCTTTTATTTTTAGAGGTGCTTTAGATGTTAGAGCAACTAAAATAAATGAGGAAATGAAGATGGCTGCGGTTGTAGCATTGTCTGAATTAGCCAAAGAACCTGTGCCAGAACAAGTGAATTTAGCGTATAATGAAACTCGACTCGCTTTCGGTAGAGATTATATAATTCCAAAACCATTCGACCCAAGACTAATAGCAGAGGTTCCACCAGCAGTGGCAAAAGCGGCTATGGAAAGCGGAGTAGCGAAAGAGCCTATTGAGGATTGGGATCGTTATAAAAATGCTTTGTTAGAACGTTTAGGTTCGGATAATAAACTCGTGCGCCAATTGCTAGGCAGAGCAAGAACAAACCCTAAACGTGTAGTTTTTGCCGAAGCAGATCAACTTGATGTATTAAAGGCAGCTCAAATTGTATATGATGAAGGTGTTGCTCATCCCATCTTATTAGGACGACGCGAAGTTATAGTAGACTTAATGTCCGAGATTGAATTTGATGCAGACGTTCCTATCATAGATCCAAAATCTGATGAAGAAACGGATAGAAAGAACCGATATGCTGAAGCCTATTGGAAAAAGCGTAAGCGCCAAGGAGTAACATTATATTCTGCACAAAAGAAAATGCGAGAACGTAATTACTTCGCGGCAATGATGGTGAATGTAGGTGATGCAGATGCCTTAGTAACAGGATATTCTCGTAATTATCCATCAGTAGTAACTCCGATGTTAGAATTAATTGGAAAAGATGATGGAGTCTCTAAAGTTGCAGCTACTAATGTAATGATGACAGAAAGAGGTCCTATGTTTCTTAGTGACACCTCTATAAACATAGATCCTTCAGCTAAGGATTTGGCACGTATTGCTCGTATGACTTCAAAAATCACTAAAATGTTCGGTATAGAGCCAGTTACGGCAATGATTTCATATTCTAACTTTGGGTCATCAAAGAATCCTAGAGCTGATAAAGTTAGGGAAGCAGTAGAATATTTGCATAAAGCTTATCCAGAAATGATAGTCGATGGCGAATTGCAAACGGATTTTGCTTTGAATTCAAAATTACTTCAGGATATATTTCCGTTTTCAAGATTAGCTGGCAGAAAGGTAAATACTTTAGTTTTTCCAAATCTAGATGCTGCAAACATAACTTATAAGTTACTGAAAGAACTTAACAAAGCGGAATCTATTGGGCCAATTCTAATGGGAATGAAAAAGCCAGTACATGTCTTACAGCTAGGGGCTAGTGTAGATGAAATTGTAAACATGGCAGCTATTTCAGTTATAGATGCTCAAGAACGCGAAAAAAGACAGCAGAAGTAAAGCGTTTTTAGGTTTTGTCTAGTTTATTGTAATGTAAATAATTTTATTACATTTGGGCTTTTAACCTTAGGTAATAAATGATTACGCACTTAGAGGGAAAACTCGTTGAAAAAAATCCTACAGATATTGTTATAGATTGCAATGGTGTAGGGTATTTTGTCAATATTTCACTTCATACTTTTTCACAGATTCCAGACCAGGAAAATTTAAAAATATACACCTATTTACAAGTTAGGGAAGACTCGCATACGCTTTATGGTTTTGCATCAAAAACAGAACGAGAAATCTTTAAATTATTGATTTCCGTAAGTGGTATAGGTGCAAATACAGCGCGGACAATGTTATCTTCATTAACACCAGAACAAGTTAAAGAAGGTATTGCAGGTGGTGATGTAGCTTTAATACAAAGTGTAAAAGGTATTGGTGCTAAAACAGCTCAGCGTGTTATTATAGACCTTAAGGATAAAGTGTTAAAAGTTTATGGTATAGATGAACTTTCTTTAATACCGAACAATACTCACAAAGATGAGGCGTTATCTGCTTTAGATGTTTTAGGATTTAACAAAAAACAATCTGAAAAAGTTGTTGATAGAATTTTAAAAGCCCAACCAGACGCCCAAGTAGAGGAGATTATTAAAGAAGCTCTAAAAAACTTATAATACAATTGAACACTACTAAAGATACTAAACTGCAATCTTTCGGTTTTTCCTGCATAATGGCTATTATGCTCCTTTTTAGCTCTTTTGCTGATGCCCAAGAAACCGAACAAGAACAGGACTCTACAAAAACCACTGTAGCCTTTGGTAAAATATTAATGCCAAACCCTAATAGTATTGTATCTAAATATACTTATGATCCTATTTTAGACCGCTATATCTACACTGAGAAGATAGGTGATTTTAATGTTAATTATCCTTTAATTCTTACGCCAGATGAATTTCAAAAACTCGTTCTCCAAGAAAAAATAAAGGAATATTACAAAAGAATGGCCGATGCTGCTGCTGGCCAAAAAGAAGGTTCAGAGGAAGATCAGAAAAATTTATTGCCAGAATTTTATGTTGATTCTGGTTTGTTTGAGACCATTTTTGGTGGCAATACCATAAATGTTGTACCACAAGGTTCTGTAGAAGTAGACTTAGGAATACTGTACTCAAGACAAGATAATCCTGCCTTATCACCTCGAAATCGTTCAAATTTCACATTTGATTTTGACCAGAGAATAAGTTTAAGTTTACTTGGTAAAGTAGGTACAAGACTTCAGGTAACCGCTAATTATGATACTGAAGCGACTTTCGATTTCCAACAAGTTGTTAAATTAGAATATACTCCAACTGAGGATGATATTATCCGTAAGATTGAAGTGGGTAATGTTAATATGCCACTGAATAGTTCTCTGATTACTGGTGCTCAAAGTTTATTTGGTGTAAAAACCGAATTACAATTCGGGAAGACCAGAGTTACGGCAGTATTTTCTGAACAGCAATCTCAATCAAAATCAGTTACGGCTCAAGGAGGTGGAACTATAGAAGAATTTGAGTTTTTTGCAAGAGACTATGATGAAAACAGACACTTTTTCTTGGCACATCACTTTAGGGATACCTATAATGAGTCTTTAAGACAATACCCATGGATTAATAACCAAGGACTACAAATTACGAGAGTTGAGGTTTGGGTGACTAATAGAAATAACCAAACCGAAAATGTTAGAAATATTGTGGCTTTTCAGGATTTAGGTGAGTCAGAGCCAGAAAATATAGGGTTAAATCCATTAGGAAGTTTTGTTAATAATCCAGGTGCACTTCCGGATAATGGCAATAACAAATTCGACCCTACTAATATTGGAGGTGCAGGTTCCTACTTAACAAGTGCCGTTAGAGATGTTACAGTTGTTGAAAATGGAGTAACAGTATCTGTTGATGAAGGTTTTGATTACGGAAAATTAGAATCAGCAAGAAAACTTATTCAGAATCAAGATTATGTTTTAAATGAGGAATTAGGATATATTTCCTTAAACCAAAG
>PAJL01000029.1 GCA_002706045.1 Flavobacteriaceae bacterium
CAGCTTTAAACAAATTCAAAAATGGCTATGCTAAAATTTTAATTGCTACAGATGTGGCTGCTCGTGGTATAGACATTAATGATCTAGATAACGTACTTAATTTTGACATGCCAAACGTTGCCGAAACTTACGTTCATAGAATAGGCAGAACTGGTCGTGCAGGTAATATAGGGTCTGCATATTCATTGTGTTCTGCAGATGAAAAAAGTTATGTAAAGACTATTGAAAACTATATCAATGTTCAGATTCCTGTAGAAAAAGAACACCCATATCCTTTAGACCCAAATGCAAAACCTACTGTACACAAAAAGAAAGGTAGCAAGTACAAAAGGGGTCGTAAAAGTGAAGCCTCTAAAAAGAAGAAAAGACGTTGGTACTAATTAGCATGTATAGTCTAAGTAATAAGAGTAAAGCACTAAACTATTTAGCTAGGATATATTACTGAAAATTTAAGGATTGTTTTCTTTTTAATTATAAAACAATAAAATTATAGCGCTATCTATAAGCTTTCCCTTACAGATATATTCCATGAAATTCTAATTCAAAAGGTTTTTTAATTGACTTTACGGTCAGAAGTTTTTCTAGGTCAAATTCTTTCCATTCTACAGATTCAGTATTATTATTAGAAAAATTTCCTTTAGTTATTTTCATTTTTTTTGTTAGAAAATCAATACTGTAGTCTGTTGTTTCACCGCTTGCTCTGTGTGCTTCGTTTGATTCATATCCGATTAATGCAAAATCATTATTTTGAAAGCGAAATCTATATTTGTGATTTGACATACTCCAACTTCCTGCACTATACCAAAATCTAAAATTAATGTCCAAGATTCCCTTTTTATTAATACTGAAGCCTTCAAGTGGTTCATCCATTGTTGGTGAGTCTCTAAGAATTATAAAATCTTCGGAGACTAATTTCTTCCTGAAAGCACCAGATTCTGTTCCGAAATAAATAGCTAGTATTCTTGGATTAAGGTCTATAGTATCTGTCCCAAGCCCTTCATTTAATTTAATATTTTCTTTAGTAGTTTTTTGAATAGCAAAAACCAAGTCAGAAATTCCATCTTTGTTTAGATCTCCTGTAGTAGAGTCTAGTAGTTTCCAGTTATGAGGAATTATTTTTTCAAGAGTTTTTCCTTTATTAGGCATTTATTAATTCACTTTGTCCAAAACTGGCTATAGAAATTAAAATTGTAAATATTGTCAGTGATTTTATCATTTTTTAACTTGATTACAATAATAGTATTTGAGTGTTTTTTTAGTGATTTTTTTATTAACTCTAAAATTAATCAATGTTGTAATATAAATGGCCTGCTCATTTTTTAACATCAATAAAATCCTCACCAAACCTAATAATACCGTTAGTGATGTTAATCTTTATTTTATTAGGATTTAGCTCCTCTCCTATTAACATCATTTTAGAACGTTCCTTTTTTCTGCTTGGTGGAATTTCTGTTATAATATCTCCCCAATAATGTACAGTATTATATCCGTAAGTTTCAATAAAAAAACTGGACTTTTCTGGGAAAAACAAATTTATTTCCGAATAGTCGCACTCCATTTTAAATTCCTTAAAATCTTGAGAGAAATTATGAAACCAGAACTTACTATTAAAGTCCACGATTCTTACATTTCCTGCTATTTCACCTATTTTTACATCACTAAACTCAGTATCAATATTTACACTTTTTAATTGTGCTACTTGTACTTCATCTGCATGTGTGAATTTATAACTACCACCTTCTAAAACGTTTGCTCTAAAACTTCCGTTTACCACATCAAGTACATTTAGAGGGTTCTCTATGTTTTGAAACTTTAGACTTGAATGTCTGGTATTCATAACCAATTGATTTTTTAAATCATTTTGAAAAGTTAAACTAGAGTTTTCTGCCATTATTTTTAGCATAATTTCAGGAGGTANTTTTATAGAAAATTTNGTNTTTAAAATCTTCACATTNTTNGTGTTGATTTTTCTCTTATTTCCTTTATCATCTAATTCTCTTAGATTTTTTAAATACTCCTTAATNCTTTTACCTCTAGAGCTACTGTTTATAGCTAAAAANTANTGTTTAGACTTTCTAAATTTTCGATTTGTTTCTTCTTTAAAATTTATAAAATCGCCTTCAAACGTTATTCCATAANGTGTTTCTAGACTATACGAGATATCACTTTTAGCTTCACTACCACTAGTTTTAAACTCTAAAATTCCATTTACAATTTGGACTTCTGTTTCAATCTCATTCAACTTACTTTCCANCTCTTTTTTTGAATAGTTTTCAAATTCTAAAGTGTAATCGAAATGCACTTTATCATCTTCAGACTCAGAAAATTCTACGTAAGTNCCNTTGAGTTGAAGATTTATAGACTTTAAATTCTTAGCATCATAACTTTTCTTAAAAATTTCCTTGACTTGCCCGAAACCCATTGCTGATGTGATGAGCATCAGCAATAGTAGCTTAAATTGATTTTTCATTCTGTTCGTTTTTTTGATTTAAAATTTTGATGTGTTCTTGTATGTCTTTTAAAATTTGAAGTCGTGTTTGCAAGTTTTCNACCAAATCCTCTACGACTAAAATATTATTGGAATCGTTTTTAAACTGCTCTGAAATTATTTGATAATCGTCATCCAAAGCCTTTAACCGTTTTTCAAATCTTGTAATAAGAACCTCATCATCTGCAATGGCTATAAAGTTTTCCCATTCTCTATTAATTTCCTTTAAATACTTATCCTCTACGGCTTCAACTTGAGCTATCATTGGAGAAATCTCTTCGGTTGGTTGGTTATAAAAAAGACTGAATCCAACAGTTAATGCAACGATGGCTACAGCGGCAATTTTCAACCATAAATAGCTTACCTTTTTAGTGTCTTTTTGCGCATTTAACTTATCCAAAAAATCTTTTCTATGATTTTCTGGAAGTGTTTTCAATTCTTCTTCCGCTTTAAAAAATTCTCTAATATCTTGCTGCATTGTACTTCGGTTTTAAAAGTTCTTGTAACTTCAATTTTCCTCTCCTTAAATGTGTTCTAGACGTTTTTACTGGTATGTCTAATATTCCTGAAATTTCAGAGTGATCGTAACCTTCTATGAGATATAATTTTACTACTACTTTGTGATTTTCACTAAGCTCTTCAACAGCCTTTAAAATGTCATTTTTGGCTAAATTGCTATCAAAATTCCAATCATCTTCATCAACAATTTTCAATTCTGAAACTTCTATATCATTAAATTGCAGTTGATTTTTTCTTAAAACATCTAAACATTGATTGATGATAATCCGCTTTAACCAAGCTCCAAAAGCCGCTTCTGGCCTATAGCTTTCTATATTTAAAAACGCCTTTAAAAATCCATCTTGCATNGCGTCTTTNGCATCTTCTTCATTACCCAAATANCGACATGCAACTGTAAACATAGCTTNAGCATANANGTCATAAATCTGCATTTGGGCAACTTGATTTCCTGTTTTGCAACGTTCTATTAAACTATGATGTTTGTGATGCATTTGATTAGTTAGCGGTTTCTTTTTTAAAAAACGATAAAAACTTAGAAGGGTTTCATTTTTTTTTGAAAAAAGATTGAAATTAATGGATTATGCCTAAATTAGAATAAAAATAACCAACCCACATGAGCCAAGATTACAATAATCCTGCGTTTAAAAAATTATTAGTAAANCTACAGGAAGAAAGCTGGCAACTAGAATTANTGATTTCTGGTTTTGCCATTTTTGGTTTGTTTTCGGCATATCCAACGCTGCAAGTAGCTTCAAAAGCTGCTCAAAATGACAATAATACTCAGTTCACAATTTTCTTATTTATAGCATTAGCAGCCTGTTCTATATTAATTTTTAATCTCTTGCTCCATGTGCTTTTACGCGGCTTATGGATTGGTGCATTGGGCTTGCGCTACGTTTCTGGTGATATTGATTATGAGAAATTAAATTACGGTAAAAAGTTTTCAGGATACTTAAAAAAGAAAGTCGGATCGTTTGATCGTTACATTGCCAGATTAGAAAACTATTGTAGTGTTATTTTTGCCATATCATTTCTATTAATCTTTTACGTTCTTGCATTTGCTTTAACCTTTACAATCATAGGCCTAATAATAAGTTTAATGATTGACGGAAATGACTCAAGTTCTGTACTTCTNTGGATTGGNATTCCGCTNTTAATATTCATGATTATTGGGATGTTCCTCACCTTTTTTGANTTTTTATCTCTCGGTTTATTAAAAAAGAAAAATTGGATTAGTAAACTGTATTTCCCATTTTATTGGGTGTTTAGCTTTATAACGCTTGCATTTTTGTACAGACCTTTAGTCTATAACTTCTTGGACAACAAGTTTGGTAAAAGATTGAGTTTTCTTTTAGTTCCTGTCTACTTTGCGTTGTTGATGATTACAACTTTGAATTATAATCATTCTAACTATTTTGAGTTTGATGAGAACTCCAACAGCTTTGTAGCTAATTCTTACAATTATGAAAGTGAACTTGTTGACGAATCTGACTTTATTGAAGACATCGCTATAAATAGTAAAGTTATTTCTGAGCCCTTCGTAAAAGTCTTTATTGTTTTTGATGATTATATAGAAGATGAACTTTACAAGTTTAACCCAAAACTAAANCCAGAGTCTGATGATAGAGGCATAAANTCNAAATTTATCATCATTAATGGCAATAANCTCTCTGATAATAAAACTTTACAACAAGACTATTTAAAGACTTTTAACTCAATTTATTCCGTAAAAATTGATTCTACCCATTTTGATTCTGAGTTTGTTCTTGGAAAAACTACTAAAAATCAAAAAGGGTTTGAAACCTACATTGGTATAAAAAACCTTAATGAAGGTAAACATCAAATGAAAGTTATTAGAAAACGAATCAAAGAATCGGACACAACTTCTGTGCTAGATGCCAATATTCCTTTTTGGTATTATCCATATTAAAAACTTAATTTTTTATTGAAATAATTCTTTAGCAAAGGGACTTGCACTCCAACCATAATGGCTAATAACACCAAAGAATACATCATCGTTTTAGAGGAGTTAACAGATAAATTTTCAAAAGGATTGAACGCTAATTTTGAGAATTCAAGTTTTTTCATCCACTCGCTATTTACCACAGGATCTTTTAAATAAACATAAGCAACCAAAACACCTAAGCTACAGAATACCATATACCAAATGTATTTAGGAATCAATGGTTTGTAAACCGTAACTTTAGAGTTTGAGATGGCTTCAACCTTAGACATTACATTTGTTGTAAAATCTATAGAANGTTGCTCTAAACGATCTGCAGACATTAANTTATCTACTAATTCTTCTATTTTTTTATCATCCTTTTCCATCGTTCAAACTGTTTTAGGTTGAAAATACTGTTCTAAAATAACCGCCAACTTTTTTCGTGCTCTATAGAGCTTTACTTTTACAGTGTTGGCTTCAACATTTATAATTTTAGAAATTTCTTCTAAAGATAACTCTTCAAAATAAAACAAAGTTAATAACGCACTACTATCTTCGGGTAGCTTGTCTATACATTGTCTTATTAAAGTATTCTTTTCGTTTGTAATTAAATTCTCTAAGGCGTTGTCTATAGTATCTAATTTATTGAATGTGTAATCATCTATAGCAACATCACTCTGATATTTTTTATTCTTTTTTATACGATCTAAACACGTATTGTAGGTGACTTTGTAAATCCATGTTGAAAATTTTGAATCTCCTTTAAACCTATTTAAAGATCTAAAAACCTTTACAAACGTATCTTGAGCTACTTCCTCTGCCTCTTCTCTATGCTTAAGCATTCGCAACGCCAAAGTAAATACTAAATCCTTATAGCGATCAACTAATGTTGCATACGCTTTAGTATCGCCATTTTTAATAGCGTCGATTAATATTTGCTCGTCGTTGGTGGTCATTTTGTATTTAAGACGACTATAATCTTAATAAGGTTACACTAGTACAAAATATTTTTTTTCAAAAAAAGTGTAACCTAAATCAAAAAGCTGTCGTCATAGATTAAAAACAAATAAAATTAATCAATTAAAAAACAAACATTATGGAAGAGATTCTAATACCAATCAGTTTATTTCTAGCGATTTTCGGAATCGTTTACCTTTATTTTTCTACCCGAAATAAAGAACGNTTAGCTTTAATAGAAAAAGGTGCTGATGCTAGNATTTTTAATATTGGCAAAAGATCTGGATCTGCCTGGAAAGTTGTAGTACTAAACCTAGCATTTCTATTAATGGGCATAGGTTTAGGCGTATTTATTGCACATATCTTAGAAACTTACACAAGCTTAAACGATGGTACGATTTATCCTGCAATGATTTTCTTAATGGCAGGACTAGGACTTTATATTGGCTATACACAGACCAAAAAAGCTTTAGACGACTAAGAAAAAAGAACTTTCAATCAATCAAAATCATTAAAACGTCTCTGTAAAAAAGAGGCGTTTTTTTGTACTTATAACTCATGTAATTATAGAATAATTTGCCATGCTGAATTAATTTCAGCATCTTTAGTTCAATTAAATTTCAATTTTAAAGTCGATAAAATCTTAACTCGATAGTTTTAAGCCATAAAAGCGACACAAGAAATTGAATAATTACAATAAAATGTACAAATACCTACTCATACTTTTATTTTGCCAACTGAGCTTTTCCCAAATCACAGTTTTAGACAGCATAAGCAAATTTCCTGTAAGTTATGCTACAGTTTCCTTTGGTAATGGTAATGGAATTTTTGCCGATGATGAAGGCAAATTTTACTTCACAAAAAAATTATATCCAGATATTGATTCGCTCTTTATTTCTGCCATAGGCTTTAAAGATTTGAATATTGCTACCGAAAACCTACCTCAAACGCTTCTACTTCAACCCGAAGCTCATGAATTGGATGAAGTTTTATTGGGAGTCACACTAGATCGAAAATTTAAAGAAGAAACGCTAAAACCGTACTTAGACGACGATTATTATAATTGCTGGTTACCTACAATTGAGTCTGAAATCGCTGTCTATTTCCCAAAAACTACAGAACAAGACCAAGAAATTAAAACAGTAACCTTTCCTATTGCTTTAGAATCTAAAGATTGGAACAAGCGCAAACGNTCTAATAGTGAAAAGAAAAAGTTTTCAACCTTATTTAAAGTNAAGTTTTACAACAGNACTGATGGNGTTCCTGGAAAAGTCCTTACCTACGAAACCATTGTTTTTAGAGCTACCGAAAAAGATGGTGATTTTTATGAACTTAATGTTGATGATTATAACATCTACGTTTCTGAAAATGGCTTTTTTGTATCGGTACAAGTATTAGGCTATACAGACACGTCTGGGAAATTATTACCAAACAAAAAATATAAAGAGATAAAATCTAGGGATGGAAGCGTTGTAAAAATACCTACCAACTTTAGGCCATTATTACCTTTTACGGACGAGATGGATAATAAAAACACGTACATAAAACGTGTTTTTATCAATGGAAATAATTGGTTACGATTTGATAATGGTAACGGATTTAAATCTAGCTTATTAGACAAGAATTTGTTCAACTATGGTATTGGCATCACCTACAAAACCTACAAGGATGAATGAACCAATAGGATTATATATCATGGCAGCTATGTATATTTTAGCTGGTGTAATGCATTTTGTAAAACCAAAAATGTATATGCGTATTATACCTAGATATTTACCAAACCATAAAGCTTTGGTTTTTTGGAGTGGAATTGCCGAAATATTACTTGGCGTTGCTTTGTGCATTCCTACACTTAAGGCTTTTTCTATTTATGGCATCATAGCTATGCTTTTAGTGTTTCTTTTGGTCCACTTTTATATGCTTAGTAGTGAAAAAGCTGCTGCAGGAATACCTAAATGGATTTTGATTTTACGAATTCCACTTCAGTTTTTGTTGATATATTGGGCTTGGGTTTATTTGGGATAAAATGAAGAATATAGTTTTTATAGCATTTTTATCAATTCTAACTTTTCAAAAGGTATATCCTGACTGTGGTCATTGTTTTCATTTGATAAAGGTTAATTTTTCATATGCTAATGGTGAAAGTGAAATTGGCTATTTAAAATTCTATGACGAATATGCTATTCAAAACAATAACACAAGACCAACTTTAAATACAAGCATCATCTATTTTTTCACTAATCAAATTGACTCAGTTGAAATAATAAGCAAATACTATAAAATCAAAAACTTACCAGAATTTATCCGTACTTCTGATAAACGAACCGAAAGCTTAAATAGAATCTCTGATATTATATTAATAGATTGGATGAATATAACAGGGAGTTTCAATATGCCTACTTTAGATGATCAGTCCATCAGCAAAATTCTTAACGCTAAAAATATAGCAGTCGAACAAAAAATTTTTGATGTACATGATGAAATATATGTAAAAACGAATGATTCTCTTAGTGTAGACAATTTTAAAACATTCATAAATAAAGCTTATAATTTATCAGACTTAAATAATTCAATACTCTTTGGCTTAAAAATCAAAAAGCATAAAAATATTTATCCTACTAAAAATGAAATTATTAGAAAAATCAGAGATTATTCTAAATCTTTGGAAGACACCATTCAATCTATTTCTAAAATAAATATCAATAAAAACATTAATTCTTATTTCCTTTTTTATAAAACTAATCTCGAGAAAAGAAAAAATTATGTTTACTCAATATTAGATTATTTAAATACTAACAACTCTGACAAACTATATTCTTTTATAGAAAATCACATCTTAAATGCTCATATGAAACAAAATATAATTGATGAGTTATCTAAAGACATATCTATAATTGAAAAAGCTATTAATTTATGCTCAAAATATTACAACATTAAAGATGAGCATTTGTTGATGGATTTATTTTACCAAACATTAAAACAAGAAGATATAATAATTATTACAAACTCTTGGGATTAGGATCACTCCACCTCAAAATCAAAAAAGGTTTTAGGAAAAGGCTCCCAACGTAACGTAAAATGCCACCATTCTTTAGGATAGTTTCTAAAATTATGTTTTAGCATTACGGTTTGTAATAATTGTCGGTTTCGCTTTTGCTCTGCAGTAATATTCGGATAGTCTACCCAAGATTGTTCTCCAAAAAAATCAAACGGACTACCCATATCCAAAGGTTCACCTGTTTCGCCATCAGCAATGGTTAAATCTAAAGTACTTCCTCTACTATGTCCAGATTTTGAAGCAATATAACCAGAGTTGAATAGATTTTGCTTTTTAACCTTTGGGTAAAAATCCGATTTCATCAATGTATCGTCTAGTACTTTTGCCCAACGTACAAAATGGTTTACGGCACGTTGTGGCCTATAACCATCATAAACTTTTAAACATAAGTTTTGTGACTGCAATTCAACTTGAACTAACTTTAGTTTTTCTGCTGTTGCTTTAGTAATTATAAGTGTGTTAGCATTATAACCTTCTATGGTATCTCCTACAAAATTATAGCTTCCAAAATAGCGAAGCTCTACATCTAAATCAGGAATAATGTCCTTGGCATATACAAAACCTTCGGGCAAATCTTGCTTCTGCTCAAAACCTAAAGTTAAGATCGCTGAAACAATCAGGAAAAAGAGAATTTTATTTTTCATAATGAAGCACTAATTTAGAGAAAAATTATCCTATGGNCCTGTTTTCTNATGAGAAACAATTTTTTAATCTTCCAAATGCTGAATTGATTTATGTGCCTAACTTCTTTACCAAAGAAGAAGCCNACAACTATTTTGAAATTATAAATTCCGAAACCAATTGGCAACATGATGATATTACCGTTTTTGGTAAAANCTATAANCAACCAAGGTTAACTGCCCTTTTTGGNGAATCTAATCAAACTTATAGCTACTCAAATATCACAATGTATCCCAATCCTTTTACTTCAACATTGAACGATATAAANCAAAAGNTTGAANNTTTTTCANATCATCATTTCAACACATTACTGATTAACCTTTATCGNAATGGAAACGACAGCAATGGTTGGCANGCAGATAATGAAAANGAATTAGGNNAAAATCCTGTAATTGCTTCGGTTAGTTTTGGTGAAGAACGTCCTTTTCATTTTAAACACAGAACCATTAAGACTGAGCGTCACAAGTTACTATTACAACACGGCAGTTTATTGGTTATGAAAGGCGAAATGCAACATTATTGGCTGCACCAAATCGCTAAAACAAAACGACAGATACAACCTAGAATCAACCTTACATTTAGAAGTTTGGTTAAGGTCTAAAAACAAAAAACCGAGATCCCTCAATCTCGGTTTTTCTTAATTTGCTTTTTATTATGTAAGTAGATTTAGGGTCTCTAAGTCAACACAACATAATGCAAATATTAATTAATTAATCCATTGAACTAAAAACTAAATTTTAGTACGAGTCAAATATAAAATTAGGTTTTAAATTCAACGCTAAAAAACACATTTAATCGATGAAATACATTTAATTTTAACATTTGTAGATGAAATCATGCATTTCAACGATAAAATGCAAGTTGAAATTTAAATAAGTACACCTCAATTCTCTTTAAAATTTCCTATAAAGTTTTACGTTTAAACATTATCCTTTAATTTTAATTCGGATTTAAAAAATAAAAAATGAAACAGTACTTAATATTCTTATATATTATTTGGTCATCCATTATTATAGGACAGGGAAAAAGTTATTCTGAGAAGGATATATCAATATCTAAATGGATAGATGGAACTTTACTAGTACCATCAGAAGTTGAAAAGCCTAGTTTAGCCATTATTATTGCTGGCTCAGGTCCTACAAACAGGGATGGCAATCAGAACTTTGTTAAAAACAATTCGTTAAAAAAGCTAGCTGAAAGTCTTACTAATAATGGCATTGCATCATTTAGATTTGATAAGCGAATCGTAAAACAAATTCGACAAGGCAATGTTGATAAAGATATAATGTTTGATGATTTTGTTAATGACGCTTCAGATGTTATAGACTATTTTAAAACATCAAATGATTTTGCAAAAATCTATGTTATAGGCCATAGCCAAGGAAGTTTAGTAGGTATGATAGCTGCAAAAGAAAAAACTGATGGATTTATATCCTTAGCTGGTGCCGGAAATAATATTGGAGATGTTTTAGTTGAGCAAGTCACAAAAATGGCTCCTAAACTTGGAGAGGAAGCACAACGCGTAGTTGACACATTAAAAAATGGAAAAACAACAACCGACTACCCTCCTGCTCTTGGATCTTTATTTGGACCAGACTTACAACCATTCATGATTAATTGGATGACATATAATCCTACTGAAGTTATTGAAAGCTTAAAAATGCCTGTACTTATTATTAATGGTACAAAAGACCTACAAGTTTCTGAAGAAGAAGCTAAACTATTAAAAGAAGCGAATGAAAATGCCGAGTTAAAAATTGTAGAAAATATGAATCACGTATTATTTATTATAGAGGGTGATGATTTAGAAAACTCTAAATCCTATAACGAATCCTTTAGACCAATTTCTGAAGAGCTTATTGAAAGCATCACGGATTTTATTAAAGAATAATCTACAGAACACATTACTAAATAAAAAAAGCATCTCAAAATTGAGATGCTTTTTTATTAACTAACCAACCAAAATGTAATGTCGCGATTTGTAGTGTTGTTACTATCGTAACTCTCGCTGTAACCATTACACTTTTATATATACAATACCCATGCCAAACTTTATTTTTTCTTAATCTGTAACAAAATTTTTGATTTGGATACTAATTTTATAAATTATATCTTTATGATATCATTTTAATATCAATGTAAATTATTAAATGATTAACCAATTAAATTTAGAACTCATGAAAGAAGAGAAAATTATTGTTCCGGCTAATGGCTACTTAATGCTATTTTTATTTTTAATATTATTCTTTGGAAGCATTGCGCTTATTCCAATTACAATGACTGGCTGGTCTGTATTTGGTATTGTTGGCGCAATAATACTTGCCTTTGGTTTTTTAATGGTGCAACCTAACGGATCACGCGTTTTATTGCTATTTGGCAAATACGTTGGTACTGTAAAAAAGAATGGGTTTTATTGGGTAAACCCATTTTACACTAAAAAGAAAATTTCGCTTAGAGCCAGTAATTTTGATAGTGAACGTCTCAAAGTAAACGACAAACTTGGCAACCCAGTTATGATAAGCACCATTTTGGTTTGGCGTGTTCAAAACACCTACAAAGCAGCTTTTGACGTTGATAACTATGAAAACTTTGTACGTGTACAAACAGATGCTGCGGTTCGTAAATTAGCAAGCATGTATCCTTATGATAATTTTGCAGATGAAGGAGTCGATGAAGACATTACATTACGCTCTAGTGTAAACGAGGTTAGCGAAGCTTTAGAAAGAGAAATTGATGAACGTCTTACCATTGCTGGTATTGAAGTTCTAGAAGCTAGAATAGGCTATTTAGCTTATGCTAACGAAATTGCAAATGCTATGCTAAAACGTCAACAAGCTACCGCCATTGTTGCTGCTAGACATAAAATTGTTGAAGGTGCTGTAAGTATGGTAGAAATGGCGATTGAAGAACTCAATAAAAAAGACGTTGTTGTTTTAGACGAAGAACGCAAAGCCGCAATGGTAAGTAACCTTATGGTTGTACTTTGTGGTGATAAAGACGCTTCTCCAGTTGTTAATACAGGAACTTTAAACCATTAAAATGAAGGAATATAAAGTTATAAAACCAAAATTAGGTTGGAGAAGCCAAACCGAAAAGTTGGAGGAACTGTTAAATAAATATGCCAAAGAAGGATGGAGATTGGTAGAAATCACGCCAAATCAGCATATGATTTCCTTCATTGTTTTTGAACGTGATAAAAATAGATAATGAGAATTTTTAAAGAAGAGCAACGCTTTACCCAATTATGGATTATAGTACTTATCGTTTCAAGTACTATAGTCCCAATTGGCATATATCTAAATGAATATTTAAAAGATCCTTCAAAACATTCTGTTGGTGAGCTAATGATTTTTATGAGTTTAATGATAGCTGCTCCTTGTTTTATCTTTATTTTCAAACTTACCACTAGGATTGATGACATTGGGATTCACTATAAGTTTTTCCCTTTTTATCTTAAATTTAAAACGATACTTTGGAAAGACATTCATACAATCTACATCAGAACTTACGATCCAATTGGTGAATATGGTGGTTGGGGTTTAAGAGGTGGATTTTTCTGGAAAAAAGAGAAAGGCAAAGCCATTAATGTTTCAGGTGATATTGGTATACAGCTCGAATTAAAAGATGGCAAAAAATTACTCATAGGCACTCAAAAACAAACTGAAGCTGAAGCTGTTCTTTCATATTATAAAACACATATAATACAAACTAACGATGTCTAAGAAAAAAGCATTTGCATTACGAATCAATGAAGATATGCTAAAAGCTGTTGAAAAATGGGCTGCAGACGAATTTCGCAGTACTAACGGCCAAATAGAATGGATGTTAATGCAATACCTTAAAGAACATAATAGGCAACCAAAAAAGAAAGATAATCCAAAGGATGAAAAGTGATCAGAAATGGTCACTTTTTTTATGCGCTATTAATTTGGTATTTTGCAGAGTCTAAACTAACACTTATATGAATCAACCTGTATTTTCTAACGACGCTATTGTATTTGGTTTACTCATGGTAGCCTTAGGTTTTGTCTTTTTTACAGAATCTAAAAAATCTGGATTTTGGTATAAATTCTACCGTATAGTACCAGGATTACTAATGTGCTATCTTATTCCTGCTATATTCAACTCTTTTGGTTTAATATCAGATGAAATATCTCAAACTTATTTTATAGCAAGCCGTTATTTATTACCTGCTTCATTAGTTTTATTAACCTTAAGTATCGACTTAAAAGCCATTTTTAATTTAGGTTGGAAAGCTTTAGTTATGTTTTTTACAGGAACTATTGGAATTATTATTGGTGGACCGTTAGCCATATTACTAATTTCTACTTTTTCACCAGAAACCGTAGGCGGCGTTGGTTTTGATGCTACTTGGAGAGGTTTAGCCACTTTAGCTGGTAGTTGGATTGGTGGTGGAGCCAACCAAGCTGCAATGTTAGAAATTTATGAGTTCAATCAAGAACTTTATGGAGGAATGGTACTTGTAGATATTGTCATTGCTAACATCTGGATGGCTATAATTTTACTAGGTATCGGTAAACGCAAGAAAATTGATAATTGGCTAAAAGCTGATAACTCTGCGATCGATAACCTTCAAAATAAAGTACAAGCTTTTAGCGAAAAAGTGACCAGAAATCCTAGCGTACCAGACTTAATGATTATTCTAGCATTCGCTTTTGGTGCTGTTGGTATTGCCCATTTTGGTTCAGAACATATTTCAACTTATTTAAAAGATACATTTGATGCTGTTGGAAATCCTAAAAGTGCTTTATCATCATTCGGAAGTAGTTTCTTTTGGTTAATTTCTATTGCTACACTAATAGGTGTTTTATTATCCTTTACTAAAGCTAAAAATTTTGAAGGTGCTGGAGCAAGTAAAGTTGGTAGTGTTTTTATCTATATTCTTGTAGCTACTATTGGTATGAAGATGGACTTAGGAAAAATTCTTGATAATCCAGGTTTAATACTTATTGGTCTAGTTTGGATGGCAATCCACGCTGGATTATTAATCTTAATAGCTAAATTAATAAAAGCCCCTTATTTCTTTTTGGCCGTTGGAAGTCAGGCTAACGTAGGTGGTGCTGCTTCAGCTCCAGTAGTA
>PAJL01000030.1 GCA_002706045.1 Flavobacteriaceae bacterium
TGTAGATCTATCCACATCTACTTTTGCCCAATAATCTTCTTTTGGACATTGAGGTGCTATTATTATTGCTGGAAATGAATCTCTTGTTTTGGTATTTAAAAACAAACTACTACCATGCACTAGCTGTTTTTCATTGTCACTTCCTCTTTCACCTGCTCCATGTAAAAACANTAAAANAGGATATTCTTTATCTGTTGAAAAATTTTCAGGCAACAACATTCTGTATTGCAGTGTATCACTACCTACAATATGAGTTTCATACGAAAACGTTTCTTTAGGTAATATTTGAGCTTTTTTAGTTGCNCAAGANCTAANGACAAGACTACAAAGCAGTATAAGAATGAAAAATTGTCGCATATTTATAATTTATATTTAATAGCTAAAGCCTAAAGCATTTAAACCATTTTGAACATCTTCATTTTGCATGAACAGATTCCAAAATAATTGTGTTCTATAATTTTCTATCATAATAATTTCTGGACCCTGATCAATAGCCAAATAACGTTCGGTTACCCAATCATTATAATGAGGACTAAAGGCATCGTAAAATCCTGCTGGACCGAGTAGAATATCATTTTTGCTATAAAAATAATGCATCGCAGCCAATGATTTTTCTGGTGTGTACGGAATTGAACTTATTGCTGCTGTTGGCGAAATAACACCTGTATCATTTCCTGGACTGTGAGCTGTATAACCAACTGAGCCATCACCATTTCTTGTATAACTAGCTGTTAATCCCCAACAATCAACGCCATAATCGACATAGTTATTAGGATTATTTACGCAATGCTGATAGTTAATATTGGTATGGTTTACATTTAAATCCCAATAATTTGCATATTGATCTGTAAGATTTCTAGGGTCTAACCCTAAGTAAGAATAATGAGCCCAAAACAATGGACCTGTACCAGAGCCAGCGTGATCTAGTATCAANGGAATATTATATTGGCTTCCACCTGAAACNATAGCACCATTATTAGCCCAACCTTGATGATAAACCTCAGCTTCAATTGAATAATCTGGTGAAGCCGCACCTAAAATAAATGCAATCAAAGTTTCATTATACCCTTGTAATTCTAAATTAATTGCAAAACCGTCACTAGGACTCCAGTGCCAATACAACGCATTTTGGCCTTGTGTATACCAATCCCATTCAACACCTTTCCATAACATGTCTGCTTGAGCTGCAAGCGCTTCTTCTTCTGGCGTAGCTCCATCTGTTTCTAAATACTCTTTAACACAAATTAAGCCTTGCACCAAAAATGCAGTTTCAACTATATCACCACCATTATCTAAAGCACTAAACGGTATAGCATTACCAGATCCACCATCTATCCAATGTGACCATGCACCATGGAAACGATCAGCTCCTTCGAAGAAATCTACTATCTGACTAAGTCTAGCAACACCTTCTGCTCTTGAAATATATCCTCTTTCAATTCCAACTATTATAGCCATTAGTCCAAATCCACTCCCACCAGTAGTTACTACGTTCTGACTGTTAGATGGATCATTAGGGTGATAACGTTCTTTTGCAGCACCAGAATTAGATTCCGCGTAGTCCCAGAAATATCTAAAAGTTGTTTCTTGAGTCAAATCCATAATTTCTTCATCTGTCAATGGATCTACNACAACTGGGTCATCATCATCATTTGGATTATAAGGTTCCTGATAACCTGGACCATCGTCATTACCACAACTAAAAAATAATATTGCTATAAAAAGCACTTTGTATAATCTCATNTTATTTATCTNTTTCTATTTTAAAATCAAGCTTTTTTAAACCTGCTTGCACATCTTTATTTTTCATGAACAAGTTCCACAATAAACCTGTTCTATAATTTTCTATCATTACAGGAATAGGACCTTGATCGATAGCCAAATATCGTGGTAAGTACCAATTATCCTCTAGACTAAACGCGTCATAAGGTCCATACTTACCTACTAGACTATCATGATTTTTGTATANATTTTCTAAAACATTCATACTGGCTTTTGGTGTGTAAGGAAAAGAAGATAGGGCTGCTGTTGGTGATACTACACCCAAATCTTCACCTGGTCTGTGACCAGCATAGCCTTTTATAGAATAACTAGAGGTTAAACCCCAAAGGCTATCTCCATATCCTCTGTAATTTTTCGGATTATTGATGGCATACTTATGATGGATTTTAGCATGATTTTGGGTTAATTTCCAATAATCGGCATACTGATCTGACAATCCTTGTGGGTTTAAACCTAGATATGAATAATGCGCCCAGAATAATGGTCCGATAGGATCATCACTATGTTCAAAATAATTCAATACTAACTCTTCATCATAATATTTATCTTCTGAAACTATACCTCCACCTCTAGCCCAACCTTTTTCATAAACAGACTTATTGACTGAATGTGTAGGAGAAGATGCCGCAAGAACATACATAATTAGACATTCATTATAACCACCAACTGGAAAGTTCATTTCCCAATTATACTCAGGTGACCAATGCCAGTACAATACATCTTCACCATTCTTGGTGTACCAATCCCACTCTACTTCGCGCCATAATTTGTCTATTTTTTCACGAAGTTCATTTTCCTTAATGTTATCTTCTTGAAAATATTCTGAAACTGTCAGCAATCCTTGGATTAAAAAAGCCGTTTCAACTAAATCTCCTCCATTATCTTTTTTTCCAAAAGGCACAACTTTTCCCGTCTCACCATTTATCCAATGTGGCCAAGCACCATGAAAACGATCTGCTTTCTCAAGAAAATCTACAATTTTGATATATCTATCTAAGGCTTCCTCTTTTGGCACAAATCCTCTTTCTATGCCAACTAAAATTGCCATGAGCCCAAAACCACTTCCGCCTATAGTTACTGTATTTTTTGGAGATGTTGGATATACATCATCCATATGAAAACGCTCTCTTGCTAAACCAGAATTAGGTTCAGCTCCATCCCAAAAATAATTGAATGTTTGGTACTGAACGGTATCCAACAACTCTTCATTAGATAAGTGACTATACTTCCCTTCTGGTTTCGTTTTTTCTGTTACTTGCTGTTTTTCAGATTTATTTTGGTTTTTACAACCAAGAATAACAAAGCATAACAGTATAAAACTGAGCGATATTTTATAGAATGTTTTCATTTAAAATTATTAGTAAGAATTTAGCGACACTTTAATGAAAAAATGCCGCTAAAATTAAATAAGGATAATTCAAAAAATTATTTAGACTTAAACCAATTGAAATATGAAATTTTATAGCATATCCTGTATTTCTGTCTCAGACAAAGCAATGTTGTAAAATCTAAGCTCATCTAAAGCACTTAAATCAGACAAGTGATTCCAGTAGCTAAATGTCTCACCACCTGCACCTATTGTAATTTCTGTACAACCTGTCCAATCTACACTTGAAGATAAAGTAGAAGATAATTGCTCTACTCCATTAAAGTAAATTTTACTTTCTGTAGCAGATACTGTAAGCGCAACATGTACCCAATCTCCTGTAGTAGCATCTAATAGTCCACCATCATTCCAGCTCTCGCCACTTCCAATACCTACATTCACTTTAATTCGTTGTTCTGTTGCACTTCCTTCTCTAAAAAGTCTAAACCCTTGATTTCGATCATCAGCATCATCACCAACCGTTATAATACCCGATCTATCAGGTGTTGAGTTAACGTTGTACCAAAATGTAACACTAAACGCGTCATCACCAAATACACCTTCTATAGGATATGTTAAATATGAATCTGTGGCTCCCATATAGGCATCAGAACCTTCATAACTTACTCCAGCAAAACTAGGTGTTCCAACTTCTGTTGCCGATGCGTATGTCATTAAGTTTGTATAAGAACCATCAAAAGGCATATAGAATGTTTCACCATTATATAAAGGCTCGTAAGGATCTGAAGCATTAATCATAGTTTGAACCTCAGCCTGAGTAAGTGTTGTGTTGAATAATCTTAACTCATCCATAGAACTATTATCAGATAAATGATTCCAATAGCTAAATGTTTCACCACCTGCACCTATTGTGATATCGGTACAACCTGTCCAATCTATAGGAGCTGTTGGTGATCCTGTATTTACTGGCACACCGTCTAAGTATATTACGGTTTCTGTTGGAGATATTGTAAAAGCAACATGTACCCATTCTCCAGCAGCAACATCTATTACGCCACCATCATTCCAACTCTCAGCAGTACCAGTTCCTACATTAAGTTTTATTCTTTGCTCTGTAGCNGAACCTTCTCTAAATAATCTAAANCCTTGATTTCTATTTTCTGGGTNTACAGNANCATCACCNACTGNNANNATNCCNGNTCTNTNNGGTNNAGCATNNACTTTNTACCAAAANGCACCNCTCATATTAGAACCGAACNNTAAATCATCNANTGGNAATGTNAAATACGAATCTTCAGAAGCTCTAAAAGAATTTGAACCATCAAANGCTTCACCTGCAAATTCAGGAGTCCCAACTTGAACTGGATCATNCAAGGATACTAATTCGGTAAAAATNCCATTAAANGACATGTAAAAAACTTCACCTGGGAAAATTGGTTCGTAAGGTGGTGCTTTTTCAAATGTAACCGAAGAAGTCGTAGAGTTACCAGCTATATCTGTAGCTGTTACAGACACTGTATGCTCACCTGTTGTTACATTATCATAAGTAAGATCTCTTTCTACAATTCTATAATCTAAAAATGTATCATTACTTCCATTGTAAGATGCTATTTGATCATCATCATAACTTACAGTTATTGATGCTACCTCTATATCATCTTCTACTCTAAAAGAAATATCTATTGGTACTACCAATTCGATAGTATTAATTTCGTCACCTTCAGAAGGGTATAAAATATCTACTATAGGTGCACCAGCATCTGGTCCTGGATCAACTTCTGTTATTGGGTCTATACCATCGTAACAAGACGTTACTAGTATTAAACTAAACAGATATATAAATTTATTTATTGTTTTCATATTAGTCATTATTTTAATTGTTCTCTAGAGGTAGAAGGTCTAGCTGATCTTGCGGATAAGGCAAATACTCTGCATCTGCAGTGAAAGTACGCCCATCGTAACTTAACTCGTCGTATTGATTCAATCTTATCATATCAAAATAACGAATTCCCCACTCCATACCTAATTCGGCAAACTTCTCATCCATAACATCATCTGTTGTAACTCCTGAAATAGGAGACATATTTGCTCTTTCTCTAACCAAGTTAACTGCCTGGTCTGCTGTAAGAACACTTCCAGATGCGCCATGCGTCAATGCCTCGGCATACATTAATAAGATTTCAGCATAACGAATAACCAAAAAGTTTTTACCTGAACCATAACTATTTCTTCCAGGTGTTAATTGATTTGATGGCCAATAGTGCTTGCCACTAGCAAACATAAACCTAGTGGTATCATTAAAAATGTCACCATCTAGAGTAGTGTTAGATACGTAGCTCGGTAAAGTTGCGTAATTAGGATCTGACATTAACTCATCCATACCTCTAGGAGTAAAACAAACACTTGTAACTAAACGAGTTTCGTCACCTCTATCTATCATGAATTTTATGTATTTTAAACTTGGCTCATAGAATCCCCATCCTGAAGAAGCAGTAGATACCACTGGTGTCCAACTTGGTGGACCAAAAGGTGCAAATAAATGGTTGTTTACATCACCTGTTGCTTGCCCATAATCCGAAAATTGTAATTCAAATAAGTTTTCATTACTTAACTGACCATCTTCTTTAAAAAGTTCGTAATAGTCATCATATAGCATGAATTTATCTGACCCTATAATTTCTGCAGTAGCATCAGCCACACCTTGATAATTCTCAAGTTCAAGGTTTGCCATCGCTTTTATTGCCAGAGCTGTATATTTTGTTACACCTCCTCTAACGTCTGTTCTTTCATTAGGTCTTAAATCTGGCAAAAAAGGAATTGCTTCATCCATGAGATCAGACACATACTGCATCACCTCTTCTTTTGTATCAACACCATTATCTATATCCTCAGAAACATTAGATGTAGTTATAATGAAGATATCACTCCAAAGACGAGACATCTGTAAATGTTGAAAACCACTCAACACTTTTGTTTCAGCTATATACTGATCAGCTAAAGCTATATCACTACCTGTAGCAAACTCTTTATACCTCTGAATTGTTTCTCCTGAATTAACTATATCTACCAAGTCGCCATAGAAATTACTCCAAACTTGATTAAACATCCAATAGTTATTGTCATAATTATATAAATCTGCATTTGTTAGACCACCTTGGGCATCACCAACACCTCCTGCATTTACATCATCACCTCTTACACCAACTAATATTGGATCTTCCCAACCTCTTGAATAAACTTCTGAATAAGCCCCAATTAAAGGCAATACCATATCTCCTGTTTGAGTAAAGTCTAAATCATCAGCTGCAACTTGCCCATCATTCTCTTCTAATTTATCAGAGCAAGAATAAAATACTGTACAGGTAACTAACAAAAACGTTAACCACTTTAATTGTTTAATTTTTTTCATATCGTGCTTTTTTTTATAATTTAATGTTAACACCAAAAGTATAAACTGCAGGTATTGGATAAGGCTGTCTATCAATTCCGTTAGCTACTTCCGGAGTGAACCCATTGTAGTTAAACAATGTCAATGGGCGATCTGCTGTAAAAGTTAATCTAACCTCTGGCATTTTAATTCCTTTAATAGTACTTTGCGGTATAGTATAAGCTAGTTGGATATTTTGAATTCTAAAAAACGAACCGTCTTCCACAAAAAATGTACTCATTCTTTGGTTCCACGCCTTTCTTCTACCTTCTGATGAAGGATAAGAATTCGAAGTTCCTTCTCCATGCCATCTGTTTATAGCAAAATCAGCATCCATATTGGTATCATTAGTAAATAAAACCTCTCCTCGTCTTCTATTAAGTATATCGTTACCTGTTTGTCCTGCAATAGCAACTGAAAGATCAAATTGCTTGTAAGATACTTGTAGATTACCACCATACACAAAAGACGGTAGATAAGAACCGATTACTGTTCTATCATCTGCGTTTATTTCTCCATCTCCATTTCGATCTCTATATTTAAAATCCCCTGGCACTAAATCATTTGCTACAGCTATAGGGTCATTTTGTATTTCTTCATCATTTTGATATACACCTACTACTTCCCAACCAAAAAATGCCTCTATTGGTTCTCCAACCATGGATCTTTGACGAAATTCCGCTTGACCTGTATCAAAATAACCTGCTGCACTATTTACTTTAGTAACCTCATTATTTAATGTAGCAATATTACCAGCTACAGAAAAACTCCAGTTATCATTTAACATTTGAGACCAATTAGCAGCTATTTCTATACCTTGAGTTCTCATCTCACCAACATTTTCTAAAATTGTATTACTCACAATTGGTTGGTCTACAGGAATTACTAATTTTTTTGTATCTCTTATATAGTAATCAGCTTCTAAAGATAATTTACTATCAAAAAGTCTTGCACTTAAACCTAAGTTAGTCTCTTCAAGTATTTCTCTCTCTAAGTCTTGATAATTACTTGAACTTATAAAACCATCTGTAGGAATATCGTCAATAGCTGTAGTGATATTAGAAATTGTTCTAGTACCTGAACTATCACCTAAAGCACCATTTGCTAATTGTCCCCAACTTCCTCTTAATTTAAGAAAATCGAAAATACCATTATCTTCCATAAAGCTTTCTTCAGACACTACCCAACCTAAACCAAAGGCAGGTGTAGTTACCCATATCTCACGAGGGAACTTAGAATCTCCTTCAGTTCTTACAGTAGCGTTTAATAAATACTTGTCATCGTAACTATACTCTAATCTTCCAAAATAAGAAAGCGAATAAAATCGATCACCTATTTCTGAAACCCTATCATTACCGAAAGAAGTAGGATCAGCAAAGTTCAAATACCATGAACTCTCTAACTGTACACCTCTTATATTGTCTCCTGTAGCTTGGAATACGTTTCTTTGCTCATCTCTAAATGAAGATCCTGCAAGAAGAGTTAAATTATGTTTACCAAAACTTTCGGTATATGTTAATGTATTATCCCATATTTGATTAGAATACTCCTGATTAGCTCTTCTAATAGAAGAAACTTCTCTCTGAGAGTTCTGAGACACAAAATATGGCAACCTCACATTTCTTTCAGAAATCGTAGAAAAATCGTGACTGTAAGAGGTTCTAAACTTTAATTTATCTGGTATTAACTGGTACTCCATGTAAGCACTCGCTAATATTTTTTTAATTTTTAACCTGTTATTATTGAATGTCATTACAGGAAATGGGTTTTGAGAGCCACGATACCCTAATACTCTTGCATCAGAAAATGGTATAGGAGTTGCTTCCGTATTTAACTCATCATAAACTGGCAGTATTGGAACAGCAAAATAAGCTTGAAACCATGCACTATTTTCAGGGTTATACTTAGTTGCGTTACTAAAAACCATATTAGCTCCAACTTTTAATCTATCAGACACCTTAATATCAACACTTGATTGAATATTAAAACGCTCATATTCATTTTTCATATCTAATATACCTTCCTGAGAAAAATAACTAGAATTGAAACTGTAATTAGCATTTTCACTACCACCAGTTACACCTATACTATGACTTGAAACAGGAGCCAATCTTAATATTTCATCATACCAATCCGTATTAACATTGGGAATGTTTGGGTTTACTCGACTTCTTCCATAACGTTGAATCGCATTTTCGACAAATTGAATGTCTGCATCTGATCCAGACTCATAAGCCATAGTTACAAACTGTTCAGCATTAGCCATCTTAACAACATTCTGTGCTGTTTGAAAACCTGTATACCCATTATAAGTAAACACTGGCTTTTGTTCTTTTCTTCCTCTTTTAGTTTCAATGATGATAACACCATTAACCCCTTTTTGACCAAAAATAGATACAGAAGACGCATCTTTCAAAACAGAAAAACTTTCAATTTGGCTGCTATCTAAAAAGTCAATATTGTCATAGAACATACCGTCTACGACATAAAGCGGATTATTTCCTGCAGCGTATGATCCCACTCCACGAATTCTCACCGTTGGCGAATCTCCAGGAGAACCATTACTAGTAATTTGTACACCAGCAACTTTACCTTGTAAAGATTGAGCAACGTTACTATTTGGAGTACGCGCGATATCTTCAGACTTCACAGTTGATATAGCTCCTGTTAAATCTGCTTTTTTCTGCGTACCATAACCGACCACAACAACTTCATTAAGAGACTCTACATCATCTTCTAATGAAACATCGATAGTTGTTTGATTTTCAACAGTAATAACCATTGTTTTAAAACCTAGATAGCTATATTCTAATTGATCACCACTACTGACCGATATCGAATACTTACCATCAAAGTCTGATGTTGTACCTCTTGTAGTACCCTTAACAATAATACTTACGCCGGGCAAAGGCAAACCATCACTTTTACTTGTTACAACACCATTTATATCCATCTGTTGTGCAAAGGCACTAAATGAAAAAAATAGCATTAACAATAGACTAATTTTTGTTTTCATAAAATTAATTAATATTAGATTAGATAGTTAGTTTTTATTCCAGTGTCTAAATTATAATCTAATGTTAAATAGTGTTAACATCGGTTTACATTTTAATTACGCCACATTTATGGAGTATTTGCGTTTTTATTAAAAAAACTTACTGTTGACGTAGCTTAAAACTATTAAAAAAACGTTGTAGTTAAAAACAAAACGGGTAATTGACGTACTAATGACGTAGTTAAATTTGAGTATTGAATAAAATAATACGTCTATTTTTTAATATTCAACAAATAATCAACGACAGAAATGTCATTTTCTAAATCCAACTTCTTTTTTAGACGGTAACGATGAGTTTCAACACCTCTCACAGAGATATTCATTAAAGGAGCTATCTCTTTTGATGAAAGATTCATTTTGATGTATGCGCAGATCTTTAAATCTTTTGGCGTAAGTTTAGAATGTCTAGATTTTAGTATTTCAAAAAATTCATCATGAACTTGAGTAAAATTTTCTTCAAAAACTTCCCATTCATCTTTAAGAACTATTGAATTATCTAGCTTTTTAACTAGCTTTTTAAAAGCGTAGTAATTACTAAACCCATCTTTATTTAACATTAGCTCTTTTTTGATTTCTTGAAGTGTCTCATTTTTCTTAACCAATGCCATTGCATTATTGGCTAACTGCTTACTCTTAAGCTTTATTTCATTATGAAGTGATTCATTCTTTAATTGCACAATGCGCTTTTCGTTCTCTAAGGTTTTTTCACGTAATAATTTTTGTTGCTCTTTCTGATATTTAATCTTAATCACTCTTTGCTCTTTAGCTACTTTTCTATTGTGCATTATATAAAACGAAGCTAAAATCAATGCAAGAATTACAAAATACAACAACAGACCTAACTTATCTCGGTACCATGGTGGCAACACATCAATTTTAATAGAATGAGCTTCAGAAATATTACCAGAAGTATCTCTTGTCCTAAAAGAAATATCATAAACGCCATCTTTTAGATTATTAAAAGTCGCTCTATTTCCTTCAACTTTAGTCCAACCTTCATTTAAACCTGGTATCTTGTATTCAAAAAAATGATTTATAGATTTAGCCGAAGAAAGCTCTACTACAATAGATTTATTATAATTAAAAGCAATAGCCTCAACTGAAGATTTTTCAGCAGATATAAGATTACCATTCACAAGAATTTTTTCGACATCTGGTTTAAATAATTCAATATTATTTTTTGAAGTACTATTGATAATCATAAAACCATTATCCAGATTGAGTGCATAGGAAGAATCTTCTAGCTTTGATATATTCTCATAACCAATTATATATCTGTCTTTCAAAAACTTATCATTAAGAACTAGGCCATCATTATCATCTGTAAAAGATTTAAAACTTATAAACCCACTACTATTCTTTAATGCAAAAGGCTGAACATCCTCTTCAGATATAACATAATTATCTTTTCCCAACTTTTCATTCAGCAGTTTGAAAGGTATAATTGAATCTAATATAGCTTCATATTTTTGCCATCCTTCATTTGCTTTAAAACAAATGTTATTCATGATATTATACAACCTTACATTGTAATCTGAAGTAATCCCTTTATTTTGATAATCGGAAATTGAAGTTATTGTATCATGATTTTCATCAAAATTCACTCGAAAAACACCTTTTGTTGCATGAGCAACCCATGCGGTTTTAGAGTTTTCAAAAACTAAAAATCTTGAAGGAATAGTAGTTTTCCCTAAGTGCTTAACCTCCCAGCTACCAGAATGTTTTCTAAACCTCACCAAGCCAGAATAAGTTCCTTGAATATATGTTGATTCTGTTTCTGGTACTTTTTTAATAGTCCAACCACCTGTGTGAGAGGATATCATTTTAAAATCATCACCATCAACCAGAAAAGTACCTTCATTATGACCACAAAACAATTCACCCTCAATAATTTTTAAATCCCAAACCTGACCTTGTGAACCTTCTACAAAGTCTAATTGATCATTTTCATCAAGTTTAAACAATCCTGTATTAGTTCCTATATATATAACATCTTTAAATTCAATTATATCATAAACAGCACCTAACCGCCCAGAAACATCATTATAAAAATAATTACTATTATTAAGCTCAATATTAGCAACACCATTATCTAACCCAAACCAAAGATTGTTGTCTTCATCTAAAGACTGTCCTAAAACAGTATTATTTAAAAGTCCATTTTCCTTGTTAATATGAAACTTAATATTACCATTAATGTCTGTTACAAAAACGCCATCTTTTATTGTC
>PAJL01000031.1 GCA_002706045.1 Flavobacteriaceae bacterium
CCTAAGTCTAGCGTGTCTACCAATTCCACCACGCCTGCAAAAGGACTGCAAATATAAACAATAGTTTCAATATTCAAATAGGTTTTATTTAAGAAAATATTCCTTTCATTATTCTTACTTTTGTTAGATATCAAATAACTATTATGCAAAACATAAATTCTTACATCGATGAGCACAAAAAACGTTTCATCGACGAGCTAATTGATTTACTAAAAATTCCTTCAATAAGTGCAGATTCCGCATATAAACAAGATGTGTTAAACACCGCTGATGCTGTAAAAGAAAGTCTCTTAAAAGCTGGTTGCGACCAAGTTGAAATTTGTGAAACAGAAGGTTACCCAATTGTTTATGGAGAAAAGATAATTGATAAAAAATTACCAACGGTTTTAGTTTACGGTCATTATGATGTACAGCCACCAGACCCATTAGATTTATGGAACTCACCTCCATTTGAACCTGTTATTCAAAATACAGAAAAACACCCTGAAGGTGCCATTTTTGCCAGAGGTGCTTGTGATGACAAAGGCCAAATGTATATGCACGTTAAGGCTTTAGAATACATGACTTCCAATAATGAGTTACCTTGTAATGTAAAGTTTATGATAGAAGGTGAAGAAGAAGTTGGTAGTGCTAATCTTGGAAAATTCGTTGCTGCTAATCGTGAAAAATTAGCAAATGATGTTATTCTAATTTCTGATACTGGCATGATTGCTAAAGATGTGCCTTCTATTACAACTGGACTTCGTGGTCTTAGCTATGTTGAAGTTGAAGTCACCGGACCAAATAGAGATTTACATTCTGGACTTTATGGTGGCGCTGTGGCAAATCCAATAAATGTGTTGACAAAAATGATTGCCTCGCTCCATGATGAAAACAACCATATCACAATTCCAGGTTTTTATGATAAGGTTGAAAATCTTTCAGATGAAGAACGTGCAGAAATGGCTAAAGCTCCGTTTTCATTAGATAATTATAAAAAAGCTTTAGATATTGATGCCGTTTATGGAGAAGAAGGCTACACTACTAACGAACGTAATTCCATTAGACCAACTCTAGATGTTAATGGTATTTGGGGAGGTTACACTGGTGAAGGAGCCAAAACCGTTATTGCGAGTAAAGCCTATGCTAAAATCTCGATGCGTTTAGTGCCAAACCAAGATTGGGAAGAAATTACACAACTATTTAAAGCACATTTTGAAAGTATCGCTCCAGAAGCAGTAAAAGTGAAAGTGAAACCTCATCATGGTGGCCAAGGTTATGTAACTCCTATTGATAGTGTTGGTTACCAAGCAGCTTCTAAAGCTTATGAGCAGACTTTTGGAAAAACTCCTATTCCACAACGTAGTGGTGGAAGTATTCCTATTGTATCTCTTTTTGAGCAAGAATTAAAAAGTAAAACCATCCTTATGGGCTTTGGCTTAGATAGCGATGCCATACATTCGCCAAACNAGCATTTTGGTGTTTGGAATTACTTAAAAGGTATTGAAACTATTCCTTGGTTTTATAAGTATTTTACAGAATTGAAAGGATAAGTTTTAATTACCAATGTTTTACGGAGCCTGTCGAAATATTAATTATTAGATACTGAAACAAGTTCAGTATGACAATTCAAATTGGTAAGAATTGTTATTCTTTTACAAATTTATAAATAGAAGATTTTGCTTCAGATGTGAGCTTTAAAAAGTAAATACCTGAAGCATTATTTTTTATATCAATTTGAATTGTAGAATTTCCAGAATGGGATTTAAAAATTGTTTTCCCATTAATATCAAAAATTGAAATTTCTAATTCAGAATGACTATTATTCTCAATGTTTAAAATAGAACTTGTAGGATTAGGATGAATTTGGATGTCTTCATCTGAAAACTCTTCGAAAGATAACAAAGAAAATGCTACGCAAAGGCTAATTTCTGTACAAGATCCGTTTGTAACTTCAACAGCATAATTACCACTAGATGTTGGCACAAAGGTTTGATTTGTTTCCCCTGAAATCGGTGTGTTAGTATCACAATTATACCATTGATAAGAAGCTGATGTATCATTAGACATTAGCGAGTTCTCTGTTACTGAAATCGTATTATCTACTGTCACCAATTGNGCCTTAGTNGTCATATANNCCAAAACCAATTTNGTCAACTCNGNCATATACTGAAAATCAATATCTACTACCCTATCATTAGANGTATGGTAATTTGGTGTTTCATCATTNGTTTCCCAAGATTCACCAACCAAAACGGCTGAGTAATTCTGATTCCAAAAACGAGAATGGTCGCTTGCTGTGGTCCCTGGATTTACAACAATCGGATTTAAATCAAACGTGTAAGTACTTAAGATGTTCAATAAATCGTCTTTAATAGCTATGGAATTGGCAATATCTCTAAAGTCAATATCAAAATCGTTATCTCCTACTGTTCCTGGAGCATCACCATCGTAACCAATCATATCCATATTAAGAACTCCGAGAATATTATCTCTTGTATTTCCGTTTGTTTCATCTGCTGCTTGTTGCGCGTAATAATTAGCACCTAACAGCCCTATTTCCTCTTCATCCCAAAGGGCATAAACAATGGTTTTATCTAAACATTGAGACGATAAAATTCTAGCAATTTCAATTACAGCCGATACACCTGTGGCATTGTCATCTGCACAATACGTTGTTACTGAATCGTAATGCGCACAAACCAAATAAATATCATCCGGATTGGTTTTCCCTAACTGCGTGGCAATAATATTATTTCCTTGTGTATTAAAATCCTGAAATTCTACGGATAAATTTGGTAACGTTTCAAGGTGTTCCTTAATAAATTCTGCCGCCAAATCATTATTACTCTGCACTCGAGAAACGATAGTCTGTATACTTCCATTGATGGTTGCTGACTGCTCACCAGACAAAATAGAAACATTGGTTTGAAGATTTGAAATACTAACCTCGTTCATTAAATCTTCAATAGTTTGCGACTGTATTTTACAGACAATTACAACACAAATGAGTAAAAATAAAAATGTTTTTTTCATTTAAAATATCACCTCTAAAAAACACTGCAAAGATAGTGATTTGTAAAATTTTGATTATCAATAATTTTGAAATTCAATTTTTTATTCTACATTTGTAGAGTTAATTCTAATTCTGTAGAACAATGGAACTTTCCAAAACCGAAGAACAGTTAATGCAACACCTCTGGAAACTTGAAAAAGCATTTATGAAAGATTTATTAGATGCTTATCCAGAACCTAAACCAGCAACTACAACAATTGCAACCTTACTAAAACGCATGATAGGAAAAGGCTTTGTGAATTATAAAACATTTGGAAAGTCTAGAGAATACTATCCTTTGGTAAAGAAGGAAGATTATTTTTCTAAACATGTGAATGGCATTATTAAAACATTTTTTAATNATAGTGCATCTCAATTTGCNTCGTTCTTCACTAGAAAAACGGACTTAACTAAATCAGAATTAGAAGCTCTGAAAGCCATCATAGATAAAGAAATTGAAAAGAAATAAGCTATGGAAACCTATATTTTTAAATTCTCTGCATGTTTAGTGGTTTTTTGGCTCCTTTATGCGCTGCTTTTAGAACGCCAAACCATGCATCTTTTCAAACGGTTTTATCTGCTTGGAGCATTTGCATTATCATTAGCCATTCCTGCACTTACCATTACAGAGTATGTTGAACCTGTGGCTATGGATTATGATGTTTCAGACATGTATATACCTTTTGAAGCAGAATTTGTAGAGCTACCTGCAGAAAAGATTCCAGAATTCACCTTAGAAACTATCTTATGGGCTGTTTATACTTTAGGTGTTATATTGCTTTCTATTCGCTTTTTAGTGAATTTAATTCGTCTTTATAAGCGAATTTCAGANCATCCAAAACANAAAAAACAGAGTTTAATCTATGTGTTATTATCCAAATATCGCATTCCACATTCCTTCTTTAAATACATTTTTGTAAACCAAAAACGCTTTGAAGAAAACCAAATTCCCAATGAAGTCATCCTTCATGAAGAAGCCCATGCTAAGCAATTGCACAGTGTAGATATTCTTTTGGTTGAGTTTCTTCAAATTATCTTTTGGTTTCATCCTTTGGTGTATGTTTTAAAACATCATATTAAGCTTAATCATGAGTTTTTAGCCGACGACGCTGTACTGCAACAAGGTGCAAACACTAAGGTTTATCAAAATATATTATTACAATTTTCATCAAGCACTGGAGGTCATCAACTCTCTAGTGCCATCAATTATTCATCATTCAAAAAACGATTTACAATTATGAAAACACAAACCTCAAAAACCCGAATCTGGTTAAGCACTTTGCTGCTTCTGCCAATTATAGCAATGCTATTTTACAGCTTTGCTGAACGTGAGTATGTTGAAAAACCGGAAGAAGAACAATTAATTAATAAAGACAATTTAGCTGATAAAGCCACTGAAGCTTTAATGCAAGAATATCGTGACTTTATAGCAAAGTACAAAGCGACCAATGTTATTATAGGAGACAAATATGATCGAGCTGTTATCATTTATGAAGATATAATGAATGACACTCAACGTGCTTCGGTAGAGAAATACCCAAATCGCATGGTTCCTGAAATGAACTTGTCTAAAGTGAAAGCAAGAAAACCGAGTAGTTCGCAATTTGAAGCTTTTAAGAACACTGAAGAATATGCTGTATGGATAGATGGCAAACATGTGCCCAATTCAGCTTTAAATGATTATAGTGTTGATGATTTTGTACATTTTACTGGGTCTATAGTTCATAAAAATGCACGCAGTAAAAAGTTTCCGCAACCTAACCAATATCAACTATACACTAAAAAAGGATTTAAGGAAGCTTACCAAGATTCTCAGGTAAACAAATACAACCAAATCACTAAGAATTATTCTAATGCTATTTCTAAATATTTAAAAGGATCTCGTTCTGACAATTCCGAATTAAAAATTTTGAAAGCTAAAGCAGATAAAATCTATAATTCATTTACAAAAGAAGAATTAAAAAAACACAAAATTTTACCTCCACCTCCTGTTCCTGCTGAAGATAGTGAATGGCAAAAAGTTGAAGATATTTTAAGTCAACAACAAGCAACAGAAAAACAAGTGGCGGAATATAATACTTGGGCCAAAAAGATTAATATGGCTATGAAAAAGGCTGAATCTACAAATAACAAAAGCCCATATCCTATAATCAAGAAAAAGGAATATGATAAATACGACAACTTATACAGGAATATAATGTCTGAAAAACAGCGAAACAATGCTGAGCCTTGGCCTAATTTCCCACCTCCTCCGCCTCCACCGCCTCCTCCTACTCCAGAAACTCCAACAGTAAAAAAGGGAGATGGCGAAATTCCGCCTCCACCTCCGCCACCAACACCTAATAAAACTAAAGGTGGACCAAATGCTAGTGGAGTTTCTCAAACTAATAAAATTCAACCTATAGAAATCTATATTGATAGTGACAATAACATTCAATTAAATGGAAAACGAATTAAACTAGATGCCATTAACACACAAGTTGCTAAGCTCAACAAACATCTAACTAAAGAAGACCACAGAAAATATGTTATGGCTTCGATTATAGTAGAAAAAAATAAAAGTACTGATTTAGCTAAATCGATTCAATCGAAACTTAAAGAGGTTAATGTTTTTAGTGGCAGTATTTCATATTTTGAAAATGTGTCTAAATCAAACTTACCAAAGAAATCTTTTAATCTTTATTCTGGATTAACTTTAGATGAAGCCAAAGCCATGGAAAAGAAAATCTTCAGTAATTCTGCAGACACTGAAAAAAAGATAGATAGTATAAATAATCCTAGTAGTCCTTGGAAGGTTAAAGTGACAAACGCCTCTTACGAATTTATTGACGATGATGGTAATAGCACAGGCAAAATCCCTATTGATTTAAATGAACAAACTCCACAAGAATCAGCACATAATTTTGTAAAAAGCTTAAAAAATGGTGATATCACTTATTACTTTAATGACAAAGAAGTGTCTTATGATGATATTTTAAAAATCACTAAAGCTAACCCAAAAATCAGTGTTAGTACCAACATTAAAAACAACAAAGGCACTGCTAAGTTCTGGATTGAAAAAGAGATTCAAAAAGACCAACTTCCAATTGTAAACGGAAAAACACTAAAGTCTCCAAAACTAGAAATGACCATTGCAGAATTTAAAAAATTGAAATTGTCCTTGAAATCTGGGAAAATATCAGAATTCAAAGTAAAAATACCAGGCATTATAACCGATTACACTAAAGGGAACACTTTATCAAAAACAACAATAGCCAATCTTAAAAGTATTAAAGTTGATGACGTCGTTGTAATATTTGATATTAAGGATGACAAAGACAATAAGCTATCTCCTTTACAAATAACAATAACTGAATAGGGAAATAACAAAGCCTGTCTAAGAAATTGCTGTTTTGTCAATCTGAACTCGTTTCAGATTCTAAAACAGACAGAAAATCTATTTTAAAAGATTCTGAAATAAATTCAGAATGACAGATTTTCTATTTCTCAGACAGGCTTTATTGCTTTAAGGCAGAAATGACAATCCATTTCTTGTTTTCCAAAGAAAATACTTTTCAAATAGTACTTTATTAAAATCATATAAAACATTAGGAATCATTATCGCAAATGTTCGAGGTTTAAACAAATGGTTACTCACAATAATCACTTCTTTTTTTCCAGCATCCATGACACATAGACCAGGTATTTTCCCCCAAGGCTTTTCTTTAAGTTTTTTACCTTTTTGAACTCTTAAAATATTCTCAGCAACCACTTTACCCGTTTCATCAGATGGATATCCTGTTTTAGGACCAGAGAACGGTACCTTACCAGGCTTAAACGGTAATTTTACATCGACTGCTATACCTGCTGCCCAAATATTTTTATGTGTTACATGTTGGTAAGTATCATCAACTGGTATATATCCTGAAGCATTCGCCTGTAGACCTTCTGACTTCACAACAAAATCTACACCTACAAAAGGAGGCATCAACATTGTAAAACTACTTTCAATGACCTCACCTGTCGTTAACTTCACACTATTAGTTGTTACTTCTTCTACACCTACTTCTGTTCTGTACTTAATATTAAACATTTTCATGAAAGACTTAAGCATAGTTTCGCCTAATGGCATACCATCTATTCCGAAGTGGCCTAAATAGACTTCAGGAGTAATCCAGTATAAATCTACTTTTTTACGAATTTTTTGTTCTCTCAACCATTTTTCTACATTAAATAAAAATTCATAAGCTGCTCCCATACAACCTGCATTCTGTGTAGCTCCTATTACAATTGGACCAGGGTTTTCCTTGAACGCTTTCAACGCTTTTCTAGTTTTCATAGCACCATCTGGCGTTCCAATATAGTACGCATAATCTTTCACACCTTTAGCTACATCATATTTTACTTTTGGTCCTGTAGCTATGACCAAATCATCATATTCGTAATCACCCTTAGTAGTTTCAATCTTATTTTCCTCAGGTAGAACTTTCAAAGCTTCAGCATGCACAAATTCAACACCTTTCTTTTTGAGGATATTATCTTTTCTGAAAGAAATATCTTTGATATCACGTCTTCCAAAAGGCACCCAAATTAATGATGGTATAAATAAAAATAAAGGAGATTTATCTATAAGAATAACTCTTTGATTTTTAGGATCTTTTCTTTTCAACTCCAATGCAGCTGTCATACCTGCAAAGTTTCCGCCAATTACTACTGTTGTTCTCATGACCTAATAAATTTTGGTTACATTCAAAGTTACCCCTAACAGTCAATTTTTGATATGACAAAAATCATATTGGCCTCAAACACCACATTTTTAGGCTAGTTATGTAACATTTGTTACTATTTTGCGTTCTAATAATCAATCAAAATCCGAATAGTTATGTTAAAACAATTCTTTATCCTATGTTCTGGAGCTGATACCGATATTTTAGACGGTTGCTCTAACGGAGAACAAAACAAATACGCAGGCATTGGTGCCACAGTTTTCTTTACGGCTCTTATGGCAACTATTGCTGCTAGCTACGCACTTTATACCGTTTTTGACAATCTTTATACATCAATATTTTTTGGACTGGTTTGGGGCTTGTTGATTTTTAACTTAGATCGTTATATTGTTTCAACCATTAAAAAACGAAATAATTTTATAGACGAACTTTTACAAGCCACTCCAAGAATTTTATTGGCAGTAATTATCGCTGTAGTTATTTCGAAACCTTTAGAATTAAAGATTTTTGAAAAGGAAATCAATCAGGTGCTGCTAGAACAAAAAAATGATCTAACCTTAGCTAATCAAAATCAAATTGCGCAACAGTACAATCCAAAGATTTCAGTATTAGAAAGTGAAATTTTAGGTTTAAAATCTCAAGTGGATTTAAAAGAAAAAGAAGTAAATGCCTTATATGACACTTATATCACTGAAGCCGAAGGTACTTCAGGAAGTATGAAGCTTGGCAAAGGTCCAGTCTACAAAGAAAAACGTGAAAAACATGATGCTGCTTTAGCCGAATTACAACAACTAAAAACAGATAACAACGCTAAAATTGAAGCTATTGAAAATGAAATTATAGCTTTACAATCCGACTACAGTGCCAACGTTACAGAGTCTCAACCAATCATTGATAATTTTGATGGTTTAATGGCTCGTGTTACCGCTTTAGGAACTCTACCTTGGTTACCTTCGTTTTTTATTTTCCTTTTGTTTTTAGCTATTGAAACGTCTCCGATCATAGCAAAACTATTATCACCAAAAGGTGAATACGATTTTAAATTAGAAGACCAGGAAACTGTTATAAAATCGTGGGTAGACCAACAAGTTGCCGAACGTAAATTGTTAGTGCAAACCGATAATGACATAAATAATAAAGTCTACACCGAAATAGCTGACGAGGAAGACGTAATGAACTACAAACGTAAAAAAGCAAGAGAGCTGATGCAGCACCAAGCCGATACATTTTTGAAGAAGCAAAAAGGTATTCTTTAAAATATGTTATTAACTTTAGAAAAATTCTAAAGCTAATTATCATGAAGCCTTTCTTCTATTTTCTATGTTTTATTCTTTTAATCAACTGTGAAAATCATCAAGAGTCAACCAAAAATACTCTTGAAACTGATAAAGCTGCGATTTTAGAGGTAATGCATAATCAAGAAAAAGCATGGAACAATCATGACTTAGAAGGTTTTATGGATGGCTATTGGAAAAACGATTCTTTGAAATTTTACGGTAGTCGTGGTTTGACCTACGGATGGAAAAATACCTTAGACAACTACAAAAAGGGTTATCCTACAAAAGCTGAAAGTGGCTCTTTAAATTTTGTAATTAATGACGTTTCTAAAATTGAGGGAGATAATTATTGGGTAATGGGAGAATATCATCTTAAAAGAGAGGTCGGTAATGCTGATGGTGTCTTTATCATCATCTTTAAAAAGATAAACGGAGTCTGGAAAATTGTAGCTGATATGTCTTGTTAATATCGCAAAAAAGAAAGTGTACAATAATATCTATCTGTCACCATAGACATTTAAAGTACACTTAAATATGTATAAAGGAAAATTTTATGCGGCTACTATAGGACCTGTAGGAAGCATTCTCTCTTCTACTTCTTGTACAGGTTCTTCAGATTTAAAATGCTGGTAAAGCTCTTTACAGCCTAATCCAATTATTGAAAGCTTCTTTGACTTAATAATAGATTCATTATGTAATCTTGCTAATGCCATTACACCTTCTCTGTCTATACTTTCTACACGCTCTATATCTAAAAGTACATTGTCTAGCTTTTCGAAAATATTAGCAAAGTGCGCATTAAAGGTTTTTAAATTCAACTTGTTTAAGTTACCTTTAATTTGGTACCGATTGTTGTAGCTTGTAATTTCTAAATCCATAATAAATATCGTTAATTCATTAATACTAATTTGGGCTATTAATCAGTATAAATTGGTGTTCTTAGTAATAGGGACAAGCTCAATATCTGACTTATTTCTAGAGCATTAACACAAAAATCGATAAATGGCAAAATGACTAGATTATTAGGCTTTTAGGGTCGATTTTTTCGACAAACAACACCCTATTTACAAAAGGTTTTGTAAGAAAATTTACGGATTAGAAATAAGAATTTTACTTTTACAATATGAAGTATAAATACAAAATAATACTCATGGTAATTTTGGCAGGAATAACCCTTTATGGATTAATATCTGGACAATATTTATTCATGGTATTTATGATTCCGCTAAGCTTCGATTTCTTTAATAAAAAAGATAAGGATTAGATCTTCTTAACGTATTGAGTTATGATTACAATTTGCTGACCATCTACTTTTCCTTCTATGTACTCAGCATTTTCATGATCTAATCTAATATTTCTTACGGCTGTTCCTTGTTTTGCTACCATACTAGAGCCTTTTACCTTTAGGTCTTTGATTAAAACCACGGAATCTCCATGTTCTAGAACAACACCATTAACATCTCTATGAACAATTTTGTTTTCATCAGAAACACCATCACCTGCTGCTTTAGCTAATTCTAAGATATCATCTTCAATGTACATCATACCTAAAAGATCTTGAGTCCAATCGGCTTCAATTCTATTGAGCATTCTCCACGCCATTATTTTAACAGCATTGTGCTCACTCCACATACTATCATTTAAACATCTCCAATGATTAGAATCTATTTTATCTGAATCGTCCATTTGTTCAATACAAGTTGAACAGGCATAGATTGCCAAATCATTTGTTTCTGGAACATTATAAACGGCTAAATTTTCTTCGTTGCCACATAACTCACACTTGGAGTTACTACGCTGTTGTAATTCTTTTTCTGATAACATATTGAAAAATTATGGCGCAAAAATAATATTAATTAAGTGTTTCCCTCAACTTTTTTGGTAAACCTTTGACGACCATTTCATAGGAATGATCTATTAATTCTTTTATGAGTTTTTGAGATAATTCACCAGTAAGGACATAAACACTATTCCATTGTTGTTTGTGCATGTGATAACCTGGTTTTATACTTTCATACGCTGCACGCAATTCTTGCGCATAATCAGGATCACACTTTAAATTTACAAAAGCCTCACCTTCCTCCCAACGTTTTAAAGATGCTAGAGCAAACATTTTATTACAGACTTTAAAAACCAACGTATCATTATCAAAAGGAAAATGCTCTGTTACTTGTTTTTTAGACATGCAATAATTTCTGTAGTCTTCTATATTCATTTTAAAAGTTTCTTATCACTTTCTTCAATTTTTAATGCGGAATAATCTAATGTCCAACCTATAGTTTCAACAAGATTTTCAATGAGGTGAATAGCTTCTAAGGCTTCTTGTTTTGCTATATTGTACAAGCCACTTTCAGGAATCTTATCCATAATATGTTCTTTAGCCTTAGTATGCAAATCGGTTAAATCAGAAGCTTCAAACCTATTAAACATACCATCTCTCTTATCATAGTAATTAATATTGCTTTCTATGGATAAGACTTCTGGTTGAGGAAAATGAGATAAGGTTACGGTTTTAGTTTTTGAATTTGAATGTAACTGAATTTTACTTAAATCGAAACCCACATGAGCCTTAGCATTAATTACCACCAATGCTTTTTTTCTGCTTGAAATTAACTTCAGAAATTTCTCCTTAACGTCTTCATAATGGTAAATCTCAGCAAAATCACCTTCAACGGTTATAAACTTACAAACGCGTTTAATTTTATCTAAAAGAATAATGGATTGCTCATTAGTCTTCTTTTTTATTTTCCATTGTCTAAAAACGGTAACCAAACCTAAGGTTACCAATATGCTGATAATAATTATAAAAAATGTTTCCATAATTAGTTATTTCCTATCTGGCCGAGATGTGTACTTTTAAAATTGTCTTTATACTTTAATCCGTAGCCAAAAATTCTATCTAATGATGCATGTGAGAATAATACAACACCCACAAGCTGCAAAAGTTCTATTTCAAAATATATGCCAACGAAATAAGTTGCTATTGCCAAACCTTTATGATGAAAAATATTATAGGTTAAAGCTCCTATTTTTGTACTTACTAAATAACCTAACATCCCAATGTCAGGAAGAAGTATTAATGCCAAAAACCACCACCAAGCATAGCTTAACTGATTAAATAGGAAAATACCCAAAATAAACATTCCTAGTTCCTCGAGCTTTAATGTTGTTTTCATGTTATTCTATAATTTTATACAATATAGGCTTACTAGGCGAAGCATCGTTTTCAAAAGATGCAATCTGAAGATTCAGCATATACTTTCCATCTTTCACCTTATTTGGTACATAAATGAACTCGGTAATCGTAGCATCTAAACGTAATTTTCCTTTGGTATTCCAAAAGGCATTATGAGACAAAAGCTCTCCACCATCTTTCTCTTTATCTACACTCGGCAAATCTATTAATAAGTGCTTTACACCTTTAGCTTTCAAATAATTGGCTGCATCCTCTAAAAGATAAGTCGGATTAGTATTAGAGTATTGCTTAGATTTTTTCTCACTCATATTAGGCAATGTTCTAATAACTATAGCCTCACGCTTTTTATTCCCAAGTGCAAATTTTAATTGCTTTTTTGAAATGACATAATCTTCATCCAATTTCTCAGGTGCTACTGTGACTACCTCAGCTAGGAAGAAAAACTGTTTTAAGTACTTATTTATAGAATATACTTTTTCCGTAATATGACCTACAGTTTCCGTATGTGTGCCATGTGCATGAGGGTTGAAGGTAATAGTATTNAAATTGACTACAGCACCATCAGCTACACTAATTGGCTCNCCATCCATAACTTGAGGTTCAATTTTTGGTGGCTCTATATACCAAGCATTAACATTAGTTTCATCNCCTCTTAAAGGCACTGAAATATCTAANGGCTTTGTTAAATCTATTTTTAATTTTCTTGANTTGTATTGTATGGTTGCTATCAATGTAAGTTTATTTTAAAAAGTTCTGATGCTATACCATCACTTAAAAACTGACCTTTTTTAGTGACACGTATATGCTCATCATCAATATACAATAAATGTTGATTTATAAAAGTTTTAGACTGCTCTTTTAGGTATTCTTTGTANCTCAAACCAAAATCNCTTTCCACCTTATCTAGAGACACTCCCCAAATNGTTCTTAAACCTGTCATAACNTACTCATTGTAACGATCTGTCAATGACAATGTTTCTNTNTCTATTGGTAATTGGTCTTGTTGAATAGACTTNATATATTTTGAATTATTACTGACATTCCANCCACGTTGTTTACCGTTAAAAGAATGCGCTGAAGGTCCTATACCTATATATGATTTTCCTTGCCAATAGGCGGAATTATTTTTACTAAANAAACCTTCTTTACCAAAGTTAGACAGCTCATAATGAACAAAACCTGAAGCTTCTAATTTGTCTTTTAAAATATGAAACTGCTCATGGGCTTGCTCATCATCAACATCGTCAATAACACCTTTTTTAATGAACGATGCTAAAGCTGTTTTTGGTTCAACCGTTAGTGCATAACTAGAAACATGAGGTACACCATAACCCAGAGCTAATTCTATATTTTCAATCCATTGCTGATTTGATGCTCCTGGAATACCATAAATTAAATCTAACGTAATGTTATCAAAATACTTTATTGCTTCTTCAATACAAGCTTTTGCTTCTTCGGCATTATGAGCGCGATTCATAAGCTTTAAATCNGCTTCAAAAAAAGATTGCACACCAATAGACAANCGATTTATAGGACTTTGGGATAACTCAACTATTCGGTCNTTTGACANATCATCTGGATTGGCTTCTAGCGTAATTTCAGGATGTTCAATAACCTCATAATTTTTATAAACTGAGTCTATCAATAGCTGTAACTCTTCATTCGTCAATAATGACGGAGTGCCACCACCAAAATAAATAGTTTGAACTTTGGTGTTATTGAATTCGGCTTTGCGCAATTCAATTTCCTTAACCAAAGCTTTAACCAAATCATCTTTCTTTTTTAAAGATGTAGAAAAATGAAAATCGCAATAATGACAAGCTTGCTTGCAAAATGGAATATGGATGTAGATGCCTGCCATTTAGTTTTTACGTTTTGAACCTTTAACGTACTTACGTGTATCTTCTCTGATTACTCTTAATTCTGGATTTATAGCTTTAATGGCTTCTATATTGTCATCAGTTATAATTTCGTGATCTACCAACAGATGAGTTAATGATTTCATCTTTCCAACCTCTTCTGGTATGGATGGAAAAGAGTTATTGTGCATCCATAAATTATAGCAACTATCTAAACCGAGAACTTCNTTTGGGAANATCTTAAACCTATTAAACTCTAAGGAGATAAATTGTACTTTTTTTAGTCTTGAAATCCCATCAGGTAGACTCTCTAAATCATTAGAAGCTAAGCTTAAGTCTTGTAAGTTTTGTAATTCACCTATCGATTCTGGCAATTCTCTTAGTCTATTGGACGCTACATTAAGAGTAACCAATTTTTTTAAGTTTCCTATGTTTTTAGGTAAGGTTTCCAATTTAGAAGCATTAGCGTTGATAATTACCAATTCAGTATTTTCAGATATTTCTTCTCTTAACCTTTTTAAACCGGTTCCTGAAACGTCTAAGAGCTGAAGACATTTTAAATTTTTAATTGATTCTGGTAATTCCTTTAGAGTTCTATTATTACTTAAACTTAATAATTTCAACTTAGTCAATTTCCCTAAATCTTCATCTATAAGCTTAATATTATTACTCGCTAATGACAACACCTCTAAATTTGATAATAGTTCTATATTTTCTGGAAGCTTGGTAAGCTTAGACCATATAAATTTCAAAACTTTTAGATTAGGTAATTTACTTAAATCTTCTATTAATTTCTCTTTGTCAGTAAAGTCATTACCTGAAATATCAAGAAGAACTAAGTTTTTAAACTGAAATATCTCTTTTGGTAATTCTTTTAGACCTTCATTATTTAATTTTAAATGAAAAACTTCATCCTTATTCTTCAACAAAGAATCTATTTTTTCTTCTAAAGGCAATTTGTTAATTGGGTTTAAAAAATCTTCTCTAGCAAACAATTCCATTAATTCAGACCTATGATAAGTGGCTTCTAGTTTTAAATCAACACCTTCACATTCGTCTGTATTAATTTTTTCATTTAAAACTTTATTTTCTTCAATAGGATGTATAGTGTTTTTATGATTGTCTTTACACCCAATCATAACTAAAAAAATAAACACATAAAATAGATTCCGCATGATAAAATAGATTCCGCATTAAGTACGGAATGAAAATAACTATTAAACTATTTTTTTACCCTATCCTCATTTTGTTTCACAAAAGCAGCCCAGCCTGTATAACTTTTACCAACTTCTACTCGACCTTGGTTATAAAAATGACAAACCGCTGCCGCTAAACCATCTGTAGAATCGAGATTTTTTGGCAATTCTTTTAATTTCAATGTACTTTGTAACATCTTAGCGACTTGCTCCTTACTAGCATTACCATTGCCTGTAATGGCCATTTTTATTTTTTTTGGGGAATATTCGGTTATNGGNACTTCACGAGATAAACCTGCTGCCATTGCAACTCCCTGAGCTCTTCCNANCTTAAGCATACTTTGAACGTTCTTTCCAAAGAATGGTGCNTCAATGGCAATTTCATCAGGNTGATAGGTATCAATAAGTTCTATTGTNCGCTCAAAAATGAGTTTCAGTTTTAGGTAGTGATCGTCGTATTTTTTGAGATGCAACTCATTTAATTGCATAAACTGCATCTGTTTGCCCACGACTTTTATTAACCCAAAACCCATAATTGTTGTTCCAGGATCAATACCTAATATAATTTTTTCTTTACTCATTCTATCAATCACAAAATTGGCAACCACTAAGTGACACAGCAATACCAAACGTTAGGTTAATCACACTACCATTAAAAGCTCCAAGTCCGCTTATCTCAGGATTGTAATCATCCAAGGAAGTTAAACCATAGATATAAGCCAAATCAGTATAAATTGCCACTTTATCATTAATGGCATAATGCAACTCTAAACCACCCAAAAGATTCATATAGGTTTGTTTGTTATCTCCTAAATTACCCAATGGTTTTACAAAACTAATTCCAGGACCAGCATGTAAAACAGTACTCATTCTAGTCGGCAAGAAATTTATATACGCAGTAGGATCAAAAACAAACTGAGCATTAATACGCGAATAGTTTACTTTAAATTCAGGAGANTCACTTTCATTTTTAAATCGGTTAAAACCATAATCTAACTTTACTCCATAAAGACTCTTAAACATGTGCTGAATACCTAAATTCACAGTAGGAAAATTTACAGTTTGCGCTGCTGCATTTTCTACAAAACCACTTGAAGAAGGGCTATTGAGACCAACAGCAAAAAGTGCTTTCCATTTACTTGTAGCTTTAAATTGGGCATTACCAAGGTTAACCATAACCACAACCATNAAAAGAAAAAGGTATTGTTTTAAATTTTGCTGCATCTCTGAGNTTTTGGTTTTATTTGTACTATGCGTTACGCTATGTCTTACAAAACTAAACAATTCTTCTTTGTACTTATTAAGTTAAGTATAGTTGTTGGCGCATTTTATTTTATTTATTACAAATTAATTAAAAATGAAAATCTTCATTTCAATGATTTTATAACATTTTTAAAAGAAAACGACTCTTTTTCAGTCAAAAACATCATTTTTTTACTCATTTTAACCAGTTTTAATTGGTTTTTTGAAATTTTGAAATGGCAATACTTAGTGATTCCTATTAAGAAAATCTCTTTTAAATCGGCATTAGAACAATCTCTTGGTGGCTTAACTGCGTCATTTATTACCCCAAACCGATTAGGCGATTATGGAGCAAAAGCAATGTATTATACCAAACCTTTTAGAAAACGTATAGTACTGATGAATCTTCTTGGCAACATGGCTCAAATGGCTACCACATCTGTTTTTGGAATTGTTGGACTTATTTATTTTGTGAAAATTTATAAAATTGAAGTTGGTTATGACATAGCGTTGAAACTCGGTATTATTCTTTTGATATTGGNTATTTTAACCATATTCATAATGAANCATAAACGCTTTAATATAAAAGGTTATTCGCTATACAAAATCACGAAGTTTATTAAAAACACACCTTCAAAGATTCATCTTTTAAACCTTAGTTTTTCTGTACTTCGATATCTCATTTTCTCTTTTCAGTTTTGCTATTTGCTTACCTTATTTGGAGCCAGCATGAGCTACATTGAAGCAATGATTATAATTACAAGCATGTATTTACTAGCATCAGTTGTCCCTTCAATCTCAATTTTTGATGTTGTTATAAAAGGAAGTGTTGCTGTATTTTTATTCAGTTATGCCGAAGTCAATGAGCTTATTGTATTATCTGTATCAACCATAATGTGGCTCCTAAATTTTGTTCTACCAAGTCTATTTGGTAGCTATTTTGTGCTTAATTTTAAACTACCTCAACCAGAAACTTCATGATTACAATAATCGCTATAACAATTATAATTAGCTACCTAATATTGATAGGAACGTTAACTTATGGTTTTGATAAAGTTGAAGATTTCAAACTAAAAGACTTACCCTCAAAAACAAAGTTTTCGATAGTTATACCTTTTAGAAATGAAGCCGAAAATTTATCACAATTATTACATTCTATTTTAGAATTGAATTATCCGAGATCTTTATTTGAAGTGATTTTAGTAGATGATGATTCTGAAGATAATTCGGTTGAGGTCATAAAAAATTTCATTAAAAAGAAAACTTTCCCCAACAATCATGTTAATATAAAAGTTATTCAGAATAAGAGAACATCGAACTCACCAAAAAAAGACGCTATAACGGCTGCTATAAAAACCGCACAATATGAGTGGATTCTTACTACAGATACCGATTGTGTTTTGCCCAAATATTGGTTAGATAGTTTTGATGAATTTATTCAAACCAATAACCCTAATTGTATTGTTGCACCAGTAACATATTTAAATAGAAATTCATACTTCAACCGATTTCAAACTTTAGACTTTCTGAGCTTACAAGGGGCAACTATAGGCGGTTTTGGTATCAACAAACCTTTTATGGGTAACGGAGCCAACTTGGCCTATAAGAAATCTGTTTTTAATACTGTTGAAGGTTTTAAGGGTAACACNAATATTTCAAGTGGTGATGATATTTTNATTTTGGAAAAAATGGTAANATATGATGCTAAAAAAGTAAACTATCTTAAATGTGAAAATGCNATAGTNAAAACACTTCCTGTTAAGACGATTGCTGATTTAATTCATCAACGTTTAAGATGGGCTTCAAAAACCAGTAAATACAATAACACTTTTGCTAAAGCAGTTGGGCTAATTGTNTTGTTGAGCAACTACACTTGCTTAATCTTTATTCCTGCTGNCTTTATGGACTATATGGCTTTAAANACTGCTATGGCTTTNTTTGTTATAAAATTCAGTATTGATTTTCTGTTGCTTTTTAAAACTATACGATTTTTTAAACAAGAACACCTTTTGTTTTCATACCTATTTTCTAGTATAGTTTATCCTTTTTTTAATGTAGCTATAGCCATATTATCATTCTTTAAATCATACCGTTGGAAAGGTAGAATATCGAAGAAATAATGTAAAATCAGCTATTTTTCATAGTTTTACTTAAAAAGNNCTGTAAAATGAAAAAAACTTTAGTATTCATTNTTCTTTGNTTAGTCTTTCAANCAAATTATAGTCAAGAACAGTATTCAATAGAAAACGAAGAGCTNACTTTAACCACAGAAATAGAAGGAACTTTAGATTTACTTTGGACTGTAGACAATAAAACTTATCGCTATTTTGTTAGAACCGAAGATGGTACTATAACAGAATTAAAAAACACAGAGGCTTCTAAAGGTAATTACCTAGCTGAATACAAAACCACACTGAGCAATCTTACCGATGGAAAATCTACAGAAAATTTAAGGTTTACATTATACGGTTTGAAACGTTATATCAGTGACTATAATAGCTCTCAAAACCAGTCGTATGTTTCAACTGTTGCTGATCCTAAATTAGGTTTTAGATTAGGCATTTTTGGTGGTTTTACCAATCATCCTTTTATTAAAAATCCTGATAATACTATCGTTCCCTTGATAGCTGGAGNGNTCGAAATTTTTNAAGGTAGTGCATTACCTAGACATTCTGGTTTTCTGCAAGCTAGACATACTTTTGATGCTGATGATTTTAATTACAGCACCAATGAACTTGCTCTTGGTTATCGCTACCGCATAATCAATAAGTCTGCGTTTTCTATTTTTGGACAAGTTAAATTGGCTACGCTTAATTTTTCAAGTTTAACTTACACGAACGAAAACGACAGAGAAGTTAATAATAAAAACACTTCTTTTGAAGCTCCATTAATTTTTGGGATTGGCTCAGATATTAAAGTTGGAAACAACAGTTATATCTCTATTATTTACGGGGAATTATTTGCTGTATTTTTGAATAATCAAGGTGATTTCTCATCAGACATAATGCTTGGTTACAAGTTCAATTTATAGCCAACTAGTTTATCTTAACAATTACGGGTAATTCAAAAGCTGTAGTAACTTGTTGCCCACGTTTTATNGCTGGATAAATTTNAGGAACACTTTTTAAACTTTGNCTAAGCAAACTATCTATTTCAGGAATTTGCTCTACTGTTTCAGGATTTCTTTCTATAGATTCTAACTGTAAATCTCCTTTATTATTTATAATAATTTTCAGCCTAATAGTATCATTTACATCTTCTGAAACTATAATATTCTGTCCTTCTAAAAAAGAATTAACACTGTTTGTTATAGTATTTTGAAAGCATTGCTTGCTTTGTTCTTTTCCTGTTACAGAATCACAACTTGAAAAGGTTGGATAAGTATCTACTTCGTTCCAATTAAATGTTCGAAGTTCTTCCTCAAGTAAATCTTCAGGATAGACTTTTTTCTTTTCAAAATAGTCACAGGAAGTAACCAGTAGAAAAACAAAAAGGAAAACAATTCGATTCATTTATTGTGTTATGATACCGAAAAGTACAATATTTTATTTAAAACATGAGCGACCTTTACTCTTCTGATTTTAGAAACTTTTCTTCTTTGAGATCTTTGAGCCTCACTTTAGCAAAATCCGCATAAGAGGTACCAACGTCTTTATATTTTTTTATATAGTTTTCGTACAGATTTATTTTAGTATCAAGGTCTGCATAATACTCTTCTTTTGTTCTAATAAGAAAGAATTCAGTTGCTAAATTTGATGGATTTTCTTTCAGTGCTTTCTGAAAAGCTTCGATAGCCAATTTATATTTTTTTTGACTATTGTAAACTCTGGCTAACTTAGCATACTCATTATCCAGAGGCTGGTCTTGTAACGAGAGTGATTTCTCCATGTATTCTGCAGCTTTATCAAAATCACTTAACTTTTCATAATAAGAACCTATAACAAAAAGTGTATTGGCATCATTAGGGTTAAATCTTAAAACCTGCTTTCTATGATAAATAGCGTTTTCATACTCATAATTTTCAGCATAACTAATACTCAATTTTTCATGAATGAATTCTGACTCCTCCCCTAAGTCTATTAGTTTTTTAAACCAGACTACAGAATGCGTATAATATTCTTGATAATAGTAAGCTTGCGCTTTGAGACTTATTAATTCTATATTTTCAGAATAACTATCTAAACCAATATCTATTATTTGATGAGCCAACTCAAATTTGCGCTTAAAAATATAGTGTTTAGCTATTTTAAATATGGCTTTTTGATGTGTTGGATCTAAATTAAATGTTGTTTTAAATTTTTCTAGAGCAACGGGATTTTTCTCCTTTTCTAAAACTATGCCCAATTCGTAATGATAATTTGGGTTGAGACTATCCTTTAAAATCAATGCATTAAATAAATCTTTAGCTTCATTGTATTTTTTTACTTTAGAAAGTAGTTTAGCTAACTCATACTGTATAAGCTTACTCTCTGGATTTGCTTCAGTACTTTTTTTATAAAATTTTAAAGCTTCACCATAATTACCTAAAGCCATATAAGCTTTTGCTATTTTATCATAAATCTGGTCTTTATTTTCTAAATTTTTATAAGCCTCAATAGCTTTGGTATAATTTCCACTAGAATATAAATCGTCTGCCTGATCTATATGACTATTTTGGGCATGAAAACTTAAAAAACAAAATAATACTGAAAAAACACAGGTACTAAACTTCATAGACTATACTAATTCTCGTTAGGGTTTTCATTCTTCTGCATTTCTTTCTTTAAAGAGTTTATCTGTTCATTTAACTGTATAACTACTGGATTTTTTTCGCTAGAATTTTGCAAAACCCTATCTCTTTGTGTAATTAACTCTTTCAATCGCTCTTCTAAAGAAATTGAACTTTTATCAGCCACCTGAAAAACAATAGGTAACGAATAAGGCACTGTGACCACCTTACCCTTTTGTTTTCCTGGAACAAATTGAGGCAAAGTATTTACAACTCTTATAGCTTCTTCTTCTAAAATTTTACTTGGTCCTCTAGCTTTAACATCTTTAACATAACCTAATGTATCAATTTTAAACTGTACAAAGATCCTCTTCTTACCAGATGTCATACCTTCTGTAACATTAAGGTTGAAATTAGTATTAACATGCTTGTTTACAAAACTTGTCATACACTCTTTTCTTTCAGCACTACTTAATAGATCTTTACATTTTTTTGTTGTTGGAACTTCTTCAATGACTGAAAAAGGAACTTCTATATTTTTATCGACTTCCTCAATTTCAACGACCTCAACTTTAGACAATAAAATCTTTATTTCTTCCACTGAAAAAAACCGCACTAATGCATTGTAATTATTTTTTGTTATTTCTTCAGATTCATTGTCATCACTAATTATCAGTTTTCGGTACAAACTTCCCTTTAAAACATCTTTAGTTTTTTCGTAGGCATCTGTGTGCTCTGCTTCAGTTAGATTATCTATATCTTTTGAAATCACACGTAATGTTCTGTTATAATCTGCATTATCTCTGTATTTTTTTGCTTCATCACTTTTTAAGTAAGCTAAATATTCATCATAAGATTGATTGAACGAAATCATTTCATTAAACATTTTTTTTTGTCTTTCAGTGGTATTACCATGATTTTCAGACATCCTTTTGAAATGCTCACCCATTTGTCTTCTAAAAGCAACATATTTTAGATATTCGTCTTTAGTTGGAATGTACTTCTCTTGCGTGTAATCATATTTGCTTGAGATTTCCTTATCAAATATTGACAGTTTATCATCACTTAAAAGCTTTGATATTTGCTCATAATAATATGCTATTAATTCTTCATCCGTCAATTCTTGTTCTTCCACATCACTAGTTAACACAATCTTTTGCTGTGCACTCACTTCTATTGAAGAATAAATTAACATCCCAAATACCAATGGAATTAAAAAGGCATACTTAAAGAGATTCACCTGTTTTGATTTTGATTTCTGTAACATCGCTATTCGTTTTTTGATTAATGATTTTTTAAAAAATGTATTAGTAAACGACACATTATTGACATCGAATATTTGATTAAGCAAACTTTGGTAATAATTAGCTTTACCATGTTGTTTTACAGCTTTAGCATCTGCAATGTATTCATGCAATTCCTTTACTCTACTTTGATAGATATAAATTAATGGATTGAACCAAAATACAATTCGCATAAGTTCAAAAACCATTAAATCCAAAGTATGTAGTTGTTTTATATGCACTAACTCGTGCTCATAAATAGTTTGCCTTTCATTTTCTGGGATTTTTTCACCAAGAAAGACAGTATTAAAAAATGAAAAAGCAGCAGAGCTTTTTATTAGCCTAACGATAAGCACATTGCCATTCCATCGTTTTGGGTTTTTATGTTTTAACCAATATAATTTTGAGATTTTAAAAACAAACAACAAAGTTGCTAAGCCTACACCAATCCAAAATACGTATGACCAAATTGGTGTTTGTGGCTGTTCTAAAGCTATTCCTGTATACTCGGCGATTTTAACGTCGTTAACTGATGGAGTTTTTGTACCGATGAAGACTTCTGGTAAATGAATCACAACATCTTCACTGGTTATTTTCTTTAATTCAGGAAACTTTAGAAACGGTAAAGTAAAAGACAGTAAAGCTGTGATTAACAGATAAGTCCTGTTGCAGTTAAAGAAAGTTTCTCGTTTTAAAAACAAATCATAAACCAACAAAAACAGAGCTTGAAATGCTATTATTTGTAAAATTGTGTAAAGCATAACTATTTGTTTTTATTGATTTCCTCTAGTAGGTTTTCAATGTCTTTAACATCAACATCATTTTTCTGAACGAAGAAAGAGACCATACTCTTAAAAGAACCTTGAAAATAATTATCAACCAACTTATTAATAGATTGATTACTGTAGGATTCCTTTGCAACTACAGGAAAATAAACATGTCCTTTACCTTTCTTCTCATAATCTACAAACCCTTTACTTTCTAAAATCCTAACAATTGTAGACACAGTATTATAAGCGGGTTTCGGCTCAGGAAGCATATTAATTATCGCTTTAACATTGGCTCTTTTTAATTCCCATAAAGCTTGCATTATCTCTTCCTCTGCCTTGGTTAACTGTTTCATGTTTCAAAAAAATTAAAATTACGAACACTGTAAATATAACTAAAAAATTAGTTTAAACTAATTTTTTAGTTGAAAATGTAACTTTAAATCTAGTATGACGTCTTATAGGTGAATTAAATTTTACGAATGGATATTTTTTTAGTTATACTCTCCTTAGCCTTTATGATATTAGGTATTGTTGGTAGTTTTTTACCAATTTTACCAGGACCTCTGACGAGTTGGGTTGGATTATTGATTTTACATTTTGCAGATGGTATAGAACTTAGTCAAACATTTTTAATTGGTACACTTCTATTCGCTATTTTTATTTACATACTAGATTACATAATTCCAGCAATTGGCACTAAACGATTTGGAGGTAGTAGAGCAGGAATGATTGGAACTACCCTCGGACTTATTGTAGGATTATTAACACCAATACCTTTTGGGATTATTGTTGGGCCTTTTTTTGGTGCTTTGATTGGAGAGATGATCCACCGAAATGATATGAATAAGGCATTAAAAGCAGCCTTTGGTTCGTTTTTAGGATTTATAGCTTCAACATTTTTAAAATTTATTGTAGCTGTAATTTACTTTGGCTTTTTTGTTGTAAAATTATCAAACTATAATGGTCATTGGTATTAACAAAAACCTATAAAATACAAAACCTAGTTATCTCCATAACTAGGTTTCGTTTTCTTGCTATTAACTCAACAATTACTTAAAAAAGGGATTAATTAATTCTTGTTGACTGTGGTAAATATATATTTCTGAATTAAGAATCTGTTGCGGTAAAACCGCAAAATTGATGTGGAAAAACCGTAATTCTTAGCAATAGCAAAGGTTTCAAGCTCATTTTTACCACTACAAAAATGTAAGATTTAACATAATATTTTATAAATACCCCTTTTCTCTAGCTTCTTGAAGTAAAGTTTCGTCCTTTCCGTCCGAAACAGAAAACAATAATTTAAGCTGTTTTTTTCTTTTTTCTAACGCGCTTGTAGACAACGGAATATACTCATTAAGACTTTTAGTTTTTATCCCTTGAGATAATAAATGGAGTATTTTTCTATTGATGTCATCGACGTAGATTTCACTTGTAAATGTCTTCTTTACATAATTATTCACCGTACTACTATAATATGGAGGTGATTTCAGTATATGCTGAAAAGCATCTGCTAATTCCATAGACGTCAAATCGCTTTTAATCAAAAAGCCATCTGGATCTATTTCTTTAATAATGTTATGAATTCTGAAAGACTCATTAAACATCGTTAAAATAATAATCTTTGCGTTTGGCATTGTTTTTTTGGCCAATAAAGCCAAATCCTCACCAGAAGTATACCTTCCGTCTTCAGATGCAGGCAAGCTTATATCAAAAAAACATACATCATAGTGCGTATTTTTTGAAGCTCTGTTTATCATTATTGCAGCTGTGTCGCAGTTATTTGCCGTATCTATAAGTAGGGTTTGGTCGTCTTCTTTTGTTGCCATTAAAACATTTTGGTAGCCTTCTATGATTATTGGGTGGTCGTCTACCATTAAAATGTTAATATGTTTCATGTTGATTGGTTTGTGTAGGGAATCTTAACATTAACAATTGTACCATTTCCTGATTGAGAATTAAAGGTGATATTTCCGTTAATATCCTCTGCTCGAGAGGTCATATTTTTGAGACCTATACCTTTTTTATTTTTTGAGGCATCAAATCCTTCTCCGTCATCAATGATATCCAAGCAAATTACATCATTTTCTAATGATATACTAATTTTAATGGATTTAGCATTGGCATGTTTATAGATATTTTGCATGGATTCTTGTATAATCCTATAAATGTTGATTTTAGTTTTATTTGGAACTACATCCCAATTTATATCGTCGCAATAATTGAATTCTTGCTCTAAACCATAAGCTTGGGCTTGATTTTCTATAAGCTCTGTAACAATATCCATAAACCCAGAACCCGAAACAAAATCTGTATTGAGCTCATGTGATATTTTACGAATATCATCTTCAATAGTTTTTAACTGACTTATGTAGTTAGCCCTTGTCATCATAGCTTCTTTACCGTCCTTAAAATTGATACTATCTAAACTAAGTCTAGTACCAAAAAGACGACCAAGTACACCATCATGCAATTCTTTGGAAACTCTTATCTTTTCTTTTGCTCTTGCCTCATCTACTTTATCTTGCTGACCTAGCATAAGATTATAAATATCTTCATTGGCTTTTTGTTGAACTTGTATTAGTTTAAGCTTTCTGTTTTTAGCTCTTTGAGATATAACAATATAGACAAGAATAGCAGTTAAAAGCAATCCTATGGATAAAATCACCAGATAAAGATTCTCTTTAGATATTTGCTCATTTTCAGCTTCAAGCTTATCGGTTTCAAATTCTATTCTCGCAAACTTATTTCTAACATTGCGTTCCTTTTTGAGAAGATTGTCACTAAGTTTTATATGCTCTTCTAGATACTTATTACTTTCTTCACCAGATGTCAAATCAGCTAGAAGAAGCATAGACTCTAGATACAAATCATTAATAGGTATTTCTTTTGAAATTTTATAACTTGTCTTTGCATATTTTAATGAAGAATCAATTTTATTATTTTCCTTATAAAATTTTGCAAGGTCTATGCTTGAGGCTAACTTAATATAAGGGTCCTGAATACTATCTGATATATTTAAAGCTTTCTTAAAATCTTTTTCTAAACTTTCAAAATCATAATTACCTTGAAGAAACTTTGTAAATGCATTGTTATCAACAATTAAAGAATATAAGACTATATCGTTCTTTTTTAACCTTGGCTCATTTAGTAATTCGTCATATATTTTTAGGGCTGTAGAATAATCTCCTTTTCCTCTATAAGGTAAGGCTAAATTATTCATAGACCCTAAATAGCGACTATAATCATCTTTTAATTCCTTTGATATTTTTAATGCTTCTTTATGATATTCAATTGATTTGTCAAAATTCTCTAATTGATTTGACACACTACCTAAAAGATTTAATACCAAATATTTATCAAGAGTATTTTCATTTTCATAAATTCTATTGAAGATCCTCAACGCTTCTACTGCATTTTGTTCACTCCCTAAATAATCTTTTTCATTATCTTGAATAACAGCAATACTATAAAGGATCTCAGCTTTTTCTTTTATAATTTTTAAATCATCAAAATACTGTAATGCTTTTAAAAAATGAGGATAAGCACTTATATTGTCATCTTCTATTTGATAATAATACCATCCTAAGTTTTTATTCGTAAACGCAATCGCAGATGAATCTTCTAATTTGTTCGCCAGTTCTAGATTAACTAAACTAACATTTTTAAAAGTTTCAAAATCACCATTAATCAAATACGAATAAGCAAGATCCCTACTAGTTGCAAGAGAGATAGAGTCATCTTTAATTTTTATTGCTAAATCGTTAGCTCTCTTGGCATAATCGAGTCTTCTATCAGAAGATAAAGATTTGTTAGAAAACAAATCTCTATAATAGCTTACAGAATCATATAATCCTTTAATAGATTGCCCATTCAGATTAGCGAAAAGAAAAACAAAAAAAACAAACAATAAATTCTTCAAGAAGAGTGTATTTAAAAGATCTATCAAATTTAGAATAAATTTTATTAAAAAATCAAGGCTCATATCTATAGATATGAGCCTTGATTTTTATTTTTATTTTTTTAATTCTAACCTTGTCCTGGTAGTTTAATTTCTTTCTTTCCCTCATGGGCTAACAAATCTATTTTTGTAGGTTGCTTTATTTCATTTTCATCTGAAACTACAAGCGTATCTTCAGATTGAACTCCAGAAACAGTAAGTAATAAAACAGCGATTAAGCTTAAAGTAATTTTTAGGGTTTTCATAAGTATTAATTTAGGATTTAATATATAGTTACATGTTCAGCACAACACAAAGTGTTGAATTTGAGGGAAGGGAATGGATAATTAACTATTTAGGTAAAACCTAAAACGTACTAAAATAAAAACAAGGGAATCTTCTAGACGAAAGTCTAGTAATTTTTAGAAAAATGGATTAAAAAATTCCTTAATAAGAGAATTTGAGGGGCTTAAAAAGGACTACAAACATATAACATATTTTACTGCAAGCAAAGAAAATATCGATTAAATAACTATATTTGTCGTCAAAACGCAAAAACACTGTTAATATCTTGTTTATAAAATTCATGTATTCAAGCAAAAAATCTTATTTTTATATATAGTTAATTTTATGATTAAAAGAAGATATTTAGAGTTAATTGTACCACTATCTACATTCATTGTACTAACTACAGTAGTATACATTTTGTACCTCTCATCTGTTAAGGAACATTACTCTGTAATTGAGCAACAATTAACAGATACAGGAAGACTATTATCTAAAGAATTCAAAAACATTATAAAGTCTGATATTGACAGACTTAAAAACCTTAGAGATAGACTTGAAAAATCTAATGGAGATTATTTTTCTAGATGGGAAAATGACGCTTATTTAATCATAGACCAAAATTCATCATTTAAATTTATTGAGTGGATTGACAGCTCAATGATTATTAAAAAAATCGTCCCTAAAAAAGGTAATGAAGCCGCTTTAAATCTAGATATTTCAAAATTAGACTACCGACGCGACGATTGGATTACTAATACCAAGCTAAATAAAATAAATATGACCTCTTGGCTAAAGCTCACACAAAGTGGTCGCTCATTTTTAGTGGATGTTCCTGTTTACTACAATCATAATTTTCAGGGAACCATTACAGCAGGAATGAACTTTGAAGACAGTTTTAATCACCTTGTAGATTATCTTGAAGATCAATATTCAGTTGAATTATATGATAACAAAGGAAGCTTATTTTTCAAAACTAATACTGACATAAAATTAAAAAGCTCCAGGAATATTGAATATAAAAACAAATTGACTTTAACCGATGTCGGTAACCGTGAGTGGATTATAAAAGTTTTTCCATCAAATAAATTGATTTTAGCTAAAAGTAGAAGGGTTAATAACATTGCACTGATTATCGGCATTATTCTTTCATTATTCACTTCTCTATTAACCTACTTTTACTTAAGAGCTAAAAAAAGCACAAGGCTAGCTAGACTCACCAACTTAGCTTTAAAAAAAGCAAACGAAACTTTAAATTCTGAAAGAGTACGAGCTGAAAAAGCATCTCAAGCCAAAACCGATTTCCTATCCAATATGAGTCATGAGATTAGGACACCACTTCATGCCATAGTAGGATTTATTGAACTTTTAAAAACTAGCAAGCTCAACAAGACTAACTTAGAATACCTTCATTTAATGGAAATGTCATCCAACAACCTACTCACTATTGTTAACGACATTCTTGATTTTGAAAAGATTGAATCTGGAAAAATTGAATTATCTAAAGACATCTTTAATCCTTCATTAAAAATAAAAGAGCTAATTAATGTTAACCAACATATTTTTTCACAAAAAGGTCTTTTTCTTAATTCTAATTTTAAAAACACAAAAAACTTAAATGTTGTAGGTGACGAGAGTAAATTTCTCCAAGTCACAAATAACATTTTAAAAAACGCATTGAAATTTACAGATTCGGGTGGAGTAACCGTAACCTACTCTGAGTCGTTTGAAGAAAACAATAGTCTCAAAGTTACTATAAGCATTAAAGATACTGGTATTGGTATCCCAAAAGATAAACTAGATTCAATCTTTGAACGTTTTACTCAAATTGAAAACAGTATAAAAAAACAATATGAAGGTAGCGGATTAGGGCTTGCCATAAGCAAAATCTTTATCAATTTAATGGATGGTAAAATTTCTGTCGAAAGCAAACTCAACTCTGGTTCAGAATTTCAATTCCATGTAGTTTTTCCTCTTGCACAAAATCAAATTTCCATAAAACCTAGTGATAATGATAATATAGTAGACTACTCAAAACTAAATACCCTCATAGTTGATGACAATAAAGTAAACATTATTGTTCTAAAGAAATTCTTAAGTGATTTGGGTATCTTAGCAGATGTTGCCCATAATGGCAAAGTAGCTTTAGATATGTCAAGGAAAAATAACTATCACCTTATTTTTATGGATATTCACATGCCTGAAATGGATGGCTGGGAAGCTACAAGAGAAATAAGAAAAAATAATAAAGATGTTATAATTTTTGGTATATCTGCCAATGTAACAACAGACGCCATCAATCAATCTGTTAGTACCGGAATGGACAATTACCTTACCAAACCATTTAAGAAAAGCCACTTACAACAGCTTTTATACTATCACTTTAAAAGATAAAACAATACCCTAAAGCTATACTACAAATCAAGAATGGTAAAACTCCAAGATCCTTTTATAAATTGCCCATTATCACCTTTTATTATACCAACTTGAAAACCTTTTTTTGTTCTAAACAAATAACCTATTGAGGTAAAGTAATGATCTTGATCTCCATCATCAACCAGCTCTTGAGTCAATTGAATAATATAATCATCATGGAGAACTAAACCACATGGAAGTTCAACCTTATACATATTTTCCGAATAAACACCCATAGTACTAATCGATACACCAGGCGTGGTATTATAAATAGTCCCATCAGACTTTACATTCCCTACAGCTATAACATTTGGCATTGTAATTCTTTTTAATTAATAACATTTTAAAAGTACAACAACAAACAATAGAATAATATACGTAAAGTTACGTATCTTTTAGATTTTCAAAATTTTACAAACATCATAAAACAAAAAAGCATCCCTATTTTCTATAAAGAAAAAAGGAAAGCCTTTCATTGGTAAACACCTAAATACTTAGGTTTCTACTACGTCTCATCCTCTTTTAAGGATGAGCACAACACAACATCTTTTAACCGCAAAAAAAAGCCTCAATTTCTTGAAGCTTTAGCAATTTTTGCGGTCTGGACGGGACTCGAACCCGCGACCTTCGCCGTGACAGGGCGACATTCTAACCAACTGAACTACCAGACCGTTGCGTAATTGCGAGGGCAAATATACACCGCATTTTTAATTCCACAAACAAAAATCAAAAAAAATAGATAAATATCTAAACAAATTTTTGTCGCTCTAGCATGTAAGTCGTCAATATACTATTAAAACCAGCCTTGATATCCGCCTCAACATACTTTATTCTGTATTGTCCACATTTTAACTTTAAGTTTTTAAAATACTCATTTACAGATTTTTCATAGTTATCTTTTATATTATCCGGATATAAATTTATGAAATCACCGGTTTCAATATCAATAAATCGTTTAGGCCTATTGTCAAAATTGAAGGTTAGCTCTTTTTCTTTATCAAAAACATGAAATAATACCACTTCATGCTTATTATGTTTTAAATGTCTTAAAGCTTCAAATAATTTTTCATCATCTTCTGCCGTTTGAAACATATCGGTAAAAACAAAAATCAATGANCGTCTATGGATTTTTTCAGCAATCTGATGTAAATACTTATAAGTTTCTGTAGTTTTAGTGTCTGGCTTAGAAACTACAGTTTCACTCAACTTGCTCAACAACATTTGATGATGGCGCTCACTTCCTTTTTCTGGCGCATAAAAATCATAGTTATCACTATAAATACTTAATCCTACGGCATCACGTTGCTTTTTTAGAATATGCATTAGAGAGGCGGAAGCCAATGCAGAAAACGCTACTTTGTTAAGATTATCTATTGTTGTACCAGCAGATTTAGGATAGTGCATCGAGGTACTATTGTCTACAATGAGATGACATCTTAAATTTGTTTCTTCATCATAACGCTTAGTATATAAACGATCTGTTTTTGCAAACAACTTCCAATCTATGTGCTTAGTACTTTCCCCNTGATTATAAATTTTGTGTTCGGCAAATTCTGCCGAAAATCCATGAAAAGGACTTTTATGCATCCCAGCAATAAAACCCTCAACAACTTGTTTTGCTAAAAGCTCTAGGTTTTTAAATCCGCCTGTTTTATTGAGTTCTAATTGTAAATCCATAAGCCTATCCTAACCTTCCAAAAAGGAAGAAACTACTATTGGTTTGTATAAATTTTAGTTTTTGAAACGACTATTGGTTGGTGCGTTAGTGATTGCAACGGCATCCTTTATTGTTTTTTTAAAACAATAAAGATATAGCGGAAAGCGCGACAGGCTGAAAGCGTGTAACGCCAAAAAACTAATAGAATCTAAACTAAAAAAGGTTTGCAGTATAGACAAACCTTTTATTATTTCTTTTAGAAGATTTTTTTTTACAATAATGCATCAATTGCATCTGCGTAAGCGTTTTTAGGTGCTACACCTACTTGACGACCTACTACTTCTCCATTTTGAAAAACCAATACTGTCGGGATATTTCTTACTCCATATTTTGCAGCAAATTCTTGATTTGCATCTACATCTACCTTACCAACTACTGCTTTACCTTCGTACTCAGTACTAATCTCGTCAATGATTGGTCCTACCATACGGCAAGGTCCACACCAAGCTGCCCAAAAATCTACCATTACAGGCTTATCACTCTTTAATACAGTTTCTTCAAAATTTGCATCTGTTATTTCTAATGCCATAATATTTATCTTAAATTAGTTTTACTTCTTTTTAATACACAAAATTAGTCAAAAAATTTGCCAAACCTTACACNGGTTATATTTGATTTGACTATAACTTTATTGTTTTGNNTTATANTAGTTTAGCTTATANCGNACATCATAACTAGTTAAACCATGNAATANCTCCTGAGAAATTTTNACTTTTTGAANTCTACTAGGCATAGTTACNTTTATTTTTTCCTTAGTGTCGTAAACTATAAAGTTTAAGTTATTTGTGCCTGGGTGAACNCTNAATAATTCCTGAAGNTCTANAACTTTCTGCTCATCAAAATCATTAATATCTAATTGTATAGAAAGNTTCTTTGCATAGGTTTCCATAACGTCGTGCAACAATTGGAAGTTATTAAACTGAATTCTTGGTTCNCCTTTTTTACCTGTATCTCTATTCACCCAACCTTCTCTTACAAANGCTCTAACATANACAAAGGAATTGACCACAAANAAGTGTCTAAANTTTAAATAGTCTTCACCAAAAATTCTGAATTCAAAACTATCTGANTAATCTTCNATGGTAAATAAAGCCCANCCTTTNCCTTGTTTGCTTACACGATGNTGTACATCNGTTACCACACCTCCAAAAGTAATTTCTCTNTTNACNACAGCATTTAAATCTTTAAAAGCTGAAATNGTNCCATTACAAAAGGTTTTCATCTCTATTTTGAAATCATCAAGCGGATGACCAGAAATATAGATACCAACTACCTCCTTTTCNCGNGANANTTTNTCCATGGTTCCCCAATCTTCACAAGGNGGNACTTGNGGNTCGGCNATTTGNACATCACTAGCTTCACCAAACAAACTCACCTGAGCTGAATTTTCGTTTTCTTGATGCTTAGCTCCATATTTCACTGCTTTTTCTAAAAAGGTGATACCATCACCATCATCTGCAAAATATTGTGCGCGATGGGTGCCTTCAAAACAATCAAAACCTCCCGCATTTGCTAAACCTTCAAAAGCTTTTTTGTTGGCTGCTCTTAAATCTATTCGCTTAGCCAAATCGAAGATAGATTTGTAATTACCACCTTCTCTTCTACCTTCTACAATAGTTTTTACAGCACCATGCCCAACACCTTTTATTGCTCCCATCCCAAAACGAACAGCATTGTCTTGGTTTACAGAAAACTTGTAATAACTTTCGTTTACACTAGGTCCTAAAACAGGTAGACGCATGCGCTTACACTCTTCCATAAAAAAGGTTACGGACTTAATATCGTTCATGTTATTAGAAAGTACAGCTGCCATATACTCTGCAGGATAATGTGCTTTTAAATAAGCTGTTTGATAAGCAATCCACGCATAACAAGTGGAATGCGATTTATTGAAGGCATAACTTGCAAAAGCTTCCCAATCTTTCCAGATTTTTTCAAGCTTTGTCTTATCCATGCCTTTTGCAGCAGCTTGCTCAATGAATTTAGGCTTCATTTTATCTAGAACTGCTTTCTGCTTTTTACCCATGGCCTTTCTCAAAACATCGGCTTCACCTTTAGTGAAATCTGCCAATTTCTGAGATAATAACATCACCTGCTCTTGGTAAACCGTAATACCATAAGTTTCTGCTAAGTATTCCTCAGTCTCAGGCAAATCGTAAACTATTTCTTCATCTCCATGTTTACGACTAATGAAACTTGGAATATATTCCATAGGACCTGGACGATATAACGCGTTCATGGCAATTAAATCATCAAAAACTGTTGGCTTAAGATGCTTCATGTGCTTTTGCATTCCAGGAGATTCATATTGAAATATCCCTACCGTTTCTCCACGTTGGAAAAGCGCATAAGTTTCTTCATCATCTAACGGGAAGTTTTCAGGATCGAGCTCTATACCATGCTTTGCTTTTACAATTTTTACCGTATCCTTGATTAAAGTCAATGTTTTCAATCCAAGGAAATCCATTTTTAAAAGACCAGCACTTTCTACAACCGAGTTATCAAACTGAGTGACATATAAATCTGAATCTTTTGCCACGGAAACTGGCACGTAGTTAGTAATATCACCTGGTGTGATAATTACCCCACAAGCATGAATTCCCGTATTACGAACCGAACCTTCCAAAACCCTAGCCTGATTAACCGTTTCAGCCTGTAGATCTTGCCCATCTGATATATTTAGAAGTTGATTGACTTTTTCAAGTTCTTCCGCTCTGAACTTACTCCCTAATTCTTTTTCACTAAGCCCGAAAATTTTTCCAAGCTTAGACATGTTTGGAATTAACTTGGCAATATGATCAGCTTCATTTAAAGGCAAATCCAATACCCTAGCCGTATCTCTAATTGAAGATTTGGCCGCCATGGTACCATAAGTAATAATCTGCGCTACTTGATTAGCACCATATTTATCAATTACGTATTGCATAACTCGACCTCGACCTTCATCATCAAAATCGATATCGATATCTGGCATACTCACACGATCTGGATTTAAGAAACGCTCAAAAAGTAAATCGTACTTAATTGGGTCTATATTGGTAATCCAAAGACAATAGGCAACTACCGAACCTGCTGCCGAACCACGACCTGGACCAACCGACACATCCATTTTTCGTGCTTCACGGATGAAATCTTCTACAATTAAGAAGTAACCTGGGTATCCTGTATTCTCAATGACACTAAGCTCAAAGTCTAATCGCTCTTTTATTTCTGGTGTGATTTCACCATAGCGCTTTTCTGCACCTTTATAGGTAAGGTGTTTTAAAAAAGCATTTTCCCCTCGTTTACCACCATCTTTTTCGTCATCAGGATGTTTGAATTCATCTGGAATATCAAATTTTGGAAGTAATACATCCCTAGCTAATTCAAAAGGTTCTATTTTATCTACAACATCTTGAATATTAACTATTGCCTCAGGAATATCTCTGAAGAGCGCTTTCATTTCTTCAGTAGATTTGAAGTAATATTCCTTATTCGGCAAACCATAACGATAACCTCTACCTCTACCTATTGGTGTGGCTTGTTTTTCGCCATCTTTTACACAAAGTAAAATATCGTGTGCGTTGGCATTTTCTTGCTCAACATAATAAGTGTTGTTTGTAGCAATTAATTTTACATCGTGTTTATTCGCAAACTGAATTAAAACTTCATTTACCCTATTTTCATCTTCTTGGTTATGGCGCATCAATTCGATGTACAAATCATCACCAAACGTATCTTTCCACCAGATTAAGGCTTCTTCAGCTTGATTTTCACCAACGTTTAAGACCTTACTAGGCACTTCACCATAAAGATTCCCAGTTAAACAAATAAGGTCTTCTTTATATTGTTCTATTAATTTTTTATCTATTCTAGGAACATAATAAAACCCATCAGTAAAAGCAGCAGAGGACAGTTTAGCTAAATTATGATAGCCTTTTTTATTCTTTGCCAAAAGNACAATCTGATAACCATTGTCTTTTCGGGTTTTGTCTAAATGATCTTCACAAACAAAGAATTCACATCCAACAATTGGTTTTATAATTTTCCCTTTTTTCTCTTCTCCCTTTTCTTCAGCTTCATCATGCTGAGCCTTTACAGTTCTATTATGAGCTGAAACTGCACTTACAAAATGAAAGGCTCCCATCATATTACCATGATCCGTAAGAGCAACTGCAGGCATATTTTCTTTGGCCGCAGCAGCCACAAGATCTTTAATACTAATAGTAGATTGAAGAATAGAAAACTGCGAATGGTTATGTAAATGCACAAAATCCGCATCTGCAAGTTTAGCCGCTGCTTCTTTATTTGTTTTGGTCGGAACCGAAGAGGTTTGTTCTTTTTGAAGTCTTTCGTTAATCTTNGCACTTTCNCGCTTTAGATTAACATGCTTTAGACCTATAAGTTGAATTTCAGCTGGATTTTCTTTTGAAAATTCCTGAAAGTAGTCTGGCTGAACATCGAGTTGTTCCTTCGTATATTCTTGTCGTCTTACTAATTCTAAAAAACAACGTGTTGTTGCCTCCACATCGGCTGTTGCATTATGGGCTTCTGCAAAAGGCTCTTTGAATAAAAACTCGTGTAATTCTGTTAATGTCGGTAATTTGAATTTTCCACCTCTACCACCAGGTATTTTACACAATTCTGCTGTATGCTCGGTACACGTATCTAAAACTGGTAATTCTTGAAGTTGATTTGCAATGTCTTCTCTTACAAATTCAGCTCCCATTATGTTTAAATCGAACCCAACATTTTGCCCAACCACAAACTTTGTTTTGGAAAGTGCAACATTGAACTTTTCTAAAACCTCTAAAAGTGGCACACCCTGTTCTTGGGCTAGTTCGGTAGAAATCCCATGAATTTTCTCTGCATCATAAGGAATATTGAAGCCTTCAGGTTGAATAAGATAATCTTGGTGATCTACACAATTACCCATCTCATCATGCAACTGCCAAGCAATCTGAATAGCTCTTGGCCAGTTATCGGTATCTGTAATTGGTGCATCCCATCGCTTTGGTAAACCGGTAGTTTCTGTATCGAAGATTAAGTACATAAAAGNCCCTTTTAATTTCTTTTTCGAAGATTATCACCCTGAACTCTTTTCAGGGTCTATTTATATGTTGAAATGCTAAATCAAGACTTCGACAAGCTCAGTCTGACAGTTCTCAACAATAAAATAAAATAGCATATAAAATTACACAGAATTTGTACTTTTCTGAAATGAAGTTATAAACACATATCAACAACAACAAAGCGTTACTTAAAATTAAGTAACGCTTTTTAATACGTAAATATTTTTAGTGATTTAAGCTTGAAGATAATCTGGCACTCCATCGCCATCTGTATCAAGAGCATCATCAGGATTTCCATCAGCATTTGGATCTGCATTTTCATCTATAGTAAGTATTCCATCGCCATCATCATCATTATCTAAATAATTTGGAACACCATCTCCATCAGTATCGCCTTCTCCAATTTCATAGATGGTTAAAATCCCATCACCATCGTCATCGTTATCTAAATAATCCACATCACCATCACCATCTGTATCAATAGGGTTTCCATTTTCATCAACAGCTTCATCTATTGTTGGCACACCATCCCCATCATCATCATCATCCAAATAATTTGCAATACCATCACCATCAATATCATCATTAGTTAAATCTCCATCTCCATTAAAATCCTCAAACACATCTGGAATACCATCACTATCAGAATCATTACAATCTAACGTATCTATTTCTGCTTGAATACTACCATCATCATCTCCACAAATTTCAATTTGAGCTTGTAGATAAGAAAGATATTGAGTGCACTTTTCACTGTAATTTCCAATTGTAGCAGTTACATATTGTGATTCTGCCTCTGCTCTGTTAGACGTCGCCATTTCACATGTTATCTGACAACCTCCTAAGCTATCTATTTCTTCTTGTATTGCGCCATCTGCATCTCCGCAAAATATACGCTGATTAATCAAGGCCTCTCTATAAGCACTACATGCCAAAGCAAAAGCCTCTTCATCAATAAATTCTAAAGATTGACTATAGGTTGCTTCATAAGCTATCAATGCAGCTTCAACATCTAGTTGAACACTTTCACAAGTTACTGGGTCGGTTGGAATAGAACCAAACACTAAAGGAACTTTATAAAAAATACCGTTATTAAACCCTATAGAATTCATACCAGAAGCATCAAAACCTAAAAACCTGTATGTTCCTGTAAAGGTTGCATTTGCATAATCTATTTCATCTATTGTAATCTCTCCAAGTTCTGGATAAATAGAAACACTCTCATCAGGATCATTAACTGTAGAATATTCTGTTCCAAAAGCATCAATATATTCTGCATAAGTTGCATCGACATCTCCGACAACAAAGGTTGTTTCTATGACCGAAGGCACTACTAAATTTACAGTTTCATAATTATTAGTTCCGGTAATAGTTAAATAACCATCAGCACTAATACTTGCTGAAAAGCTATTTGCTCTCCAAAGCTCATATTCACGGTCTCCTTGAAAAGCTGGTGTATTAAATTGTACTTCGTCGCCACAACTAAATAGTGTTAAAAAAACTAAGGATAAGAGTAGTAATTTTTTCATCTTATAACAGGGAAAATTTATCAATGTTTCAAATATAACGAAACAAGAGTCCCAAAAGTATAATAATTTTTAATACTTACACTATCTTTATAGGTGTTTCGGTTAAAAAGGAATTCTTTTAGTTAAAGTGAAATAAACCACTGTAAATTAAAAAAATGTATTATCTTTGCGCCCTCATTAATAACAGAGGTCGTGTACCTCACTAATTAATTATTATGCCTGTAAAAATCAGATTACAAAGACACGGTAAAAAAGGAAAACCNTATTACTGGATCGTAGCAGCGGATTCTCGCGCTAAAAGAGATGGTAAATACCTAGAAAAATTAGGTGCTTACAACCCAAACACTAACCCAGCAACTATAGATTTAGATATCGATGGTGCTGTAAAGTGGTTACAAAATGGTGCTCAACCAACTGACACTGCAAAAGCAATTTTATCTTATAAAGGTGCTATGCTAAAAAATCACTTAGCTGGTGGTGTTAGAAAAGGTGCTTTAACTGAAGAGCAAGCTGAAGAAAAATTCAACGCTTGGTTAGAGGAAAAAGCAGCNAAAATTCAAGCNAAAGCAGATGGTTTGTCTAAAGCAGACGCNGATGCTAAAGCAAAAGCATTAGAAGCTGAAAAAGCAGTAAATGAAGCTCGTATAGCTGCAGCTGCTCCAGTTGTTGAAGAAGAAGTAGCTGAAGAGGTTGCAACTGAGGAAACAACANCATCTAACGAAGAAGAGTAAAAAATTTAATTTTATACTTTTAAACCCTGACATTTACAGTCAGGGTTTTTTTATATCAAATTTTATGAAGAAAGAAGAATGCTTTTACTTAGGTAGAATTGTAAAAAAGTACAGCTTTAAAGGCGAACTTTTAGCAAAACTAGATACTGATGAGCCAGAACTATATGAGAATTTAGATGCTATATTCTTAGATTTAAGAGGAAACCTAGTGCCTTTTTTTATAGAACATTCTCAATTACACAAATCAGATTTGTTGCGTCTAAAATTTGAAGATGTAGATGATGAAGCTGATGCTGATGCGCTCATAAAAACCGAACTTTATCTTCCATTANAGTTTTTACCAAAGCTNGAAGGCAATAAATTTTACTTTCACGAAGTCATAGGTTTTACNATAAAAGANANAANNTTTGGNAAGGTTGGTANAATTAAAGCNGTNAANGANTCTACNGCTCAAGCNCTTTTTGAGNTTGATAGAGATGGTACGGAAATTTTAATACCNATGAACGATGAATTTATTGTAAAAGTTGACCGAGNGAACAAAACCATTGANGTTGATACTCCTGATGGGTTGATTGATTTATACTTAGANAACTAGCNATAGTNCTGAACTTNTTTTCGAATCTTTGTANAACCATTCTTTCTANATGCTGAAATAAATNCAGNNTNACAACAAAATGAGTAAACCTTTTAAATTCAAACAGTTTACAGTAAAACAAGATCGTTGCGCNATGAAAATTGGCACAGATGGTGTTTTNNTAGGNNCNTGGACTTCTNTAAAANANAATCCCTTTAGTGTTTTAGATATAGGTGCTGGTACAGGTATCTTGAGTCTTATGATGGCTCAAAGAAGTTATGCTGAACAAATTGAAGCNATTGAAATAGATGATGATGCCTATGAGCAATGTGCTGAGAATTTTGAAAACTCCCCTTGGAACGACCGTTTGTTTTGCTATCACGCTTCCTTATTAGAGTTTGTTGAAGAGGTTGAAGATGCTTTCGATTTAATTATCTGCAATCCACCCTTCTATTCTGAAGATTATAAAACCGATAACAAATCAAGGAATTTAGCTCGATTTAATGATGCTATGCCTTTTAAGCACATCATCTATGCCGTTGCACATTTACTTGCTGAAGAAGGGATTTTTTCAATCATTCTTCCTAAAAAAGAAGAAAGTGATTTTATTGAATTAGCTTCTTCTATTGGACTTCACGCCCTGCGTATTCTTCATGTTAAGGGAAATCCTTATGCTGACGTAAAACGTAGCTTAATTGAATTTAGTTATATGAAAAATGAGGTTGAAATCTCAGAATTAATTATTGAAACTGACCGTCATAACTATACTGAAGATTACATTAATCTCACCAAAGATTTTTATTTAAAAATGTAAAAATAATTACCTTGATTTCTCACCTATTTATTTCTAATTATTTTAGTAATCGCAATTATTGAAACTATTACAAATCCTAAAGAAATAAACACGGAAACTTGCTCTTCTGATTTGATGTCTTTTATAAGATTGCCTGCAATTAGTCCATTGATTACATATAATGCCAAAAAGAAGTATCCTAAGATCTGAAATTTCGAGAATATTTTATTTACCAACATACTGAATTATTACATTATAAGAGAATTTACTTTTTTTTAAAAGTAATAAAAAATTATAGAACTACGTTTTCAAATTTTAAAGGAATGAATTGCTCCCTGAAAACGTTTTCGTTACTTTTGTTGTCCATAAAAAACTGAAAACAACAATCAATAATGAAACCAGATTTATTCGAAGCTCCTGATTATTATAACTTAGACGAATTACTTTCAGAAGAACATAAACTTGTACGTGATGCAGCCAGAGACTGGGTAAAACGTGATGTTTCCCCAATCATTGAAGAAGCTGCTCAAAAAGCAGAATTTCCAACCTCAATTATTGGTGGTTTGGCTGAAATTGGAGCTTTTGGACCATACATTCCTGAAGAATACGGAGGTGCAGGTTTAGACCAAATTTCTTATGGCCTTATCATGCAAGAAATTGAACGTGGAGATTCTGGAGTACGTAGTACTGCTTCTGTACAATCGTCTTTAGTAATGTATCCTATCTGGAAATATGGTAATGAAGAACAGCGTCAAAAATACTTACCAAAATTAGCTTCTGGTGAATGGATGGGTTGTTTTGGTCTTACAGAACCAGATCACGGAAGTAATCCTGGTGGAATGGTTACAAATTTTAAAGATATGGGAGACCACTATCTTTTAAATGGTGCTAAAATGTGGATTTCTAATGCACCTTTTGCTCAAGTTGCTGTTGTGTGGGCAAAGAATGAAGAAGGCCGTATTCATGGACTGATAGTAGAACGCGGCATGGAAGGTTTCTCAACACCAGAAACGCACAACAAATGGTCGCTTAGAGCTTCTGCTACTGGGGAATTAATTTTTGACAACGTTAAAGTTCCGAAAGAAAACTTATTACCTAACAAATCTGGATTAGGGGCACCTCTTGGATGTTTAGATTCTGCGCGTTACGGTATTGCTTGGGGAGCTATTGGTGCTGCGATGGACTGCTACGATACTGCTTTAAGATACAGTAAAGAGCGTATTCAGTTTGGTAAGCCAATCGGACAATTTCAATTACAACAGAAGAAATTAGCCGAAATGATTACTGAAATCACCAAAGCACAATTATTAACTTGGAGACTTGGTGTTTTACGTAATGATGGTAAAGCAACCTCAGCACAGATTTCTATGGCTAAACGTAATAATGTGGACATGGCAATAAATATTGCTCGTGAAGCTAGACAAATGCTTGGCGGCATGGGAATTACTGGAGAGTACAGCATTATGCGCCATTCTATGAACTTAGAAAGTGTAATTACTTATGAAGGTACTCATGACATTCACTTGTTAATTACAGGTTTAGACATTACAGGCTTAAATGCTTTTAAATAGTAGATAAGCCAAACTTGGCAATCAACCAATGTCATTTTGAATGAAATGAAGAATCTCTAAAATGAGGTTTTTAACTTCCTTCAAAATGACATTTTTTATTTACTTTTATTTTATGTCATCCAAAAAACGATTAGACAACGCTTATAAAAATGCTTATCGCATTACCTTTGATAACACTTCAAAATTTATTTTGTTCAGTGACTGTCATCGTGGTGACAATAGTTTTGCTGATGATTTTGCTAATAATAGAAACATTTACTTTCATGCTCTAAAGCATTATTACAATGAAGGTTTTAGCTATTGCGAACTTGGTGATGGTGACGAATTATGGGAAAACTTATCTTTTGATTCTATCCTAAATGCTCACAAGAATGTCTATATGCTCATGAAGCAATTTCATGAAGAAAACAGACTGCATATGATTTGGGGAAATCACGATATGGTTTATCGCGACCCTAAATATGTTGAAAAAACACTTTCCACTTATTTTGATCCAAAAGTAGGTGAAGATGTTGAACTCTTTTGCGATATTAAATATCATGAAGGTATTATTCTAAAGCATGAAGAAACCAATCAGGAACTATTTTTAACCCATGGTCATCAAGCGGATTGGTGGAATTATCTATTTTGGAGATGGAGTCGCTTTATGGTTCGTATTCTTTGGAAACCCTTAAATGTTATGGGTATTGCAGACCCTACGAGTCCCGCAAAAAACTACAAAGAACTCATCAAGGTAGAACGTAGAACTAAAAAGTGGATTATTGAAAATAACAATCTTATAACTATAGTTGGTCATACTCATAGACCTCGTTTTCCAGAGCCTGGAGATATTGCTTTTTTTAATGATGGTAGTTGTGTTCATCCAAGAAGCATCACAGGTATTGAGATTGAAAGTGGAAAAATTTCACTTATTAAATGGCAAATTGTGACTACTGAAGATGGTACTTTAAAAATTGATCGCTTTTTACTTGAAGGACCTACTCCTTTAATTAAATATAAAACCGAATAATTTTAGCTCTCTGGTGCCAGCTCTACCTCCAAACCTTCCAATTCTGGAGTAATAGGGATTTGACAACCTAATCTAGAATTGTCTTTTACATAAAAAGCTTCAGACAACATGGCTTCTTCTTCATCTTGCATTTCTGGCAATTCTGTATCACTTAACACATAGCACTGGCACGATGCGCACATGGCCATCCCTCCACAAACACCAATAGTCCCTTCTGGAGCAAGTTCATAAGAACGAACGACTTCCATAAGATTCATAGCCATATCAGTTGGTGCTTCAATCTTGTGGGTTACACCATCACGATCAATGATTGTTATATTAACGTCTTGATTTTCCAAATGATTTTTTATTCTATTGCTTTAACAACTGCTTTTGGTGCTTCCTTTCGCGTACCATCAAAACCATCTACACCTGCTACCGTTGTATATTTTAACACATAACGCTTCCCTGGATTTATGATTTGATATGCTGCCTGGCACATCAAAGTTGCTTCATGAAAACCACAAAGAATTAACTTTAGTTTACCAGGATAGGTATTAACATCTCCTATGGCAAAAATTCCAGGAATATTTGTTTGATAATCTAATGCATTATTCACTTTTATGGCGTTTTTTTCAATCTCTAATCCCCAATTAGCAATAGGTCCTAATTTAGGAGATAAACCAAATAACGGTACAAAATGGTCACATTCCTTTTTGAAAACTTTAGCTTCTTGCTTTACCGTAACACTTTCTATTTTCCCTTCACCTTCAAGACCAACAACTTCAGCAGGAGTAATTAAATTAATCTTACCTGCAGATTTTAATTCTTGTACTTTTTCAACAGAGTCTAAATGTCCTCTAAACTCATTTCTTCTGTGAATTAATGTGACTTCGGAAGCTACATCACTTAAAAAAATACTCCAATCTAATGCAGAATCTCCACCACCCGCTATAACCACTCTTTTATTACGGTACATTTCTGGTTCTTTAATCATATATTCCAGACCTTTATCTTCGTAGTCAGAAATATTATCTATTAGTGGTTTCCTAGGCTCAAAACTACCTAAACCACCTGCAATAGCTACTACTGGTGCTTTATGTTTTGTTCCTTTATTTGTCGTTACAATAAAAGAACCATCTTCTTGCTTCTCAATGGTATCAGCGCGCTCTCCCAATGTAAACCCAGGTTCAAATTGCTTACATTGTTCCATTAATTTATCTGTTAAATCACCTGCTAATATCTCTGGATAAGCCGGAATATCGTAAATGGGTTTTTTGGGATAAATTTCTGAACATTGACCACCTGGCTGTGGAAGCGCATCAATAAGATGGCATTTTAATTTTAATAAACCTGCTTCAAAAACTGTAAAAAGGCCTGTTGGTCCAGCACCAATAATGAGTATATCTGTTGTAATCATGTTGTTAAGAATTGGAGACAAATGTAATAAGGTAGTATGACCTAAAATGTGACAAATGTCACACTAATTATTCTACATTAATAACGCGTTCTATTTGTGGTGCATATTTTTTTATGGTCATCTCAACACCTGATTTTAAGGTCATTTGATTAACACTACAAGATGTACAGGCACCTGTTAATTGAACTTTCACCAACTTATCATTATCTATAGATAATAAATTGATATCACCACCATCACTTTGTAAAAACGGACGAATTTCATCCAATGCCTTTTCTACATTTAATTTTAGTTCTTCTGAGCTCATCTACTATTTCTTTACTGCAGAACATCCTGCCATTGTTGTTATTTTTATTGCCTCAGTTGCTGGTAGATTTTCGTTTCTATTAACAACTTCTTGCACTACATTTCTTGTTATCTCTTCAAAAGCCTCTTCAATTTGTGTTGCTGTCTGTAGCGCTGCTGGTCTGCCAATATCACCTGCTTCGCGAATACTTTGAACCAAAGGCACTTCACCTAAAAACGGAACCTCTAAATCTTCTGCTAAATTCTTAGCTCCTTCTTGTCCAAAAATATAGTATTTATTTTCTGGTAACTCAGCAGGTGTAAAATACGCCATATTTTCAATGATACCCAACACAGGTACATTGATACTGTCTTGCTGAAACATAGCGACACCTTTTTTAGCATCTGCCAGAGCAACATTTTGAGGTGTACTTACCACTACAGACCCTGTAATTGGCATTGCCTGCATAAGACTAAGGTGAATATCTCCTGTTCCTGGAGGNAGGTCTAATAACANNAANTCTAATTCNCCCCAAGCNGCATCAAANATCATNTGATTTAANGCTTTTGAAGCCATNGGACCTCTCCAAATCACGGCCTGATCTGGTTTNGTAAAGAATCCTATAGACAATACTTTAACTCCATAATTTTCTATAGGNTTCATTTTAGATTTACCATCTACNTTAACNGANANTGGTCTTTCGTTAGCCACATCGAACATAATNGGNATNGANGGNCCNTAAATATCAGCNTCTAAAACNCCNACNTTAAANCCCATNTTNGCNAAGGTAACNGCTAANTTNGCNGTNACTGTAGATTTACCTACNCCACCNTTACCNGANGCNACNGCNACNATATTTTGAATNCCAGGAATNGGTTTNCCTTTAATTTCGTTAACGACTGGTTTAGAAGGAGCCTCAACCTTAACGTTTACTTTTATTTTTGCTTTTTCGTAAACTTCCTTGTGTATGGTTTGCAGAATATCTACTTCTGTTTTCTTCTTTGCTTGAAGACTTGGATTTTTAATCGTTATGTCTACTATAACCTCATCAGCAAATGTTACAACATTAGTTACAGCACCACTATCTACCATATTTTCTCCTTCACCAGGAGCTGTTATGGTTTTTAAGGCTTCTAATATATCTTTCTTATTAAGTTTCACGTTTTTATCTAGATTTAATCTAAATGCAAAGATATACATTAATAAAGGAAGAATAAAGCAAGTCGTTAGAAGTTATTTATGCTTTGATTGATAGAATAAATAGACTGATTTGTACTAAAAAACAATCAGATAAGGTATTTTGAAATAGCTAACAAAAACTGTTGTTTGTAAGTTTGGAATAACCAAAAATAAGCTACAATTCCTTTGAAGGATCCCAAAACAAAACTTCAAAATTTTGAATTTGATTATCTACAACCTCAACCCCTTCGTTTTCGAGCAATTGTTGCATAAGGTTTGTACCTTCAAAATGATGCTTACCTGTTAATAGTCCTTTTCTATTAACCACGCGATGTGCTGGCACATCTTTTTCGCTTGAATTATTCATAGCATAACCAACAATACGAGCGCTTTTTGTTGCACCTAAATACTTAGCGATTGCGCCATAGCTCGTAACTCTTCCTGATGGAATTAGCCTTGCCACTTCATAAACCTTTTCAAAAAAACCAAGAGTTTCTGGTTTCATTACAACTCTTTTAAGATATTGATTAGCGTAACCAAAGCAACCAATCCTGTAATGATTCCTATACTGTAGTTCATACTTTTTTGAGAGGTAAACTTCTTGTCTTTTATCTTATCAAAAAAGAAAATATAGAAATACAACATTACAAATGTTCCCATAGCAGCGCCTGTTACATAGGTAACAATGCTTGTTTTTTCAAAATTCATCCAACCAAAAGACGACAAGGTGATTGTCATATAAGCTTGATATGGAATTGGAAACACATTGAGGGCAGACAAAAGCATACCATGAAAAAAGCGGCTTTGCTTACTCATGACATCTGCTTCTTCTACATTGGTTTCTTTTTGATTTCTTGCTATCACCAAAAAGTAAATAGTTATCAGTACAAAAATTACAAAAGCAACACGCTGAAGTATTTCTACAATATCTGGTCTGTTTGATAAATAACGTGCAAAAATAGCTGCTAAATAAGTCTGAATAAATACTACTAAACAAACGCCTGATGAGAAGGTAATACCACGACCTGGACCTTCTTTTAAACTAATTTTAGCGGCTGTCATATTAAGCAATCCTGGCGGAATTACACCTACGAGCGCCACAAAAAGTCCGAGAAAGAAAACAACTGTAATACTCAAGTTTTAGTTGATTTTGAATCTAATATACGTAATTGCTTTGTCTTTTTCTAAATACTGGTTCTCATAAAAGGTTTGTATTTCCGTAACTTCCTCTGGGCTTCCTTCTAATTTATAAACATTATGATTTGCGTATAACACCTCGTAACCCAAGCCATGCAATAATCCTAGCGTATAACCATGCATAAACTCACTATCGGTTTTAAGATGCATTAACCCATCTGGTTTTAGAATTTTTCTGTAGCGTTCTAAAAACTGAAAATTCGTCAACCTATGCTTAGTTCTTTTATATTTTATTTGTGGATCTGGGAATGTAATCCAAATTTCATCGACTTCATTGGCATCAAATACGTACTCTATGAGTTCTATTTGTGTTCTTACAAAGGCTGCATTATCTATTTCTTCTTCAATTGCAGTTTTTGCTCCTCTCCAAAATCTGGCACCTTTTATATCTATTCCTACAAAATTTTTATTTGGGTAGCGTTTCGCCAACCCAACGGTGTATTCACCTTTACCACAACCCAGTTCTAATACTAAAGGATTTTCGTTTTTAAAAACTTTTTCTCTCCATTTGCCTTTTAGACTATAATTACCACTTGTAAGTTCGTCTCTGGTTGGCTGAAACACATTATCAAAGGTTTCGTTTTCTTTAAATCTTTTGAGTTTATTTTTACTTCCCACGTTTTACTGCTTATTAATAATTTGGTAAAATTAAGGAAACATTTTAAGGTTTATCTTTGCTTTTGATGAAAAGGATTTTAGTTGCTCCATTAAATTGGGGTTTAGGACATGCCACACGAAGCATTCCTATTATAAATGCTTTAATAGCAAATAATTTTGAACCTGTCATTGCCAGTGATGGTGAGGCTCTTAAACTATTAAAAAAAGAGTTTCCTCAACTTCAATCTCTTGAACTACCTTCATACAATATTACGTATTCTAAAAAAGCTAACAGTTTTAAACTAAAGCTTATTAAAGATTCTCCAAGTCTTCTGAAAACAATAAAAAGAGAAAAAAATGTTACCGAAAGTCTTATAAAGTCAGAAAATATTTCTGGAATTATTTCGGACAATAGATTTGGTGTTAGAGACAAAAACATTCCTTCTGCTTTTATTACACATCAGTTACGTGTTTTAAGTGGAAGCACAACTTGGTTAAGCTCTAAATTTCACCAAAAAATCATTAATAAATTTGATGAATGTTGGGTGCCAGACCATAGAGATGCAAAGAACTTAAGTGGTGATTTAGGGCATATTGAAGGGTATGAATCTTCTATTAAATATTTGGGGCCGCTGAGTAGGTTTAAAAAACAAGATCTGAATAAAAAGTACGATCTTCTAGTTGTTTTATCTGGCCCTGAACCTCAACGTTCATTTTTAGAAGTAAAATTACTTGATGAGCTACAATCCTATGATGGTAAAATTTGTTTTGTAAAAGGCCTTATTGAAAACGAACAACGCAAAACACAGATTAACCATATTACAACCTATAACTTTATGGCAAGCCAAGAGCTTGAAAAGGCTCTTAATGAAAGTGATCTTATCTTAAGCAGATCTGGATATACCTCTATAATGGATTATGCCAAACTAGAAAAGAAAGCTTTTTTAATACCTACACCAGGACAGTTTGAACAAGAATATTTGGCTAAGAAATTTGAGGAAGAACTTGTAGC
>PAJL01000032.1 GCA_002706045.1 Flavobacteriaceae bacterium
TATAATTCGTCGCGAGAAATTCCTAGTGTTTCACAGGCACTGTACAGATATAATCCGTGACCAGCCTCATCTTGTACTTTAGCCAATAAGGCTACTTTGCGACGTAATGAAGGCGCACGAGTAATCCAGTTCCCTTCTGGTAACATCCCAACGATTTCGGAATGCGCATGCTGACTGATTTGCCTAATATGCGTTTGACGATATTTTTCTGGCATCCAATCTTTAGGTTCGATTTTCTCGTCACGTGCAATGCGTGCTTCAAATTCTGCTTCTAGATTCTTTATTTGTTCTTCACTCATAATTTAGTATTTAGTGAATAGTTTTTAGTGTTTAGTAAATTCCGCATTACACTTCGACTGCGCTCAGTGAGACAATACAGAATGACAAATTATATTTACACATCGAAATCGACTACTACTTTTTTAGTTGTTGGCACAGCTTGGCAACTTAATACATAGTTTTGTGCAACCTCATCTTCCTCTAGTGCGTAGTTGATCTTCATTTCAACTTCACCTTCCATAACCTGACATTTACACGTACTGCAAACACCACCTTTGCACGCAAATGGCAAATCTGCACCAGCTGTTAGTGCACCATCTAAAATGTTATCATCGTCCTTTTGCATGGTGAAACGAAATTCCTTTCCTCCATCTATAATGATAACTTCGACTCCATCAATTTTTTGTTCAGACAATCGTTCTACACGTTTTTTATCTTCTTCGGTTAAGCCTTTTACAAATAATTCAAAATGAATTAATTCTTTTGGTAAACCTGCTTCCGCTAGATAATTACTTACGTAATTCACCATATCTTCTGGACCGCACAAAAACACTTCACTAGTATCTGGAATATCAATAAATGTTTTGGTGAGCACTTTCATCTTATCATCATCAAAACGTCCATTGAATAGTTCGATGTCTCGTTTTTCTTTGGTTAAGAAATAATAAATTTCCAACCTTCCGAAATACGTGTTTCTTAGCTGTTCTAACTCTTCCTTAAAGATAATGGATTTTGCTGTTTTATTCACATAGAATAATTTGCAAGTAGAATTCGGTTCTGTTGCTAAGTGTGCTTTTATCATAGATAGGATTGGTGTAATACCACTTCCTGCTGCAAAAAACAGATAGTTCTTAGCGTTCTCAGCATTACATTTTACACCAAAAGTTCCACTTGGAGGCATCACATCTAACTCATCACCAATTTTTAATATTGAGTTTACGAAGGTTGAAAACTTTCCGCCTGGAATTTCTTTTACAGCAACTTTCCATTCGTTATCAAACGGACTTGAACAAAGTGAATAAGAACTACGCACATCTTCTCCGTTGATTAAAGTTTTGAGCGTTAAATGTTGGCCTTGTGAAAATATAAATGCTTTCTGAAGTTCTAAAGGCACACCAAAAGACACAACTGACGTATCGTTTGTCTCTTTGTAAATATCCTTAACCTTTAATTTATAAAATTCTGCCATAAGCGTTTCTGTACTGCAGACATCTTCCTACTTCTACTGCGATAAGCATAAACTAGGAAGAATTTATCTTAATCTATTATTACAATTTGTACTACTCGAAAACGTTTTCGATTTAGAGCAATAAAAAAACTAACAATTGTTAGTTTTCTTTACAAATTTACAAAAATTAATTAATTTCTTTGTTAATTCCTTTAACAAGGATTTTACTTAATTGTTCGGACAGATCCTTAGNTTTTAAGTCCTCTTTCTTNGGAATCCANANATACAATAACCTTAAAGTTGATAGAATTGAAAAGAGAATAACATCAATATTTTCATTAACAATTTCATCATTTTCTATTCCCTTTTTAATAATATTCCTGAACTCATCTTCATAATTAGANCGNANTAAAAGGTAATATTCTAACTTTTCTTCNAAATGCACCCAATCATTATTTAANGAAGCCATTTCATCCGTATTCTTGGAAGTAATATCTACATGAAGATTCACTACCGCTTCAATTTTTTTAATACTAGTAAGGCTTGATTTCTCAATACTTTTTATGCCTTCGGTAAAATCTTCTGCCAAAGAAATAATGATTTCCTTTAAAATTTCTTGCTTAGAGCTAATATGATTGTAAAGACTTGCCGCTTTTATTCCCATTGCCGTAGCCAAATCTCGCATTGTNACTGCACTNTAGCCCTTTTCTTTAAACANTTTTGCAGCTGTTTTAACAATTTCTTCCTTACGAGTTATTCCCTTCAATACTTTATAGAGTCTTTTATTATTCGTAAATTTAATTAAATTTTAAGTATGGGATTTTTAGATTTTATTTTCGGCACAAAAAAGAGAGAAGTTGAAGANTATTTNGCAAATGGNGCATTGATNTTAGACGTTAGAAGNCAACAAGAATGGGANAGTGGCCATATTGATAANGCTAAACANATTCCATTGAACGAGTTAAACAATCGCGTAGAAGAAGTAAAGAAACTCAATAAACCAATTATTGTATGCTGTGCAAGCGGAGTGCGTTCGGCAAAGGCTGCTAAATTCCTAAATTTACACAATATTGAAGCTACTAATGGTGGTGGTTGGGTAAACCTTAAGAAAAAACTATAGTTTTAAATCACCGATTTCACTAGAGGATTCTAAAATATTTTCGTTGTATTGTAAGGTCCAACCAAGTGAATTCGTTAAAATATAAAATTTAGACAGTTCACTTAACAAGCGGTTTTTAGCATTTGATTTTAAATCTGAATTCTCGATTTTTTTCATCAATTGCTTTTTCACTGTCTCTTTAATATCGTTATAGTCTTTTGCTTCGAATTGATTTAAAAAATCTGCTTGGATATCATAATATTCAAAGTCTGGATTGATTTTAATTTCCTGATACGGAATATGTGTTATAAGTAATATTTTATTCTCTTCATCAATATCATATTCCAATTTGCTTAAATCATAAGACACTGTTACATCTGCGTTAACAACAACCAAAGCTTTCTTTTCAACTTCAATTAAATCTCCAAAAATTGCTTTTGAATTCTTGTAACTAAACACCTCGCTAAAGTGACCTTCAGTAACAACCAATTTGCTTACGTTTTTTAGCTGTTCTTGAATTAAAGCTGAGTTTTCTTTTAAAATTATTTCGTTGTTCTTTTTATCTCCACAATATTTAAAAGTAAAAAGAACTACTAATGTTATAATAACGCCAAAAAGGATTTTTCTCATGCTTAAAATTAACTAAATCTATGATAAACAAGTGTGAAACAAAACCTAATTAAATCCTATTTTTTTGCTTTACATCGTTTACGAGTGCTAATTACCTAAAAAAACTACGGAATATCGCCTTCTTATTGCGAATTTACTAATCAACTCTACCTTAGCTATGTAATTAGCAATAATAAGCGCTGATTTTTACGATTAATTCATTATCCTCAAATCTAAAACGTGAATATTATGAAAAGAATATGCACACTACTAATCCTACTTTCGACTACACTTTCAAATAGTCAAGTTACACTATTAAAAAACTACAATCCTAAAGCGCAAGATTTAGAACACCACTTAAATTCAACCAAGGATAGTTTGATTTTATCTTCAGATAAAAATATTGTTCAAGTTGATATCTTCAACGAAGATTTTGAGACATCTATTAAAGTTGAAAATAAAAACACTGCAATCTCACTGAGAGAAATTCCTATCGGCGAATTTTCTATTGAAGCTAAATTAATCGATAAAATCGTTGTAATGGATATTATAAAATATGATGATATTACTAACACCTCATCTTCTAAAAAAGAAATCGTGGAAGGTATGGGAATGATGCTAGATGAAGGTTTGAAGGTTATAAAAAGCTCACCAAAAACAAGTATAGAATTTTTATTAACAAGAGGTAGAGCAAAAAATCCAAGCAAAAAAAATCAAAAGTTTTATTACACTGTAATTAAAATAAATAATGGCAGTAGCACAAGTAAAACTATGAGGTTAGTAGACGAAAAGTCTATGGAACGTATGGTATTAAAAAATAAAATTGAGTTTAAAAGTTCTACTACAAAATCTAACGAATTGACTGTTTGGGAAATTTATGACACCGAAAAATTTATGGAATTTCAGTCTGTTAATTCTGATTATGTATACACTTCAAACTCTGAAGCCTTTAATCCAAACCCTTATTATACAACTAGCAAAAATGAAACAGCAACCATAGCTGGTTTAAAATAGAAAAACACTAGTTTCCTTTCTCCATATGAAAGCCTAACTAATGTTTTTAATTAATGACTAATAGCACTACAAATATAGCCAGCCTAAATCTCTAAATTTAGCAAACTGTATTACCAAAAGGTTACCTTGTTTTTAAATTTTCTGCTACAGAAAAACGAATAATCATAGACCTAATCTAAAAAATATGTAAAATATCTATATTTTAGCATTACATTGGTCTTGTCTATTACATTTGTTTTAGAACTTAGAACCCAATGATAAGTTCTTATTTGTTCCCCCAAGACAAAACCTACTTATGAAAAGAACATTGTATTCCCTTACCCTTATACTTTTGGCTACTTTAGCCTATGGTCAAAAATCCACACTTTTACACAACGTTAATTTTAGAGCTAAAGAACTGAAGCACCATTTGAATGATGCAGGTGACAGCCTTATCCTAGAAAGTGAACGTCCAATTTATAAAGTAGAAATTTTCAATAGTGATTTTGAAAAATCTCAAATTGTAAAAAACACCAAAGTAACGATTCCTTTACAAGATATTCCTGTAGGCAGATTTGTTGTTGAAGCAGCATTACCAGACAGACTCATAGTAATCACATTACTTAGAAATGAGATTATAGACACAAGGCCTGCTATGAATATACCAAACCCAGTAAGAAACACTTCTTTATTTGGCAATGCTATGCCAAAAGCTAGTGAAAGGCCAGAAAACCCAATGACGACTCCACTAGAAGACAGAATTGTTATTGTAAACAAAAATAATTCTGAACGAAGAGAAAATTCAAGCAACGTAAACGAACTAAAATCTGAGATTGCTTCCGTAAAAGAAACTAAAGCAACTGTTGAAGAAAACTCAATTAAGATCACAAAAAGACACACTCCAACTACAAACAAAATAACTGAAGTTGAGAAAAACAGTGTATTAAAAGCAGATACACAACAAGAGAATGATGCGCTTTTCTTTGCAAATAACAATACAGTTTCAGCTAATCCTGGAAAAAGAGTTGTCCAAGCTTATTGGATAGTTTATAAGACCAATAATGCTTCAGGTTCTGGAAGCATAAGAAGGTTTGGAGATCAAAAAATGGTTAACAAAATGATCTCTTTTATAAACTTAGACAAGAAAACAATTGCAGGAAAACACAACGAACTCTATGTTTATGAAGTATATGATGTAGATGCTTTTGTAAAAATGAAATTAAAGAATCGTGATTATATGAATGTAGAAACAGACTGCTTCGATTCTACCCCTTACTTTAAAGCTGAAGACAGAGAAAAGGAATCAAGCCTTCCTTAATCTAGAAAAGCTATTTCTTAAGCTCTAATTTTTCAGCAAAATAATCACAGAAATCTTTCATAGTCGCGGTCATCTTTTCGTCTTGAGTTGCTCTATGAAAAGTATCACTCATGGTTACTAAAGTCTGATGAAAAAACTTTTTCATTTCATCTACAGGCATATCTTTAGTCCATAAATCAATCTTTAAAGTTTCTTGAGCATTACTATCCCAAACCGATAACATTATAGCTTTAGCTTCTTCATTAACCACACCTCCATCTTGTGCTGTCCATTTTAATTTTTCAGGCACTCGGTTTTCGTCAAGTTCTACGTTAAGCTCTATTTTTGATTTTATGATTTTTGACATTACTTCTTTGGTTTAAATTTTGATTTTCTAAAAATTTCTTCGGGCTCTTTCTCTAAAATAGACATTGGTTTTTCACCTGTATTCTCAGCATAAGCTTTCACTATTTGCCAACCTATATATTGCCCCAACCTTCCAGGAGATTGATTATCTAACTCAAGATAAAACTTAGAAAATGGTGCATCTGCAATAAATCTGCTAGACAACTTAGCATCTGTACTGTACAACAACTCCTTTTCTATAAAATAGCTCCAAATGGGACTTTCATTGACTTCTGCCCACTGTAACTGTTCTTCTGAATATCCTATTTTTTCTGCATCTGTAACAAATGGAATCATTACATCTTTAAAGTAAAGTAGCTTTCCGAAGTAAATCATCTCATCTAGCAAGGTCTTTCTCTCATTCTGAAACACAAACTTTTTAGCATATTCTTCTGCTACTTCTGGCACTATTTGAGCCTCATTCATATTTGCCGCTAAATACTTTGGTATATTTTGATAAAACTTATGCTCTGACCCTAAAAAATTATCCAATGCTATTAAAACTAGAGTGTCAGTGACAATTGTTTTATTTCTATAATCCACATCATTCGTCAGTGTAATCACTCTAGGTGAACTAAACGATTTGTCATAATACTTTAAATGCTGAAACAAATCTTTAAGATCAGCCTTTACGTTTTTAAAATCTGAATATTTTGAAGTTACCTCTTCAAGAAGTTCTTTTTGAAGCGTGTCATTCATTCTATCTATCCAAAGAGAATCAGGCACATGCTTTGAAAAAAGAAAAGGATAAGCACTTTTTAGCCTAGGCAAATCAGTTGATTTTGCNTCNAAANATGCTTTATCAAAACGTTCAACTACAAAATCGACATCNACTTTATCTATTTCTTTTTCTACCTTAGATGCTTCTTCACAAGACATAAGGCATACTCCNAAAANTAATATTACGTAAATTCTTAATGGCATTTGGTAAAACATTTTTAATCCTAACACTATTCTCTTACTTTTGTTGTGCAAAGGTACACTTCTTTACATTAAAACTTCAAAAATTATGCAAACAGAAAAGGTTGTAAATCATATAGTGGATTGGTTAAAAGATTATGCCACCAAAGCCAAAGTAAATGGTTTTGTAGTTGGTATTTCAGGTGGAATAGATTCTGCCGTAACTTCAACACTTTGTGCCAAAACCGGTTTAGATGTTTTGTGTTTAGAAATGCCTATACACCAAGCTGAGAGTCATGTTTCAAGAGCTCACGAGCATATAGCCCAATTGCAAAAACGTTTTGCAAACGTGCAGGAATCTAGAGTAGACTTAACTCCTGTTTTTGAAGAGTTTAAAACCGAAGTAAGCCTCGAAGGAAAACAAGAAACCGTTGATATGGCATTAGCCAATACCAGAGCCAGATTAAGAATGACNACACTTTATTACCACGCAGGTTTATTAGGAAGACTTGTTGCTGGCACAGGAAATAAAGTTGAAGATTTTGGTGTTGGTTTCTACACCAAATATGGAGATGGAGGTGTTGACCTAAGTCCAATTGCTGATTTAATGAAGTCTGAAGTTTACGAACTCGGTAAATATCTTGAAGTACCAGAATCTATAATGGAAGCTGCACCAAGTGATGGCCTTTTTGGTGATGCACGTAGTGATGAAGATCAAATAGGTGCTTCGTATCCTGAGTTGGAATGGGCTATGAAAATGAAAGACGAAGGCAAAACCGCAGATGATTTTGAAGGCAGAAAACGAANAGTTTTTGAAATATTCACAAGTTACAATACAGCCAACCAACATAAAATGATTCCGATACCTGTTTGTGAAATTCCTAATATTTTAAGGTAAAAATTGTATTTTATCGAATATTTTTAGAAAATCAATTAAATTTTAACTAACTTTAAGCAACAAATCTCCGCTATATCCTTGACGTAGCTTTTGCTATCGTATTTTTTTAACCCTAACCAAATAATTGTCATGATACAAATCTTGATTGTTGACAGTCATCCTATTGTAAGAGCTGGCTTGGAACTTTATCTTAACTCGAAACCAGATCTTAAAGTCGTAGGAAGTCTCAGCAGTGGTATTGAAATTTTTGACTTTATACGAAAACAAAAAGTTGATGTAATAATTTCTGAAATAGATTTACCCGAACTCAACGGTATTACAGCCCTTAGAGCCATTAAAAAAGAAAATAAATCTATTAANGTTTTAATGTTTAGTCATCAACCAGAAGAGATTTATGCCATAAGCACATTAAAAGCTGGCGCATCTGGCTATTTAAACAAAGAGGCNAGTGTAGACATGATAGAAGAAGCGGTTAGAAAAGTTCACTCTGGTGAAATTTCCCTAAGTGAAAAGATGGACAAACACCTACGTTATGAAGATACTCGTAGAAGCCGAAGTCGTATGTTTAAAAAACTATCTACAAGAGAAGTTGAAGTTTTAAAATTGCTCTCAATAGGTAGAAAAAACAAAGAAATAGCTGAGGAACTAGATATCAATGAAAAAACGGTAAGTACTTATAAAGCTAGGCTTTTCAAAAAACTTAATGTAAACAACATTATAGACTTAATACACCAAGNTAAGCATCATAACCTTACTTAGCCTCCAACAACTTTTCCTAGTTTACGAGATAATAACATCTTTAAACCAAGATAATCTTTTACATCTTCAATGATAGTACGAGTATCTATATTTTGGTTTAAAGTTTCGTTCTTATATTCAGCTACCTTTTGGTCAATAAGAAAACAGCGCAAACTCAAAATAGTTTGACTGACCAATTGAGATATAGAATGCTCTTTTTCTTTTGGAATGATATTGTTTCGATGCCAATCGTGCAACGTATACTTTTCATCTTCCATCAAGATACCTGTAACTGTACTGGCAGATTCTTGGTCGAGTTGATTTATAAAATCTTTTGTCGAAAAATTTTCATCTTGATTTAGTTTATGAATGATAGAATAATACAATTCCTTAAACTTTTCATTGGTAAACTGCATCTCATCTTCTTGAAGATCTAAGTATATTTTTTCAAAAACTTTAGCTTCATGTATGGTTGGCTCTAAAATCAATTCACCAGAAGCTTCATCTTCTTTTAGAATTAAATCTTCAAACTGTTCGGTTTTATCACCATACAGCATTAATATTTCAATAATTTTTTGCTCTAACTCAAACTGCACATCAACCCTCGGCTTTGACTGATTTTCATTCTTTACAACCTCAAAAGCTTTTTGTTCTTGCTGGTATTTTTTATTAGCATCATTAACATCCTTTTTGTTGATCTGTGCTAATGTGCTAAAAAGTACATTCTCGCTTATATCCATAATTCGAGCACATTCTTGAATATAAACTTCGCGCTTTATCTGATCTGGAATCTTAGCGATACTGTTAACAATTTCACGAATGGTTTCTGCCTTCTTTATAGGATCATTACTAGCCTCTTTTACCAATAAAGACGCTTTAAATTGAATAAAATCCTTAGCGTTTTCATTTAGGTATTCGGTAAGTTCTTCAAGCGTATTAGATCTCGAGAAGCTGTCTGGATCTTCACCATCTGGAAACGTACAAACCCTTACATTCATACCTTGTTCCAATATTAAGTCAATACCTCGTATAGACGCTCTAATTCCCGCGGCATCACCATCAAATAATACTGTAATATTATTGGTCAATCTATTAATCAACCGTATTTGCTCAGGTGTCAACGCTGTTCCGGAAGAAGACACCACATTTTTTATTCCTGTTTGATAAAATTGAATAACATCTGTATAACCTTCTACTAAATAACAATTATCTTCTTTTGAGATGGCTTGCTTAGCAAAGTACAAGCCATAAAGCACTTTACTTTTATGATAAATTTCACTCTCGGGAGAGTTAAGATATTTGGCTGCTTTTTTATCATTTGTTAGAATACGTCCACCGAAACCGAGTATACGTCCACTCATACTGTGAATTGGAAACATCACACGACCTTTAAACCTATCGAAACGTTTTTCGTCTTTAACAATAGTAAGCCCAGTTTGCTCTAAAAAATCCAACTGATAGCCTTTACCTAAAGCGTCATCTGTAAAGGCTTGCCATTCATCTAAGGAATAACCTAGCTGAAACTTTTTAATGATATCTTCCTTAAATCCACGCTCTTTAAAATAGCTTAGACCTATTGCTTTACCTTTATCGGTTTTATGCAGTACTTTTTGAAAATACTCATTAGCGTACTCACTAACCAAATACAGACTTTCCCTAGTATTGGCTTGTTCTTTCTGCTCGTCGGTTCTTTCGGTTTCGTCAATTTCAATATTATATTTCTTGGCCAAATATTTTATGGCTTCAGGGTACGTAAAATGCTCGTGCTCCATTAAAAATGTCACCGCATTACCGCCTTTTCCTGTTGAGAAATCTTTCCAAATTTGTTTCACTGGAGACACCATAAAACTAGGGGTACGCTCATCGCTAAACGGACTTAAGCCTTTNAAATTGCTNCCAGATTTCTTTAACTGTACAAAATCACCAATGACCTCCTCTACACGAGAAGTTTCAAAGACTTGAGATATGGTGTTTTGTGAAATCAAAATGTATGTTTTTGCAAGTTGGTAAATTTAATACAACTATTAGTTTTTTGAAACTATATATCACAAATGTTAAACTAATTACAATTGTCAAAATTTAATTTAAGCCCTTTATTAACTTTGAGTGTATGAGCTCAAAACCTACCAAAACAAAATCTAGAAGAAAGCCTTATAAAAAGAAGCGTTACACTATACCTATTATCATAATTATTATTTTGGTAGGTCTTAGAATTTACTTACCCTATTACGTTAAAGATGAAGTTAACAAAGTATTAGCCGAATTACCAGGTTACCATGGAGGTGTCGAAGATATTGATATTTCACTCATAAGAGGTGCTTATGTTATTAAAGGTATGTATCTCAATAAAATCAATGCCAAGACCGAAGTTCCATTCTTAAAATTTNCAAAAAGCGATATTTCTATTGAATGGAAATCTCTACTTAAAGGAAAAATTGTTAGTGAAATTGTAATGGATAGCCCAGAGGTTATCTATGTTTTTGAAGACCAACAAACCGAAGGAGAAACGCCTGATGTTGACGATTGGACAAAAGCTTTGACAGATTTAGTACCGATTGATATTAACCATTTTGAAGTCCATAATGGTAAAATTGCCTTTGTGGAATTGCAGGCAAATCCAAATATAGATTTACATTTTGATAAGCTTGAACTCTACGCTGATAATTTAAGAAATGTAACCTCTAAGGAACGTACTTTACCGTCTCCTATTTCTGCAACAGCAGTTTCTATAGGAAATGGAAACGTAAAATTAGACGGCAACATTAACCTTATCAAAGAAATACCTGATATGAATATTGAATTTGCTTTACAAAAAGCAAACGTTACTGCTCTTAATCCTTTTACAAGACATTATACTGGTATTGATTTTAAAAGTGGAACATTTGAGCTTTTTAGTGAAGTTGCCATTGCCGATGGCCATCTTAAAGGCTATATGAAACCTATGGTGATAGATTCTAAACTTATAAGTAAAGATGATGGTTTTCTTGGAGTTTTATGGGAAGGTTTTGTAGGCTTTTTTAAATTCATATTGAAAAATCATAAGACNAATACATTAGCTACAAAAATTCCTATTGAAGGNGATTTGAATAATGTAAAATCTAATACGCTAACTGCTGTNGTAAATATTTTTGGTAATGCATGGATAAAGGCATTTAAAGGNGTTATTGATGATGATATTGAGTTTGANGATGCTTTTAGCGACAGCGAAAAATAAAAGCCCTAATCCATTCTCTAGATTAAGGCTTTTGACACTCAAAAATTGATTGATGAAAAACTGATTGGTTTAATCCATATCGAATCTTACTCCGATAGAAATATTATTCTGATCTACTAACTGATCTTTAAACAACGGGTTAAGATCGTATTTCACATATAGCGCTACATCACCTAAAGACACATAACTACTGAGTCCGTAAACAAATTCACTAACTTCAAAACCATCTCTTTGTTTATCCTTTACTCTATTTCCATCTTCTTTGTACTTTAGTTTCTGCATGCTACCAATATTAAAACCTGCATAACCACCAATACCTATTTTTAATTTATTGTGAGTAGAATATCTGAAGTAATCTTCCTTTTCTATCTTTTTAGAAGGACCAAATTCTAGGTGAACAGGAAAAACCAAATTAGTAGTTCTAAATTTTGCTTTGTCTAAATTTGTTGGAAATTCTTGAAGAGACACATCACCATCTGTGTTTACTAGGTAATTATTGTCTTTGATATTAAGTTTGTTCCATTGAAAAGAAAAACCATATTTTAATCTCCAGAAATTAGTGTTATCAAAAATTCTTGTTTTCCAAGCATAACCTAATTCCATAAATCCAGAACCTGCAAGTTTATATGGTGAATCATCTATACTTTCNCCATCTATAAGNGTATTATTAAAACCTAATGCAAAAACGATGTCGCTAGTCGTTCTTCTATCATATTTTCTNGGTTTTTTCTTATTTTTCTTCTTNCCTAAGAAAATAAANTCCTCTCCATACTCATTATTTCCTCCTATACTAAAAACATAGGAATCGTCATCATCATTATTGTCGTAGCCAGATTCATTACGTTGTAAAAGCGCAATTTTACTATCAACAATTGTCAATCTATTTTCTATATTTAAAGCTCTTTTTTTTGCGGCTTCTTTCTTTAAATCTTCGGCTTCAGCAGCTGTTATCTTTCCTGCATCCAATCGACTATTGATTGCTTCTATTTCAGCTTTAAGCAATTCTCTTTCCTCTTCTTCAATTTTTGATTTTAGCGATTCTAATTTTTGAATCTTAATAAGGTTNGCNTTTTTTTCGATGTTGACCGAGTCTACTTCCTTTTCTTGCGCTTGCAAACTGTTTAGCGCAAGCATTGATACCAATAGGCCTATTGCCATTCGTGTAATTGTGTTCATAACTGTTCGTTTTTTGATGTATTGATGTTAATTTGATTTCTGATTGTAAACTTCTAAACTCTTACTCACTATTTGCTGTATAATAAGTTTTGAAAACTCTTCTTAATTATTACGTTCTGCAACCGCTGTTCTTACGGTTTCATAGCTATCCTTTAAAGCTTCAAAAACTTTTGTTCTAAACGACTGTCCCATTTCNTCNTCNACACTCATAAGCAGTGATTCTGCATCAACAGTCTTCGAAGTTTCTTTCTGTAATTGTTCTTTGAAAATTTCTTTGCTAGCTAACTTTAATAGTGAATCTACTTCCCTATCCGTAACTGTACTGTTATTGTCTTTGATACTCTTTAAGGTTTCTGCAACCGCATTTTCAATAACTTCTTTATCTAGTGTTAGGTTTAGGCTATTCTGTTTTTCAAGATTATCAACTTTTGATTTGTTCTGTTGACCTTTATCATCGTTTACCAACTGCTTTTGTTCTTTTTGATTAACAACTTTTTTATAATCTATAATTTCCGGTTGCTTAATATTTTCAGAATCCTCTTGTTCTTCTTTTACAACATCTTCATTAGCCAACTCTACAGACTCTTCTTCAAAAATTGCTTTAGATTCATCATCTAACTCTTGCTTTATTTCTTCTTNNTCTACAATTTNTGGTAAACTATTTTCAATATCAGGTTGATTAAAAAATTGAACGGTTACTGCAATCATAATAATAATTCCAGCCGCAATACTCAACCACCAAAATATGGTGTTTTTAGATTTCTGTTCGTCATCATCTAAACGTTGCGATAGTTTTGACCAACTATCTTCTGATGGAGACATCGTACGCTTTTCGAGCTTGTCTTTTAATTGTTCTTCGAACTTAATTGGAGCCATAACTATTGTTATTTAATTCTTTTATCTTTTTCTGTAGCATTTGTCTTGCTTTAAACAGTTGCGATTTAGATGTACCTTCAGAAATATTTAATATTTCTGCTATTTCGTGGTGTTTATAACCTTCAATGGCATACATCACAAATACAACTTTATAACCTTCGGGCAAACTATCAATGAGTTGTTGTATTTCGGCAACTTCTATATTAGACTTAATGTTATTTGAGTAATCATGCTCTAAATATTCATCTTCGGCTGCAAATTCTATTTGCTTTTTTTGTCTTAAATAAGAAATTGCTTCTCTTACCATAATTCGTCTAATCCACCCTTCAAAACTGCCTTCACTTCTAAAATTTTTAAGNTTTTTGAACACCTTAAAAAAACCATTAAGCATTACTTCCTCTGCCTGATGCACATCCTTAATATAGTAGCGACAAACACTTAACATCTTTGGTGCATGCAGCTCATACAAGATATGCTGTGCTTCACGATTTTGTTTCGCAGCTTTCTGTATCAGTTTAGATTCGTTTTTATGAAGTTGGATAACTTTCATTACCTAGGTTTGGATTGCACTTCTATTTATAAAGACGCAATAGTTGTGCTAATGGTTGTCTGGAAAACAAAAAATAATTAAAATAAATTTTAAAAGACTGAATTTCAGTACTTTAAAATTTATTTTTTCCTATCAATAACATAATCTACCATAAGTTTTAGTGAAGATTTATAGGTAGAATCAGGGTAAGTATCTAAAATATTTAAGGCCTCTTCCTGAAAAGCTTTCATTTTTGAAATAGCATAATCTAGTCCGCCGTTTGCCTTTACAAAGGCTATAACTTCTTTAACACGCTTTTTATCCTTATTATGATTTTTCACAGAATTAATGAGCCAAGACTTTTCTTTTTTTGAAACATTATTAAGTACATAGATCAGAGGCAGTGTCATTTTTTGCTCTTTAATGTCTATACCTGTTGGCTTTCCGATAGCTTCTTCTCCATAATCGAATAAATCATCTTTAATTTGAAAAGCCATACCAATTAGCTCTCCAAACTTTCTCATGGCTTCCACTTCCGAGCCATTTGGCTTTACAGATGCAGCACCAAGACTACAACAAGCGGCAATTAAAGTAGCTGTTTTTTGTCTTATAATTTCATAATAAACAGCTTCAGTAATATCTAAATTTCTAGCCTTTTCAATTTGAAGCAATTCCCCTTCACTCATTTCCCTAACAGCAACCGAGATGATTTTGAGTAAATCAAAATCATTATTATCTATGGAAAGTAACAAACCTTTAGAGAGCAGGTAGTCACCAATAAGTACAGCGATTTTATTTTTCCAAAGAGCATTTATAGAGAAAAATCCTCGACGTCTGTTGCTATCATCTACAACATCGTCGTGCACTAATGTTGCTGTATGAATTAGCTCAATAACCGAAGCTCCTCTGTAGGTGCGTTCACTTACCTCGCCATTATTTAGCATTTTAGCCACCAAAAAAACAAACATAGGACGCATTTGTTTTCCCTTTCGGTTAACGATATAATGTGTAATTCTATTAAGTAGAGCAACTCTGCTCGCCATAGAAAGCTGAAACTTCTGCTCAAAAAGTTCCATCTCATAGGCAATAGGTTGTTTAATCTGTTCGGTTATTTTCATTCAAGAATTAAAGAGAACACTTATTTTGCAAAACTACAAATTATGCTTGGTCTTTAGTGATAAAAAAGTAATTATAAGCCTTTAACATTTATTTAGAAGTTTTCTTTGTAGCTTTAAGGCTCATAACTAAAAATCAAGAAATATATGAAAAAAATTACTTTTTTATTGGCTCTTATAGCCTTTAACTTTAACTCTTGGGCTCAATGTACTACTAACACTGGAGGGCAGTGGCCAAGCAGCACTATAACTCTAGCCAATTCTGGTGCAGCAGAAACAATTGCCTCAAATAACTGGCCTAATGCTGAATTTTCTTTAATAGATAATGTGTTAGCAGGTTCTGATTATACCGTAGCTGGAACAGGCATGTTTATTACAGTAACTAACACAGCAGATTCTTCTATTATAACTTCTGGAAGTAATAGTGTTTCTTTTACAGCTGGACCTGGTCTGACTGGCATAACGGTCTTTTGGCATTTAGATGCTTTATGTGGAACAAATAACGGTCCTAACACATTAACCACGATACAATGTACTACATGTACATGTCCTGAAACTTCTGCCCCTAGCGTAGCAACACTACCTACACCTTCAGATGGTGCTACTGACATCATGATTGACGATTCTGACCCAGACAACCTTCTTATAACCCCTTTCTCTTGGACAGATGGCACAGTTGGAGGCAGTGTAGAAAGTACTAATTTAAGTTTAGGCACCACGCCTACAGGGGACGATATAGGCACTATAACTGGTGCAACAAACGGTAATGGTATAATTTACACATGGCAACCAAATACTACTTACTATTGGTTTGTGGAATCTATTAATTGTTTTGGATCAACAACAAGTCCTGTTTGGAGTTTCACTACTTCTTCATGTACACTTTCAGCACCAGACGCCATAAATAATGTGGTAGAACCTATAGATGGTGCAGTTGATGTTGCTATTGATACAACTGATCCTGCAAACTTACTCGTTACTCCTTTTTCTTGGACAGATCCAATCACAGGTGATGCTCCAAGCTCTTATAATTTGAGTTTAGGTGTTACACCTACAGGAGATGACATAGGCACTATAACTGGTGCTGGAAATGGAAACGGCATTATTTACACTTGGGCGTATAGCACAACTTACTACTGGTATGTAGAAGGTGTTAACTGTGGTGGTACTGGCACAGCTAGTCCCGTTTGGAGTTTCACTACAGAAGCAGACCCTAATCTTTCTATTAGTGAATTTAGCAAAAGTTCTTTCAATCATTATTACGACAACGATACAAAGATTCTTAACATAGAATCGTCAACCTCTACACTTACTAGTATTGAAATTTACTCTATTACAGGTAAAAATGTGATTTCAAAAAAATTAAGTAATTCAAGAGAAGCTATTAATCTATCTGAATTAACAGATGGTATTTACTTAGCTAAAGTAAATATTAATGGAAATTCTAAAACTGTGAAGTTTGTGAAGAATTAGCCTGATAGAATTTAAAAATAAAAAAAGCGGCAGTATTGCCGCTTTTTTTATTTATCCTTTATTAGCCAACTGACCACAAGCAGCATCAATATCCTTTCCTCTACTTCGTCTTACAGTTACAGTGATATTATTAGCCTCTAGTGTATTAACGTACATATCTAAAGCTTTTGGATTAGCTTGCTGAAACTCTCCGTCATCAATTGGGTTGTATTCAATAAGGTTTACTTTACTCGGTGCAAACCTGCAAAACTCAACCAAAGCATCAACATCTTTTTGTTTGTCATTTATACCTTTCCAAACAACATATTCATAGGTAATTCGGTTTTTGGTTGCAGCATACCAATACTGTAATGCCTCTCTTAAATCACTTAATGGAAATGTTGCATTAAACGGCATTATTGATGTTCTTACCTCATCTATAGCAGAATGTAATGATACGGCCAACTTAAACTTCACCTTATCATCTGCCATTTTCTTAATCATCTTTGGTACACCTGAAGTCGATACGACTATACGTTTTGGAGACATTCCTAAACCTTCAGGCGAAGTTATTTTATCAATAGCCTTTAGAACATTATTGTAATTCATCAAAGGTTCACCCATACCCATAAAAACAATATTGCTCAGTGGCCTATCATGATACAATCGGCTTTCATTATCTATTGCAACTACTTGATCATATATTTCATCTGGATTGAGATTACGCATACGTTTTAACCGTGCTGTTGCACAAAACTTACAATCTAAACTACAACCTACTTGAGAAGATACACAAGCCGTTGTTCGGGTTGCTGTAGGAATTAGGACAGACTCCACAATAAGATCGTCATGCAACCTTACAGCATTTTTTATGGTACCATCAGAACTTTTCTGCATCTGATCGACCTTAATATGGTTGATTACAAAATTGTCTTCTAGCATTTGCCGAGTATTTAAAGATATATTGGTCATATCTTCAAAACTATGAGCCGATTTCTGCCATAACCATTCGTACACTTGGTTGCCACGAAAAGCCTTATCGCCTTGTTTCACAAAGAATTCTCGCAATTGCTCTTTAGTTAATGCTCGTATGTCTTTCTTTTTTACTTCCATCTTATGCAAAAGTAATTAAATGAAATGGTTTCTTATTTAAAAAGAAAAAGCCTCACAAATGAGGCTTTTATCTAAGTTCTATATTTTAATCTTAAAGGATAAGCATTGCGTCTCCGTAAGAGTAAAATTTNTANTTTTCTTTTACAGCCTCTTCNTAAGCTTTCTTCATAAAGTCGTGCCCTGCAAAAGCNGATACCATCATCAACANCGTTGATTTTGGTGTATGGAAATTAGTAACCATACAGTTTGCGATACTAAAATCGTATGGNGGNAAAATGAATTTATTTGTCCAACCATCATAAGGATTCAATCTTCCGTTTGAAGATACAGAACTCTCAATAGTACGCATAGACGTTGTACCTATTGCACAAACACGTCTTTTGTTTTCAATACCTTTATTTACAGTATCTGCTGCTTGTTGAGAAATTATAATTTCCTCGCTATCCATTTTGTGCTTAGACAAATCCTCTACTTCAACAGGGTTAAAAGTTCCTAATCCAACATGAAGTGTAACTTCAGCAGTTTCTACACCTTTAATTTCTAAACGTTTTAATAAGTGTTTAGAAAAGTGAAGACCTGCTGTTGGAGCTGCTACTGCACCTTCATTTTTAGCAAAAATAGTTTGATATCTTTCTTCATCTTCTGGCTCAACATCTCTTTTAATGTATTTTGGAAGTGGAGTTTCACCAAGTTCNNTTAACTTTCTTTCTAAANTCNNNNTAAGANCCNTCNTACAAGAAAACGTAANGTTCTNCCTCTAGANGTNGTNTTATCNATNACNTCNGCNACTANANTTTCATCATCACCAAAATANAGNTTATTACCAATNCNNATTTTNCNTGCAGGATCTACNAAAACATCCCAAAGTCGTTGATCTTGGTTTAACTCACGTAATAAAAACACTTCAATACGCGCACCTGTTTTTTCTTTATTTCCGTATAATCTAGCAGGAAAAACCTTAGTATTATTCAAAATCATCACATCTCCTTCATCAAAATAATCTATGATATCTTTAAAAAGTTTATGCTCTATAGTTTGCTTTTCTCTGTTCAGTACCATTAGCCTTGCTTCATCTCTGTGTTCTGAAGGATGCTCGGCTAACAATTCTTCTGGAAGTTCAAAATTAAAATTTGATAATTTCATACTGTATTGTTGTTTTTTTGAATTTGCAAATATACAATCTCAAGACAGGCGTTGTCAAGTAAATAGGTGTTTTATTTTAAATTGAATCCTATAGCCTTGAAATCTTCCCAAAACTTAGGGTAGGATTTACTTACGACATCTGCATCTTTAACTATTAGATCTGTAACCAAACCCAGTGGAGCAAATGCCATTGCCATTCTGTGATCGTTATAGGTTTCAATTTTAATATTTTCTTTTATTGAACTTGAAGTCTGAAGGTGCAAAGAATCATTTGTTATGTTCACTGTAGCACCCAACTTTTCTAATTCTGTTTTAAGCGCTACTAAACGATCTGTTTCTTTTATTTTCAAAGTATGAAGTCCTGTCATGTAACACTCCAACCCCAAACCAAAGGCTGATACCGCTATTGTTTGTGCTATATCTGGAGCATCGGCAAGGTTAAATTCTAATTTTGAATTTGAAACATGCTCTTTAACCAATCTTATAGAATTATTCTCATAATAGGTTTTTACTCCAAAAGCCTCATAGATATCCGACAATACCGAATCACCTTGCAAGCTCTCTTGCTTATACGATGAAATAGAAATTTCTGTTCCAATATCACTTAGAGCGATAATACTATAAAAGTAGGAAGCTGACGACCAATCTGATTCAACAACTATCGTTTTAGTGTTTACATCTTTGGTATTAGGTTTTACAGTAATTTTGTTACCTGTAAAACTATTTTCAATGCCGATTTCATCCAATAAGCTTAAGGTCATCTTTATATACGGTACAGAAGTAATTTTTCCGTTTAGAGTTATTTCTAAACCGTTTTCTAATTTGGAAGCTATAAGTAATAAAGCTGATATATATTGACTACTAACGCTAGCAGCCAATTCGACTTTATGTTTAGTTAACTGCTTCCCTTTAATCTTTAAAGGTGGAAAACCATCATTTTGAAGATAAGTAATATCTGCTCCTAAAGACTTTAAAGCATTGACCAAAATTTTTATTGGACGCTCTTTCATACGTTTAGAGCCTGTAATTTCAATTTCCCTTCCTGCTTGTGTAGAAAAATAAGCGGTTAAAAATCGCATCGCAGTACCTGCATGATGAATATCAATCAATGAATCTTTGGAATCTAAAGCCTTTTTCATCAGAACAGAGTCATCCGAATTCGAAAGGTTCTCAAATATAATCTGTGGATATAGTGATTGTAATAATAACAATCTGTTAGATTCACTTTTTGAGCCTGTGATTTTTACAGTTTGCTTATTTACAAGTTTGGATTTTCGGATCGTAATATCCATAGGATAAATTCTAAGAAATTAAAGCTACAAAACTACTTTAATTTCTCATTATTATGGTGTCTATCGTGATCGCGTTTGGTCTTTTTATCCATTTTCTTATCAAAAGATGCTTGCAAATCTATTCCTGTTTGGTTCGCTAAACATAAGACAACGAACACAACATCAGCTAATTCTTCACCAAGGTCTTTATCCTTATCACTTTCTTTTTCACTTTGCTCACCATAACGTCGTGCTATAATTCGGGCAACTTCACCAACTTCTTCGGTTAGCTGAGCCATATTGGTAAGCTCATTAAAATAACGGACACCATGTTCTTTTATCCAGTTATCAACTTCTTTTTGTGCGTTTTTTATGTTCATTATTAAACTTTTGTAAGTACAACTTGCTCTTTTTGTTTGTTTATCATTTGATTAAAAAACTCTTTAAGATATAAATAATTTTCTGGACCTATTATGGATTTTTTTAACTCAAAAGATATTGTTATCTGTATTTTATTGGAAAATGATTTTGGTGCAAATTGAAACTCACCTAAGTTCTGTGGTAATCTCAGTATAACTGCTTTGGGACAAGACTCTACTATATAACCTTCAGGAACATCTATATTAATCATATAAATTTCTTTTATAGGATATCCAAAATCTATCGGAAACTCTCTCTTATCAAGTTTAAATGGATTTTCAGAAGATTTTAAGAATAGGCTTGGAGTTATATAGATTTTATCATTTATAATATCTGCACCTGATTCCTTATAAAAGTCATAAGATTCAGAGACGTAACCTTCATATGTTTCAGTATTATCGGCTTTATAATTTGAAATCTCAATATTTTCTAAAGTTTCTTCTTTTGCTGTTAAAAAGGCATCTAAATCTTGATTTTTAAATTTTCTCCTAAAGTTATAGGCTGAATGATTAGTGTATCTAGATCTAAGGCTACCTTCTAAAACACCTTCTTCATTTACACTCGAATTAATCATATATTGAGAAGCACCAGGTTCTGGTTCATTTATACCTACTTTTGTCCAAACCATTTTATTGTTATCAACCAAAATACCTTGCCAATTGTAATCTTTCAACGGAAGAATATTTATATCACTGAATTCATCTGTGGCATCGAGAAAGTATTCTTGGTCACCTATTACAGTGTAAGCCAACACATAATTTAATCTATCAACCGTAGGAAAAATAGGAACCAAATTATCTTTTGTACTAATAACTAACGGGTTAGCATCTAATCCTACATACCTCAACATTGCAACCAAGGTTAGATTAATATCTGCTGTATTTCCTTTTTTTTCTTTTAATGTTTTACGAATGCCATTATGAAATTGCTTTCCATCGACTCCATTCCACTGAATATTGTCCTTAACATATTTAAAAACTTTTTTCATCTTGTCTAATTCTGGTAAATTACTAGACACAAAGTCATCTAAAATATCATCAAAAGAGTTCGTCTTATCTAATTCATTTTTATAATCATCATCACTTCCTATAGTTTTAGCTACATCACCCCAGGATTTTGCAAAATACCGACTTCTTAATCCTGGAATTTCTATAGACACTAGTTCAAAAAGCACTCCCGCTCTATAATTATTAATATTATCTACGAAGATTTCATCTTTGAGAGCTGGAACATCCTTTAGTGAATAACTAAGTACATCCATGTTCATTCCAAGTGAAGAAGACCAATCACTAGAACGACTCGGAAAAAAATTCACATAGCCTTTAGATTTTGTGCTGAAGTTGTATCCTTCAGGTGTTTTTATTTCTGCATTGATCAATTTTATTGGAATATCATATTGCAACTTTAATTCATCAATCATAAAATAAAAAGGAGAAATTATTTTATATCTTACATCAATAACACTACCCTCTTTTATATTGGGCATAGTAAATTTTATTTGTTCATAATTATAACTGTATTCATTTTCAAAAATCTGGTCTTTATCTAATTTTGTTTCTAAGACTTTATCATTTTCTAAATTATAAGTGTAAGCTTTTAATCTACTTACCCTTTCTCGAGTAGAACCACTTTTAAACAGGTTGATACTAATTGTAGCTTTATCAAAACCTTCTTTGTTATATATTTTTATTCTTTCATGGACCTCAGTAACTAATTCAGCAGAGGTCGTATTTGATCCATAATATGTTCTTCTTTCTTTGTAAAGAATTACTGCATTTGCTGATGAATCTTTATCGTAATATTTCTCTGATAATTCCTCCTTACTTATCTCTCCAAATTTTATTTCTTGTGTAAATGAAAATTGAGTGATAACTAAACTAAATAAAAAAAGAAGATTTTTTTTAACCATAATTATTTAATTGACTTTAATACTATTTTAGAATTGTCACCTGCAGAAACTTTTTTTCTGAAATCTCTATAATCAGAATACGAAGTGTTTGGATACTCTCCCTTTCTCACATATAAACTTCTCTTATAAGTAATTACATTCTCATTAACAATAATTTCAAAACTATAATTACCAAAGTCAGTTTCAATAAAAGTACTTTCTGGTATAGCTTCAATTTCATAGTCATCAGGTATTTTTATAATAAAACTATCTTCATGTAAATAACCTCTAGATATTTCCATAGCCATCTTTCTATTTCTATATCTCTTTGGTACAAAATTATTTCGATTAAATATATTTGGTTTAAAAAGTATACGATTACTAGTAGAAGTAGAATATTTATATGCCTCAACACTAACTTCTTCTGAAAACTCAATATTATTTTTATCATTAATAAAATTATAATTTAGAATTTCCAGATTATTAACATAGCCCCAAAACTCTTTATAATATTCAATTATGTCATCATACTTTTGTTTTTCTAAATAAAATCTATTGTCATATTGTAGCCCTTTAGTCTTTCGTGAAATTTTTGAGATTAAACTTCCATCTTTAGTTAGTTTAACATTTGCAATTGTTGATTGGTAGTTTAAACTATCTGGATAGATTTTGGTTTTTACAATTTCGCTTGCATTTGGTTTTACCACTAATACATTTCTACTATCTGTGAAATCACCTATAAAATTAAATGGATGTATTTGGCTAGTACAGTCTAACCAGACCATTTCCTTATCTTCGTTTGGTATCGCGAGTATAATATGATTTCCTTGTTCCAAAGAAGCAAAGTCATCTTCAAAATCTACAATATCCCTTCCAGATTCAACAATACAATAGTAAGACTCAACACCAACAATTTTTAGTAAAGATTGGGTATAATTTGTTAATCCTTTACAATCACCATATTTCAATTCGTCTACTTCCAAAGCCGAGATTGGCTGTACACCACCTATACCAACTTGTACACTAATATATCTTGTATGTTCTTGAACATATTCAAAAATAACTTTCGCTTTTTTTAATGGATCTTCAATAGCATTGGTCAGACTTAGTATTTCTTGCTTAGTAACCTCACTTACAACACTCCTTCCTTCTAATAAGGAATTATTTACCCAGTTTCCAAACTCTAACCAATTTTTAGCACTTCCTTCCACACCATAAAAGCTGAAATGCTCTACTGCTACCATAACAGTTGGTGCAAAATTATAGTAAGACGGACTTAGCTCTTCTGGTTCAAGAGCTGGAACATTTTTTACTTTATAATTTAAAGTTTTTTCGGTTATTTTTTTTTCTATATTAAATCTATTCAAATTCTTTTCCTTGTATCTAAGTCCCAAATTTGCTTTATCTGAAAGCTTGTATTCATTATTTTGAACACTAACATAATAACCATTATAAGGCCTCCATGTTGGAATAGCTGCAGTATTTGAAGTTTCTTTCTCGCAAGTAAACTCTACAGTATAAGGATACGAAACAGGTGTATAACCCATTAACAAAATTCTTGAATCACTATACAAAGTACCTCCATCTACAGCACTTCTATCTATAAAATCTCTCTTCTTTATTTTTTTTATTTCTTCACCTTCTTCATTGAAAACTCTAGCCTCTATACTTTTTATTTTATTGTATTTATCATAGCTTTCATATGCTTGAATAGCCCAATTACCTTCTTCATTCAAAACAGTCACAATTCTTTTTTCTGTGATAAGCATTTCATCCTGACTTTCTATTAAAATATCAATAGAACTTAGCCTAACTACTGCGTTAGCTTTTTCTTTTAATTCAACAGGAATTGAGTAAGCACTGAAAAGGTCTTCTGATTGAGAATTAGAGCTGAAAGAAATAAATAAGACGAGCCCTAAAAGTAGATGTTTTAGCAAAGGCATTCTGATAGATTGATTGTTAGGTAGCACAATATAAAAAGTTAATCCTGCTTGTCAAATCTTTTGAGAAAAATATTACAAATACAATGTAATTATTCGATAATCAACAACATAAAACAGTCTTTACATAAAAAAACTGATCTTAAAATAATAAAACACAACTACTCCCTGTTTTTTGAATCTATAATTATAGTCACAGGACCATCATTGATTAGTGCCACTTTCATGTCTGCGCCAAACTCACCAGTTTGAACTTGTTGACCAAATTCTGCTTGAAGCGTGTTCACAAATTCCTTATACAAAGGAACTGCTATATCTGGTTTAGCAGCTTTAATATAACTTGGCCTGTTACCTTTTTTAGTACTGGCGTGAAGTGTGAACTGGATTACCACAATGATCTCTCCATCGGCATCCAAAATGGACTTATTCATAACATCATTGTCATCAGGAAAAACACGAAGGTTTAATAGCTTTTTACACAACCAATCGATGTCTTCTTTGGTATCTTCATTTACAATACCAAGCAAAACCAAAAGACCCTCTTTAATATTGGCTATTTTCTTTTTGTTGATTGTTACTGAAGCTTCAGATACACGCTGTATTACTATTTTCATTTCCTATTCCTTATCCCAATTATCCGTTCTGTAATGTTCATCTTCACCTTCTAAAATTTGAAGGTAACTACGATATCTCGAATACGAAACCTCATCATTTTCTAAAGCTTCTTTAACAGCGCATTTTGGCTCATTAAGATGAATACAATTATTGAATTTACAGTCTTGCTTTAAAGCAAAAAACTCAGGAAAGTAATCACCGACTTCTTCCTTTTCCATATCTACAACACCAAACCCTTTAATACCTGGTGTATCAATAATTTTAGCATCAAAACTTAGGTCAAACATTTCAGCAAATGTTGTGGTGTGTTGCCCTTGCATGTGCTGTTCAGAAATTTCTTTAGTCTTTAAATCTAAGGAAGGTTCTATGGCATTTACTAGAGTTGATTTTCCCACGCCAGAATGTCCAGAAAACATACTTACTTTTCCTTCCATTAAGGCTTTGACTTTGTCAATATTTTTTCCTGTTTTTGCAGAAATACCAATGCACTCATAACCTATCTGTCTGTAAACACTTGCTAGATATTTTACTTCGAGCAAAGTTTCCTCGTCATAAGTATCTATCTTATTGAAAAGTAATATCGTCTGTATTGAATAGGCTTCTGCCGTAACCAAAAAGCGATCTATAAAACTGGTAAATGTTGGTGGATTATTGACAGTAACCAATAAAAAAACCTGATCTATATTGGCTGCAATTATGTGGGTTTGTTTTGAAAGGTTAACCGACTTTCTTACGATGTAATTTTTACGTTCACCAATTCTATTGATAACACCTGTTTCAGTATTGTTTTTTGTTTCGAGCTTAAACTCTACTTTATCGCCAACAGCTATGGGATTTGTACTTTTAATACCTTCTAACCTAAAACGCCCTTTAATTCGGCATTCATAAAATTTGCCATTAAAGGTTTTTACTGTGTACCAGCTACCTGTAGATTTATATACTATCCCAGTCATTATTAACAATTAAACAATAGCAAAGGAAGTGATTTTATGGTAAAAAATCACTATTTTAAACTCATAATCAATTAAATCAACGGTCATGAAAAAAAATTTATTATTCATTGCAGTTATTGCTGTAGGACTTATCTCATTTTCCTTTATCAATAAACAGGAAAATAATGAACAAAATCAGATAGAATACAAAGTCATTACCAGTGTAGAGTCTATTGTACCTAATGGTCTAGGAAGGTCTCGTCTTATTTCTTCAAATGCAGAACGCGATTATTCTGAATTCACATCAGAACAAACTGAAGAAGATCATGAAAGAAATAAATCAAAGAGAAAAGACATCAGAGTTAAAGATTTTGAAGAAACCAAACTCTTAAACTTTTACAATCTAGGAGGTATTCGTTTTCAAAACATTGTTGCCAATGATGCTCTTGTTGCTTCTAAATTAACAGCAATGGGCAGTGAAGGCTGGGAACTTGTTTTTGTAGCCAGCTCTTCTGAAAGTGATGCTGGAAAAGATGATGGTCAAGGTATTTTTGTAACACGCTACACCTTTAAACGACACGTCAATTAAATGAAAAGTCTCTTAAATTAGAGCCTTTTTTATTTATTTGAGTTAGTATTACAAAACTCAATTACTCATCTTTGCGATATGCGTAAAATTATATCAGAACATATTAAAAACTACATCAATCCTACAGAAAAAGATTTACAAGTTTTCACGTCTCATCTTAACGAAATTTCTGTTGACAAAAAGAAATTCCTCCTACGTCCTGGCACCTTTGTAAAGTATGAATATTTTGTAATAAAAGGCTGCCTAAAAGCTTATTATTTAGATGACAAAGGCAATCGCCATATCATTCAATTCGCTGTAGAAAACTGGTGGATTGGTGATTTCGATGCGTTCTATAACAATGTTCCTTCAAGATTGCATATTGAAGCGATTGAAAATTCACAACTACTTTCTATAAATTATGATTGCCTAAAAAAGATATATGAAGAAGCTCCTATTTTTGAACGCTATTTTCGAATTTTAGTCACTAACGCCTTCATCTCTCAACGTAAGCGCATATTATCTTCTTTAGAGAAAAATGCCCAACAACGCTACATAGAATTTTGCAATACTTATCCGAATATAGAAGATAGAGTACCCAATTACGATATTGCCAACTACCTTGGAGTTTCTGCGGAAAGCTTAAGTCGAGTAAGGCGAAATTTAAAAAGTTAATTATGTCTTAATTGACATAAGTCAATAAGATTGAAATATTCAAAACGTAACTTTGATTCTATTCAAAGAAAACAATAAAAGCTAACTGCTTTTAAAAGTATAATTACAACACAAAAAACTATGAGCAAGCAACCATTATTAACCCCTTACAACAAAAACATTAAACTAGATAATAGAGTTGTTATGGCACCAATGACACGTAGTCGTGCCGATAACAAAGATAAAGCTCCAACAGATGAACTGCATGGACTATATTACGAACAACGTGCATCTGCAGGATTAATTATTACTGAAGGTTCGCAAGTTTCTGAACGTGCAGTAGGTTATATTAATACTCCTGGAATTCATACAAAAGCTCAAGTAGAAGGCTGGAAGAAAGTCACTAAACGTGTTCATGATAAAGGTGGAAAAATCTTTATACAGCTATGGCATGTCGGTAGAATGTCGCATCCAGATTTTCACAATGGAGAACTGCCATTATCTGCTTCTGCCATAAATCCAGAGTCAAAATCTTACACACCTGAAGGTTTTAAGGATACTGTAGTACCAAAGGAAATGACAATTGAAGACATTAAAACTACGGTAAAAGATTTTCAAAACGCAGCTGCAAATGCTGTAAAGGCTGGATTTGATGGTGTTGAAATTCATTCTTCAAATGGGTATTTATTTCACCAGTTTTTTAACGGAACTTCAAACAAAAGAACAGATGAATATGGCGGAAGTAAAGAAAATAGAGCACGATTCTTTTTTGAAGTTTTAGATGCGATAAAAGAAGTTATTCCTGAAGAAAAAATTGGAGCGAGATTCAACCCGTCACTCAACGGTGTTTTTGGTATGACAATGGATGAAGACACCATACCTACATTTGAATACATAATCAAAAAACTTAATGAATACAATTTAGCATACGTTCACTTATCGGAGCCTTTTACAGACGTTTCTGATATTCCGTATGCTGTTACAGAAATTGCCAAACATTTTAGACCGTTATACAATGGTACATTAATGATCAATTCTAATTTCGATCAAGAAAAAGGTAATAAAGTTATTGAAGATGGTTATGCAGATTTGGTTGCCTATGGTAAACCTTATATATCAAATCCCGATTTGGTAGAACGTTTTGAGCATAACTTAGAATTAGCAGAATGGGATCAAGACACGTTCTACACAACTGGAGAAAAAGGATATACTGATTATCCTAAAGCTTCAGAAAAAGCAAACGTTTAATTTTAAAAACAAAACATTATGAAATTCACAAGAAAAGCTAGTGCTGTATGGAATGGCAGTGGGAAAGACGGCAACGGAAACCTCACTACAGGAAGTAAAGTATTAGAAAACACTCAATATTCGTTTCACACCAGATTTGAAGATGGCGAAAAAGGCACCAACCCTGAAGAGCTTATTGGTGCAGCACATGCAGGCTGCTTTGCTATGCAACTGAGTTTTTTATTAAATGAAGATAATTTCACAGCAACAACACTTGATGTTGATGCTACCGTAACTTTTGAAGATGGAGCGGTAACAAAAATCACTTTAAATCTTGAAGGTGATGTACCTGAAATAGACGCTGAGCAGTTTCAACAAATAGCCCATAAAGCTAAGGACGTTTGTCCTATTTCAAAATTACTAGATACAGAAATCGAACTTAAAGTAACCCTAAAAAACGCATAATTAATGACAACAATAAAAGCTTACGGAGCTTCAGCTTCTACTGAAGATTTAAAACCTTTAGACATTGAGCGTAGAGCCGTTGGAAAAGACGATATAAAAATAGACATTACGCACTGTGGAGTTTGCCATAGTGATATTCACACTGTAAGAAATGATTGGGGCGGATCTTCATATCCTGTTGTACCTGGNCATGAGATTATTGGTAAAGTTGTAGAAGTTGGTGATAACGTTAGCAATTTTAAAGCTGGCGATTTAGTTGGTGTGGGTTGTTTGGTAGATTCTTGCCAAACCTGTCCTTCTTGCCAAAAAGATTTGGAGCAGTTTTGTGAGAACGGAGCCACATTCACATANAANAGTGTAAACAAACACATNGATGGCACACGCACTTATGGTGGCTACTCTACAATGGTTGTGGTCAATAAAGACTTTGTATTAAAAGTTCCTGAAAATTTAGATCCTGCTGGTGCTGCACCTCTATTATGTGCTGGTATTACAACATGGTCTCCATTAAGTCACTGGAAAGTAAAAAAAGGTGATAAGGTTGGAGTGATTGGTCTTGGAGGTTTAGGACATATGGGAGTAAANTTTGCTAATGCACTTGGAGCTCATGTGGTAATGATAACNACTTCACCTGAAAAAGGAAAAGATGCTAAAGCTTTAGGNGCTCANGAAGTATTAGTTTCNAAAGATGAAGANGACATGAAAAAGCATCAAGGTAGTTTCGATTTTATTTTGAATACTATTCCTGTTGGCCATAAAATGGATCCTTACATTAACCTTTTGAAAATTGATTCGACTATGGTATTAGTCGGAGCTGTTGAACCAATGGAAGGTTTCCACGGAGGTGGACTAATAATGGGTCGCAAACATGTTGCAGGTTCTCTTATTGGTGGCATTAAAGAAACTCAAGAAATGTTAGATTTTTGTGGAGAACACAATATCACCAGTGATATTGAACTTATAAATATGCAAGACATCAATAATGCTTATGATCGAGTAACCAGCAATGATGTAAAATATCGATTTGTAATTGACATGGCATCTTTGAAAGACTAAGTTTTCTTAAGCATACATAATATAGAAAAGGCTCGCAGTTGCGAGCCTTTTATTTTCTAATTTCTTACCGCTTTTATTGACTCTAGAGCTTTTCCATCTGCTATAATATTTATAATATAAATTCCTGTTGAAAATTGAGATAAATCTATCTGCTTCTGATTTCCGAATTTTTCATAACCTAAACTTTTAACTATTTGACCAGACATATTTGCTACTGTTATTTTTACCTCGTCGTAGTCTTCAGAGAGTTTGAGATTAAAAATTCCATTTGAAGATGGGTTGGGATACAATCTATTCATATTTAAGTCTGTAACAAATCTTGTTTCATAAACAAAACAAACTCCACATCTCAATTTACATGTATGTAAATCAAAAGCATTAACCACTACCTCATCTAGTAACCCACCTTCCTCTAATATTATATTTACCTTTCTTTCATTAGAAACAGAAAACTCTTTAGTTTCATAACCTAGATAAGAAACAACAAGTGTATCTCCTTTTTTGACTTTAAGTTTGAATTCGCCTTTCTGATTTGTAGCTATTCCATTTGTAGAATTCTTTACAATGACATTAGCAGATTCAAGTGGAATGGAATCATTAGTAACTACTCCCGAAACAGAAATTTGTGCAAATGCAGTAACAGCAAAGACTGAAGCAATAATTAAAAGTGTAATTTTTTTCATGACATTTTGGTTTTTGTTAATAGCTCAAACCTATCATGAAATATTCAACATAAAAACTAGGAATGCGTGAACATACCTTTTCAGCAAGTAAAGTAACCTAATAAAAAAGGCTCGCTACTGCGAACCTTTTTTTAACTTATATAACTCTAGTAATCAATCTATTTCCGCTCTATCCACAAAATCACCATTGAAAGCAAACTCGTTTTGAAGTTTTCTACTTCGTTCGGGTTTTTTTTCCATTTTCAACAAATCTCCTTCTAAGTTTTCAATGTCTTCACTATAATGGCCAATAGCGATTGCTGTTGCCACATGATAATGCTCTGGAAATTTGAATTCTTTCTTCGCCTGCTGATGTTTCACACCCGCCATTTGATGTACCGCAATTCCCATACTTTGTGCTTGTATACTCATATTCATTGCAAAAAGTCCGACATCGTGTAGTGCATGGAAATTGTCTTTTCCATTTGGCATTTTAGTGTTATAGGCAGCAATCATAAGCAATGGTGCATTACCTGCCCATGATTGGTTGAATTCATCTAAACTTTCAAAAAGTCTATCGTAGGTTTCACTTCCCTTTTTTCCCCAGATAATAACCCAAGGTTGAATATTATTTGAACTCGGAGCCCATCTTCCTGCTTCCAACAAAGTATGTACATCATTATCTGATATTGGCATATCGGAAAATGATCTTGGACTCCATCTTTCTTTTAATAATTTGTGAATTTCGTATTCAGTTGNTGCTTCTTTCTTCATCGTATTTTTTTATTTATTTTTTGACACTATTAAGTTGCCATTTTTTGAATAAATACCTTATCGCTATTAAAGTTTATTTTAATGCGAAAACTAAAATTGATGATTAATTAAACCCCAAAAACTCATTAGCTATTAATAACCTTCTCCTGATGATTAATTGATTCTTGGTGAATGGCTTTAAACATTCTTAAAATAAACTCCTCACTCAAACCTCTTTCTTCACCTTCAAGTACCATTTTACCAAGAATTTCATTCCAACGTTTACTTTGTAAAACAGCAACGTTTTTCTGTTTTTTAAGTTGACCAATACTATCTGCAACCTTCATACGCTTCCCTAACAAATCGATAATTTGATTATCTACTACATCAATTTGTGCTCTGAGATTATCCAATTCTGAATTATACGCTGCTTCAGGATCTGACTCTTTTCTAATTCTAAGGTCCTTCATGATTTGCACTAATGTTTTTGGAGTTACCTGCTGGGCTGCATCACTCCATGCATTATCAGGATCGTAATGTGTTTCTATCATTAAACCATCAAAATTCAGGTCTAAAGCCGTCTGAGATACATCAAAAATCATATCGCGTTTTCCTGTAATATGAGATGGATCATTAATTAATGGCAAATCAGGAAATTTATCCTGAAACTCAATTGCTAATTGCCATTCTGGAATATTTCTATATTTTGATTTTTCATAAGTTGAAAATCCTCTGTGGATAGCACCTAGGTTTTTAATTCCGGCAGTATGTAAACGCTCAATACCACCTAACCACAAAGCCAAATCTGGATTAACCGGGTTTTTCACCAAGACAATTTTATCAGTTCCTTCTAAAGCGTCAGCCAATTCTTGCATGATAAAAGGGCTTACCGTAGAACGAGCACCAATCCACAACAAATCGATATCATTTTCTAAAGCTAATTCCACATGGTTTCTATTAGCTACTTCAGTAGCCGTTTTTAAACCTGTTTCTTCTTTTACTTTCTTAAGCCATTTTAGTCCTAAAGCTCCTACTCCTTCAAAGTTTCCTGGTCTGGTTCTTGGTTTCCAAATACCAGCTCTGTAGTAATTAACATCAGTATCTTTTAGCTCGTGAGCTATCTTTAACACTTGTTCTTCTGTTTCTGCACTACATGGTCCTGCAATTACTAACGGATGATTTAATTTCATATCATCTAACCATGTTCTCATTTCCTTTTTATTTTCCATAACGTTTATTAATCTTTTTATAGTTTTTTATTCTATTCCGTTTAAGATATCCTTTATATGATTTGTCGTTTCCATTTCATTAAAAACCGCTTCAAAATCATCATCTTCCATCAGTTTTTTGAAGTGTTTTAAGTTCTCAATGTATTCATCTAAAGTCTCAATGACATTCGCTTTATTTTGTTTAAAAATTGGTGTCCACATAGCTGGTGAACTTTTAGCCAAACGTACCGTACTTGCAAAACCACTACCTGCCATATCAAAAATATCGCGTTCGTTTTTCTCTTTTTCGATTACGGTTTTACCCAACATAAAAGAACTGATGTGCGACAAGTGCGATACATAAGCAATGTGTTTGTCATGAGCTTCAGGATTCATGTAACGAATTCGCATTCCTAAGTCTGAAAACAATTTCAAAGCTTTTTCCTGCAGCTTAAAAGCTGTTTCTTCAACTTCACAAATGATGTTCGTTTTATTTTTATACAATTGTTTAATTGCTGCTTTAGGACCAGAAAACTCAGTACCTGCAATTGGATGTGCTGCTAAAAAATTTCTACGTCTGGGATGGGACTTTATAATTTCGCAAATATCCTTTTTGGTTGAACCAACATCAAAAACAATAGTATCATCTGAAATATGATCTAAAACTTTTGGCAAAACTTGTAAAGCTGAATCAACAGGAATGGCTACTACAACAACTTCAGCATTTTTTAAATCTTCAAAATTTGAAATTTCATCAATAACTCCAAGCTCTTCCGCCTCTTGAAGATGATTTTCATTCTTGTCAACACCATGAATTTTACATTGTGGATATAGTTCTTTTATATCCAATGCAAAACTACCACCTATTAACCCAACTCCTATAACAAAAACATTATTCATAAATCTAAACTCTTGCTATTGCTTCTTTAATTACACTTTCTTCCGCACACAACGAAAACCTCACATAACCTTCACCATTACTACCAAACACAGTTCCAGGTGCAATAAAAATAGAATGCTCTTTTAAAACTAAATCAGCAAATTCCTCAGATTTCATATGTGGAGGTAACTTTGCCCAAACAAACATTCCTGAAGCATGTTTATCATAAGTACAATTAAGTTTTTCTGCTAATTTCCATATTAATTCTCTTCTTTGCTGATAGACACTATTTAGGCTAGAATACCACATATCAGAACTTTTTAAAGCCTCTATCGCACCTTTTTGAATACCATAAAACATTCCAGAATCCATATTGCTTTTTACACGTAGCACAGCACTTAATAGATCATAATTTCCAACCAACATTCCTACTCTCCAACCTGCCATATTAAATGTTTTACTCAACGAATTCAGCTCTAAACAAACATCCTTAGCGTTTCTGTAGCGCATGATACTAATCGGTTTGTCGTTTAACACAAAACTGTATGGATTATCATTGACTATGAGAATATTATGACGCTTTCCGAAAGCAATAACCTCATCATAAAATTTATTTGGTGCATTTGCTCCTGTTGGCATGTGCGGATAATTAACCCACATGATTTTGACCTTGGTTAAATCCATTCGCTCCAAAGCCACAAAATCTGGCAGCCATTCATTTTCTTCTTTTAAATCGTAATAGATTGGTTTAGCTTCTAAAAGTTTAGTGACCGACGAATAGGTTGGATACCCTGGATTTGGCACTAAAACTTTATCGCCTTTATTTAAAAAGGCCATAGAAATATGCATAATACCTTCCTTACTTCCCATTAACGGTAACACTTCGGTCTGTGCACTAATATTGACATTGTACCTAGACTTGTAAAAACCCGTAATAGCTTCCCTAAGTTCTGGTAAACCTTGATAAGATTGATATTTATTAGCACCTTCATCATCCAAACTATCTTTAAGCAACATGGTTGCTTTGAAAGGAGGTTCTAAATCCGGACTACCTATTCCTAAATTTATAATTGGTTTTCCTTGTGATTTTAGAAAGGCAACTTCTCGCAGTTTTTTTGAAAAGTAGTATTCTTCAACTTGTTTTAAACGGTTGGCAACTTCAATCATAATCTTGCATTTTTATATTGTCCCAACACTTTAAAATTTTCTGCCATAATTTTCATTATAGAATGTGCTATATCAAAATCCTTGTAATCTTCAAATGTAGCATCAACAAAAAAAGCGTATTTCCAAGGAGTTTCAATTTTTGGTAAGGATTGTATTTTGGTTAGGTTTAATTTACAATCGCTCATTACATTTAGAATAGTAGCTAAACTACCTCGCTTGTGATCTAATTCAAACTTTAGAGAAACCTTATTGACTCTAGTTTCATCGATTTCTGCATTTTCGCTTTTAACAACCACAAAACGTGTTTCATTATGCTTTATGGTTTGAATACTTTCTGCCAAAACCTCTAAATTATACAATTGCGCAGCACCTTTACTCGCTATAGCTGCAATACCTTTTAGGTTCTGCTCTGCGATTTGCTTGGCTACATCTGCAGTATCTTTTGCCTCAACCAGTTTAATATGCGGATAATCTTTAAAGAATACTTTGCATTGCAGTAATGCCATTGGATGAGAATGTACCTCTAAAATTTCGCTGATAGTTTGCTCTTTTAAAGCCATTAAATTATGCTGAATATCTAAATAATATTCACCTATAATATTAAGGTTATGATTATCTATAAGCGCATAATTTGGGATGATTGATCCTGCAATTGAATTTTCCAGCGCCATAACAATGGTGTCTGAATGTCCTTGCAACAAACTATCTACTACACTATCAAAAGACATACACTCCACCACTTCTGCGTCTAGATTGAAGTATTTCTGAACGACTTCATGATGAAATGATCCTTTTATTCCCTGTATGGCTATTGGTTTTATCAAAATTTATTTATGTTTCTAAAAATAAAGTTTTACTAAAAAAAAAGTCCCGAACTAAATCGAGACTTTTTATAAATTATATTTTAAATAAAACATACTAAGCCTCGTTTCTTTCGCTAAAAAAGAAATAAAACCAGTTAAAATATGTTTTAGTTATGTTCATTAAAATCAATTATATGGCTAATGTAATTATTATTTTAAAAAATCAAAATTGTTGCCTTAGTTTTTTGAAATAAAATTGAAAATTTTAAAGAATCTATAATATTTACAAAACAATATTCTGAAATAACTATTTTTGAATAAATTCTATGTCGCATGTCTATTGAAGTACAGAACATTACAAAATTATATAAAGACCAAAAGGCTTTAAACGATGTTTCTTTTAAAGTTAATGATGCAGAAATTGTTGGTTTTTTAGGTCCGAACGGAGCCGGAAAATCTACGATGATGAAAATCTTAACCACTTACATAGAAGCTTCGGAAGGTTCTGCTAAAGTTAATAGTTTTGATGTTGCATCTGACAAAAAGAATGTTCAAAAAAGTGTTGGGTATTTACCTGAACACAATCCGCTTTATACCGACCTTTACGTTAAAGAATACCTTAGCTTTAATGCTAATGTGTATGGTGTTTCAAAATCTAGAATAGATGAAGTTATAGAGCTTACTGGACTAACACCTGAATCGCATAAAAAGATAGGACAACTCTCTAAGGGTTACAGGCAGCGTGTTGGGTTAGCTAACGCCTTATTGCACAATCCTGAAGTTTTAATTCTTGACGAACCAACAACAGGTTTAGACCCTAATCAATTAGTAGATATTAGAAACCTTATTAGAAATGCTGGTAAAGAGAAAACCGTTTTTCTTTCTACACACATTATGCAAGAAGTTGAAGCCATGTGCGACCGTGTAATTATTATAAACAAAGGTGAAGTTGTTGCTGACAAGTATTTAAAAGACCTTAGAGACGGACAAGAACAAGTAATCATCGTTGAGTTTGATTACAGGGTTGAAGATGCTTTTTTATTAAGATTACCAAAAGTATCCTCTGTAAAAAACGTGCACGATTTCACTTATGAAATTACATTTGCTACCAAAGAAGATATGCGCTCTCATGTCTTTGATTTTGCTCATGACAATAAGTTGAAAATCCTTCAGCTTAATCAGAAAAATGCTAGTTTAGAGAGTTTGTTTAGAGAGTTAACCCAATAATTATTTTGGATTTTATTTTAGAGTTTATAGCTGGTATTTTTCAAGAGGCTTTGCCCATGCTATTAAAATTCTTTGGAGCTATTATTAGGTGGTGTATTTTTCTAGGGAATAAAAAATTCAAAGATGTCTTAAATGAAGAGTGGAATACCAGAGTAGGTCTTTTCACTTTAATAATAATCATTATAGCTATATTTAACCTAGGTTAAATACTACTCAAAAATCAACTGCCCAGTGTAAATACGTTCTACTTCAACAACTGGTGGTTCATTTACTGAAATTAAATTTCCTGTGCCTCTTAGCTGACCTTCTAAGGTTTGCTGAGGGTTTACCACCATATCATTACTTCCTCTATGATATACGTTAACATTTTGAGCTATGAGATTTTCACCTTCAAAACGNCCAGCACCTGAATAAAAACCAACAAATAGATTCTCAACGGTTCCTGATATATAAAAAAAGGAAAGATTGTTTGAAGTGACACTCAAATTTTGTGAGGCTATCTCTAATCTAAAATCACCAACTGTAAATTCACTCGGACCACCATAATCTTCTGAAAAGAGTCTGATAACAGGATAATTTAAAACACCGTCTGATGAAATTTCATACTGAGATGATGTTCTTATATCTGTAAGATTAGGAGCTTCAACATACACCTTGGTAATACCATAATCTCTAACGTAATTACACGAATTGTGGTCTGTAAGAACAAGTTGATTGCCTACAACTTCAACCGCTACATCATTTATTAAATTTTCGCCTGTTTCAACAATAACTGAATATTCAGGAGCTTCTTTTATAATAAGTTCAATATCTCTATTAACTAATATTTGTTCAAAACTAGAGACTTCAAAAGTTTGCTGAATAATANTTCCTGATGTTTGAAAACAATCGTTAGCATCTTCGCTATTACAAGCAAATACTAGAAATAGTAATACGTATAAAAAGTTCTTCATTTTTTAAATAGATTCCTGACTTCTCAGAAATAACAAAATTATAATCTTACTCCTATTCCAAATTCAACTGCTTCGGCTTTTGCTCCATGTGATTTTAAGGTTACTGCCCCAAAAAGTTTTTTTCCGAAATAACGTTTTAGCCCAATCCTCATATAAACTCTACCTTCAAAATCAAACGGATAATAGACATAGTAGCCTAATTGTGTTTCCAAAGATATTTTATTGATAAACAATTCATGACCTGCAAATAAGCCTACACGCTTATAATCTTCATCACCACTAACATCCTCCTCAGGAAAAGATACGGATTGATAGTATATCAACTCCTTTAAAAAATTAGAAAAGAATACATCTACACCCAATTGAACTGCACTAACATGACTTAAACGCTTATCGGCATAAGCTGAAATAATGTAAAATGGATATTGTCCGCTACCAATAATATCACTTTGATTAATCCCAGAACGAAACGCTATATTATACTTAATCGGTTCAGTAAATTTTTCATCTTCTAAATCGTCAATGTATTCTATCTGCTCATCTAAATTGTAGTTGAGCCCAATATTAAAAGCCAACGTATTTATACTTGTATTTGGCGCTTTTACGTTTGCATTGGAATAATGCGTTAAAGTTAATCCGGCTTGAAGCCCAAAACGATCAATTATATTCTCTTTTTTATAATTGAGCATTAAATACGTNGCNCTTAATATATGAGAACCAAATGCAATGTTTTTGGGGTTTTCAATCTTATCGTAAGGATTGGTGTTTAAGGCTAAACCTTGAGCCATTCGTAACATTACATTTCGCTTAAAAAAATAGAAGTTGTAATGCGCATAAAGCCCATAATTTTCACCTAAAAGTTCATTTTTTAAATCTTGATAAATGAATGAAAAACCATAGTCTGGATAGTTNTAACGTTGTTCCCAAGCGTCGTTTCCAAAAGTTTTTTTATTCCAACTGAAGATAAAGCCTTCAGGATGTCCTTTTATAAGATGCAGAATATCGTTATTNTGAAGTGCAATGTTGCCACCAAAATAACTAAAGTCTAACTGCGAAGCATTCTTTTTTTCTTGCGCACCAATAATGGTACAAATTAGTAATACAACTGTAGTTAAAGTTTTTCGCATTTTCACCTTTTGGAAAAGCAAAAATAGTCAATAATTACAATTACTAATTGTAGTAGTTATAATTGTAGTTATACAAAAAAAGTAGCAATCAGTGATATTGCCGTTAGTAACAAAACCTGAACAGCGAATCTAAATTCAGACTTATTCTTTTTTATAAGCTTCATTTTTAAGGGGCTTTAGAATTTGATGCAAATATCTAACTAATAGCGAATTCTTTTGTTAAATAAAATCTAAGAAATGGTTACGGATTTGTAGTATGAAACTTTATTGGAAATGAATACCACACTNTCTACTCAACAAAGCTTTTACAGGATCGAAGTAATCACTATTTTTTGGTAGTTGATTAGCCTCAAGGTAAGCTTCTAAATCCTTATCACTCCAATAATAAAATGGGCTAACTTTTAATATACCGTCTTTACTGTAACTTAGAATATCCTTTTTATCACGATACTCGGTTTGTCTTACTCTAATATTTGTAAACCAAACTTCAGGATCTTGTTCTTTCAAGGCACGTCGAAAAGGCTCTAGCTTTACAACTTCAGAAAATTTATCGTGATTATCATTTTCTACACTAGGTAAACCGATAGTTTTATCTATTGTCTCTTTACTTATTAGAGGCTGGTACTTATTTAAATTAAGATTATAAGTCTCAATAAGATTTGAAGCGTGCTCGTATGTACTTGGTTGATTATACAATGTGTCACACCAAACTACTCTGATATCTTTGTCTAACTGAGACATCGTGCTCAATAATACCGAAGAATAAACTCCAAAACTAGTGGTTACAATTTTATTATCTGAAAGCCTCAAAGCCCACTCTGCAATTTCATGAGGTGTTCTGTCTTTCAACTTTTTGTTCCAAGCATCTATGTCTAATCTAATCATATTATTTTGACGACAAAATGAATAATCTTATTACCCTATCGATTTAGTAGGTTAATATGCAAACCTATGTATTATTTTATAATTATTTGATGTATTTAAGAAAAAAATGGGATTTCAATAGTCTGAAAGATCTGCCAAAGATGTATTTCTAAAAATTTTTAAAGTACTATCTCTTACCTTTAGCATTACTTCGTGCACCGCACAAGTATCTTCATCTGGACAATCATCACATCTTTCATAATAATTAAGACTTACACAAGGCACCATAGCTATTGGCCCTTCGAGTAAACGCATTATTGTAGTCATTTGTATTTCTTCTGGACTCTTAAGCAAATAATAACCACCTCCCTTGCCTTTTTTTGCACCGAGTATTCCATTTTTTTTTAGTGTTAACAAAATACTCTCTAAGAATTTCTTGGAAATGTTTTCAGATTCCGAAATTGTTGAAGTTTGCACAGGTAGTTTATCTCCTTTTTTTGCGAGATATACCAGAGCTTTAATCCCATATTTAGTTTTTTTAGATAGCATTCTATTAATCTAATGATGAGTAATTTAAATAAAACAACTTTTTAGTACAAACCGATTTTAATTATTTTACAAGATATAAACTAATCTGTTTTGGGTTTTAATTTTAATCCGTATTTTTGTCAATCGAAAAATTAGAGGAAAAATTTGACCTGATTGCAACCTCGTAAAAAAATGCTAAAGCAGTAAGTTATGTACTTCTCTAGCGACCGAGCAATCTAAAGTTTTTCCTGAAATAAAATTATAAATAAAAAATAAGGATTTATGCCATATTTATTTACTTCAGAAAGTGTTTCTGAAGGACATCCAGATAAAGTTGCCGATCAAATTAGTGACGCATTAATAGACAACTTTTTAGCTTTTGANCCAGAATCTAAAGTTGCTTGTGAAACCTTAGTAACTACAGGACAAGTTGTACTNGCTGGTGANGTGAAATCTTCAACTTACCTTGATGTACAAAAAATTGCTAGAGATACTATTAACAAAATAGGTTACACCAAAGGAGAATACATGTTTGATGGAAACTCTTGTGGTGTGCTTTCTGCAATACATGAACAATCTGAGGAAATAAGCCGAGGAGTTGACAGAGCTACAAAAGAAGANCAAGGTGCCGGTGACCAAGGTATGATGTTTGGTTACGCAACTAGCGAAACAGATAACTTTATGCCTTTAGCTTTAGATTTATCACATAGCATCTTAAAAGAATTGGCAATTTTACGTCGTGAAAATAAAGACATCACTTATCTAAGACCTGATTCTAAAAGTCAAGTAACTATTGAATATAGTGACGATAACGTTCCTCAACGTATTGATGCCATAGTAGTATCTACACAACATGACGAGTTTGATAATGATGATGCTATGTTAGCAAAAATCAGAGAAGATATCATTACTATTTTAATTCCTAGAGTTATTGCTAAACTGCCTGAACATATTCAAGCTTTGTTTAATGATGATATCACCTANCACATTAACCCAACAGGAAAATTTGTGATTGGTGGACCTCATGGAGATACTGGTCTTACGGGACGAAAAATCATAGTNGATACTTACGGTGGAAAAGGTGCNCANGGAGGTGGTGCNTTTTCTGGNAAAGACCCNAGTAAAGTAGACAGAAGCGCTGCTTATGCNACAAGACATATTGCCAAAAACCTTGTTGCNGCTGGACTTTGTGAAGAAGTANTAGTACAAGTATCTTANGCTATTGGTGTTGTTGAACCTATGGGAATATTTATAGACACCTATGGTACTTGTCCTTTCAATCTTACTGACGGAGAAATTGCCAAAAAAGTTTCTGAAATTTTTGATATGAGACCTGCTGCTATTGAAGAGCGTTTAAAATTACGCCAACCAATGTATAGTGAAACTGCAGCTTATGGCCATATGGGAAGAAAAAATGAAATAGTTACCAAAACCTTTGAACAACTTAACGGAGAACCTATTTCCATAGATGTTGAATTGTTTACTTGGGAAAAGTTAGATTATGTAGATAAAGTAAAAGCTGCTTTTGAAATCTAATGACAACATAGAATATTAAANAAAGAAGCCATGCGTAATGCATGGCTTCTTTATTTATCGTTACTTTTTAGTTTTNGGAACATCTCTGTTCATTTCAGTNATATCNACACTCGAAGCTTCCACNCCTAAAAGATGTTTNCTAAAATGGTCTGCTCTTAACCAAAAAGAGTATTCTGTCATACTTCCAAAACCATGTCTTTGACCTGGCATAATCATAAAATCAAATCGCTTGTTAGCATTTATTAATGCATTGGCCATACGTATAGTGCCACCTGGATGTACATTATTATCTACATCTCCTGTAATAAGCATCAGTTTACCTTTAAGATTTTCAGCTAAAGATTGGTTATTATCAATCATGTATTTGTACTTCACGTTACCATCATCATCTTTTTCTTCTTGTACTCCATGATGCGTTTCGCTCCACCAACTATTATAAATTGTATTGTCATGATTTCCTGCTGAAGACACAGCTGCTTTATAAAAATCTGGATATACCAAAAGAGCCGCTGTTGACATAAACCCACCACCTGAATGACCGTAAATGCCAACTTTATCAATATCTATAAAATTGAATTTATCAGCTAATTGTTCTGCTACATGTCTTTTGTCTGCTAAACCGTAATCTCTTAAATTACCATAACCGTAATTGTGATACCATTTTGAACGGTCTGGATGTCCACCACGATTTCCCATAGTAACAACAATAAAACCAACTTGAGCCATTCTATCTAATCGATCCATACGAATTGAAAACGATTTATTTACAGCTTCAGTCTGAGGACCAGGATACACATATTCTAGCAATGGATATTTTTTAGTTTCATCAAAATCGAAAGGTTTGTACATTACTCCATAAATATCTGTAATACCATCATCTGCTTTCATCTTAAATGGTTCTGGAAATTTGTAACCTGTAGCCATTAATTGAGATAAATCAGCCTCTTCCAATTCCATAATGACTTTGCCTGAACTACTTCTTAACTCTGACATTGGCACTGTATTCACTCTTGAATAATTACTTACAAAAAAAGCGTTAGAGTCTGACAGACTTGTATTTGTATTGTAGTCACCCGCATTTAAAGCTGTTAATCCTGTTCCGTTCAAACTAATTTTATACAGATGCTCATAATAAGGATCTTGATCTTTAGGAATACCATGCGCAGTGAAGAATAAACTTCGAGAATTTTCATCTACTCCAACAGCTTCTTCAACATGATAAGAACCTTTTGTAACTTGATTTTTTAAATTTCCATCCGTATCATACAAGTAGTAATGCGCCCAACCTGAACGCTCTGCCCAATGNAACATTTCCGTTTCATTGTTGAATAANACCAATNGTCGTGTTTCTATNTAAGTATTAAATCGTTCTTCAATCAATACTTTGGTTTCTCCNGTATTTATATCAGCTACACAGATGTCTAGTTTCTTTCGGTCTCTGCTGATNGTATTATAGTATATTTTCCCNTTTTTAGANANTAATAATGTTGGCATAAAATCGTCGTCATAACTCGATTTTTTTACAGGAGCTCTATACACCTGAACACTTTGTTGATTAACTGTATCTAACTTAACTTGAATACTACTTTTTGAAGGGATATCAAACACATGAAGCTCGGTTTTGTAATATTCATCTTCACCAGGCATATGGTATTTATAGGTTTCTAATGTAGGACGCTTACTTTCAGTCGTATTTATAACCCAAAGATCACCTATGTGTCTAGAGTCTGTTCTTTGAAACACAAACTTCTTAGAATCATGAGACCAAATTCCAAAAACGCGTTTGCGCTTGTCTTTATTCTTTTTCATGGACTCATTTGTTTCGTTACGTCCACTACCTCCACCATAAGAGTAATAAAGTTCACCATCTGTTGTCCATTGGTTTTCAACTATAGTGGTATCTTTTTCATTTTTTACAGCTTTAAGGAAGTTTTCCTTATCCATCCAATAAAGATTGTAATTTTTAGAAAATAAAACCACAGAACTATCTGGAGCTATGTTTGCCCATTTTTTCCAATCTTCTTTTTCTTTCTTCTTATTATCTAAAACTGTAAGGGAATTTCCACCCAAACGATATTCAAAATGGTAAACTTTGTTAACCATCTTANGCTTCTTTTTCTTTTTTTCTTTGGTTGTTGTTGAATCTGTATCAACCTTTTCATCATCAACATCTTCTTCTTCCTGTTCCTGTTCCTCTACTTTTTCTGTAGATGTAACATAAAAACGAATTGCTGTTTCATTTTTCACAAATTCAAAATCGAAACGAGGCAGGTGTTTTGCGTCATATGGATCTTTAGTAATTTCAGTTAACCATTGTGCCATTTTTTCATTGTCGAAAAGCTCTTTTTTAGTTTTCTTATCCGCATCAACAATGTAATAATTAGAGCCTTCAGTAGTTTTGTACTGATACCAAAAACGGTTTCCGTTTTTCAACCAATGTGGTCTTACTGAAGTTGAATGAACCAATTTACCTAAGTTTTTAGGCGAGTATTTAGCCGCAGCTCTGTAATTGGGTGTTGGAGTTAAATTTTCTGCATCTTGAGCCATTACAAAATTGCAAATAAGCCCAATAGCAAAAAGTAATACCTTTTTTTGCATAAAGCGTTTAGATCATTTAAAGTTAGAGANCCACTAAAATAGCAAAACAAATCTCTACAAGCATTCTAATTAATATTAACACTATCTATTTAAAGAAATATTTAACGTTTTCTTTAGTTTTAGTATCTTCATAACCTCTAATACAACCCAAAACTTGAGCTGGTTTAAAAAAGACCCTTTACAAATTATTACCTTTCAGAGCTATGGCACTGATTATCACTTTTATGCCAGAGGAAGGGCTTTAGAAGATGAATCTATAGACTTAGAGGAACAGCATATTTGGCACCTTATTGTAAATACTTGGAAGCGTTTTGAAACCGACGAAATAAAGCANGTTGGACTCGATGTAAAACTTCNNAACAATAAAATNATTAAAGTAAAAACNGATGATAGCGGCTATTTTATAGCTGANGAAAACATAGAAAACCTCAAAAGTTTAACNAATGATGAAGGCTGGCTTAGTTTTGAATTATCCTATAATGACGTTAATATAAAGCGTACCATACAAAATCAAAATAGGTTTCCTGGTGAACTTTTAATACCATCAAGTAAAGCACAATTTGGTGTGGCTAGTGATATTGATGATACCATACTACATACTGGAGTTGTTTCTATTTTAAAATGGAGAGTTATCTATAACTCCATCTTTAGGCATGCTAAAAATAGAATTCCTTTAGAAGGTGCTGCTGATTTTTACCATAAATTACACAGAGGAGTTTCTGGTAAAAATGCCAATCCTATATTTTATGTAAGTCATAGTCCTTGGAATTTATATCGTTATCTAGAACTTTTCTTGAGGCAGAATAATTTCCCAAAAGGCCCAATTCTTTTACGAAGTTTAAGCAATCTCTTGAAACGAAAAAGTCAAGATGAAAAACCGCAAAAGCAAAAAGAAATATTACATCTTTTAAAAACCTACCCTAACCTACCTTTTATTTTAATTGGTGATAGTGGCGAGCATGATCCTGATATTTATATGGAAATTGCTGAAGAATATCCAGACAGGATTTTAGCCATATATCTTCGAAGTGTAAAACACAAGAAAAAAATGTTACGAGTAAAAAGTCTCGTAGATAATTACAAAACTACAATGGTTTTAATGGTAGAAAGTAGCGCGCAAGCTATTGAGCATGCTAGAGAACATGGCTTTATTGCTTAGAACAATCCATTTATCTGTGCATCAATCTTATTGATNATACCTCCTAAATCTTCAGGATTGGCAACAAAATCNAGATTATCTACATCAATAATCAATAANTTTCCTTTGTTATANCCATGTATCCANGCTTCGTAACGCTCATTNAATCGNCTTAAATAATCAATACTAATCGTATTTTCATAATCGCGACCACGTTTATGAATCTGAGACACCAAATTAGGAATTGAACTACGTAAATAAATCAATAGATCTGGACCTTTTACAAAAGACTCCATCAACTCAAAAAGTGATGCGTAATTTTCGAAATCGCGATTGGTCATCAATCCCATAGCGTGCAAGTTAGGGGCAAAAATATGAGCATCTTCATAGATCGTTCTATCTTGAATGATGTCCTTACCACTATCATGTATTTGGTTGACTTGTCTAAACCTACTGTTTAGGAAATACACTTGCAAGTTAAAGCTCCAGCGTTCCATCTGATTATAAAAATCATCTAAATATGGATTGTCTACTACGTCTTCTAATTGNGCTTCCCATTTGTAATGTTTGGCGAGTAATTTTGTGAGCGTAGTTTTCCCAGCTCCTATATTTCCAGCTACAGCAACATGCATAATTTATTGTGATTTTAGTTGATATCGACGTAGGGTTTCGTCGTGGTAAAGATACAAGGTTTCATTGGTTACCAAAAACTGATTTATTAACAAATTAGGATGTTTAATCGGTTCTATTTTTTGTCCATCCTTTGGTAGTGTATACAGTTCATTCTCCTTTTTCAAAATCAAATAAGCATCACCAAAAGCTAATTTTTCGTAACCCTCATTTTTGTACTTCGCAATAAGACTTCCAAAATAACTGTACACATACAAGTAGTTTTTGGTAAGCATATAACATTGGTTATAATCGCTTTTTAAGTCCAATACTTCCGACTGAACAGGAACCGTTTTCTGTTTAATCTTTTTGGTTTTATAGTCATAAAGTTCTAACTGTTGTAGATCTTGGTTAAAAATCCAAAGTGTATTATCATAACCTGTAGATACAAAACTCACATTTTTATACGGCTGAAGTGTATTGAAGTCTATTTTAAAAATTTCTGCTAATCGGTTATCTAATATAACTACCGTATTAAAATCCTTGTAAAACAGATTTATTTTTAACGGATTGAAGGTNTTAGCCGAAGTAATTTCACCCAACTGAAAANTACTATAAACCAAGGTGGTGTCTTTAGACTTTTTATNAAAACTATTATCTTCTGAAGTGAAATANGNTGTTCCAAAAGCATCAATACCAAACAGNTCTTTTGCTTTCAACGAGGTTGAATCCNGCTGCACAGCATTCACTTTGTGTTGCGAATANCCAAAACANCCCACGAATAGAAAAATAAAAATCAATCTTTGCATACTGCGGTTGAAATTACAAAAATTGAACCAATGATGATGTTATTCTAAACTTGTTTCAGAATCTTTTTTATTTAACGTTGAGAATTAATCTGTAAGCTTGTAACCAAACCCACGGACATTTATAATTTGTATGCTTTTATCTTTTTGAAGCTTTTTCCTCAATTTGGTAATAAAGACATCCATACTTCTAGCAGAGAAAAAATCATCGGTTCCCCAAAGTTTATTCAATATTAAAGAACGGTCCAAAACCTGATTTTTGTTTTTTATCAAATGAAAAAGCAAATGTGCTTCCCTGTGAGTTAACTGTATGACCTCTTCATTTTTGTATTGCAATTGTTGTTTTGGAAAGTCAAAAACAAATTCACCAAGTTCCAATACTTTAGATGCTTTCTGAACTTTGGTTCTACTTATAAGATTATGAATTCTAACAATCAACTCTTCCATACTAAACGGTTTCTTAAGGTAATCATTTCCACCAATAGAAAACCCTTCTACCACATCTGCCGTTTGCGATTTTGCAGTTAAAAATATTATAGGAATAGTATCATCTATAGTTCTTATTTCTTTTGCCAAAGTAAAACCGTCTTTTTTTGGCATCATAACATCAAGCACTAAAATTTCTGGCTCATCAGACTTGTACTTTTCGAAAGCTTTTTCCCCATTTTCGCATAGAATTACCTCAAAATCTCTAGTTTCTAGACTTTCTTTTATAATTTGCCCAAGTGCAGCTTCATCTTCTGCCAACAGTATTTTTATCTTCTGATTATCCATTTGGCAAAGTGATTTTAAAAATGGTTAAATCTTTAGTGACATCTACAATTATAGAGCCGCTGTGCTTTTCAATGATTGTTTTAGTGTAATACAAGCCAATGCCAAACCCTTTAACATCGTGTGTGTTTCCTTTTGGTACACGGTAAAATTTTTCAAAAATGCGTTCTTTACTTGCTTTTGAGAGATTACTACCATTATCTGAAATCACAATTTCAAAAGTATTTTTCTTAGGAAATAAATCTACTGAAATTAGATTTCCTCCATATTTTACTGCATTATCTAAGATGTTATTCAAAGCATTTTCAAAATGAAACACATCAACGGTAGCTTCTAAACTTTCAACTTTAAAACTTGTATTAAACTGCTTTTCTGCAAATTGAATTTTATAACGATCTACCAAACTTTTCAATAAATCCACAATATCAATTTGCTCTTTATTTAACTCAAGGTTTTCGCTATCTAAAGTTGCTGTTTCTAATAGCTTTTCAACCATAATATTGAGTTTTGAAAGCTGGTCTGAAGACATATTTATATATTTTTTTGCCTTCTCTTTATCCTCTATAGCATTGAAATTATTAATACTTTCGAGCGCTACACCAATGGTTGCAATAGGTGTTTTAAACTCATGTGTGATATTACTAATTAAATCATTTTTGACTTCAGCAAGCTGCTTTTGGTGTTTTATGATTTTAAGCAAATAAAACAGACTACTTATAACTGCCGCAATAAGTAAGGTTGATATAAGAATACCGCCAAGACTGCGTTTTAAAACTGTTGATGTTTCGTTGGTGAATTCAACTTTGAGTTTACTCTCTTTAGGTAAAAAAGTAGATTTTGAAGTTGTACTTAAGTTGTATTTATTCTTTGACTCTAAAACCTTTACAACAGAGTCGGCTTCTTTTTTTAATCCATTTTTCATATTCTCTTGATGAAAAACAAGCTTACTCTTTATATCGATGTTTTTTCTAGCAAGTTCATTATTGAATAAACTATCTACTTCTTCAATATCTAAACTATCATTACTTATAGATATCATAACCTTAGACGTTAGAATTTCAAAATTTGAAAATTCAATCTTTCCTCCGTTTAGCTTTATGCTATCCATTCGCTTTTTAAAAGTATTCTTGTTAAAGGTTTTATGTAGCTCATCATATCTCTTAGACATGGAATCTGCCTTATAGCCTTTAAAAATTGAAACACCTTTAATTGACTCAACATCAAGAGAATCTAAATTACCAAGTGGATTATCGGAATCATCGATATTTTTTAAAATTTTTTGTAATTGACTACCTTCTCCAAATACATCTTTTTGCTGATCCTCTTCAATAAAAACGCCAACAGTAGTTCTTTCTGCCAAAGCCGTATAATAATCATCAACTGCTTTATCTAAACTTATTTGTACTTCATTTATGAGCTGCTGTTTATTGGCTAGATAGTTTTTGTAGTTCCAATATACCTGAATACCAATGGTGGCTACTATTACGGCAACAATGGTATATAATATCCAACGGTATGTATTATTGTTCATACTTCAAAAGTATAAAGTTACAACTTAGAAATACTAATTGGTTAACACTCGTTAACGTTAGTTAACTCAAAAACAGATATTAGGTTGTGATATTTGTGATGTATTAATCATTAAAAACGACAGTTATGTTTAAAAAAATATTGACAGGCATAGCATTAATAGTAGCTTCAACAACTATAGCGCAAACTATTAATGTTGAAAAAACATCAGAAGAACAAAAAGCTCACATCTGTGAAAAAGCAGAATTAAAAAGCGTTAGTATTGAAGTCTCTGTGGATTCCTTAGAAGAACTAAAAACTACATTTACAAAAAAAGACATTAAGGAAATACTAGATCATTCTGCTCCTAATGAAGAAATCACTTTTAAGATAGTTTGTAACGGAAGAAACACTGACGACGGTTTAAAATCTCACGCTACATATGAGATTAAAGGAAATACAGACGATAAGGATTTTTTCTTAAACCTAATAGGAAAAGTACGTAATGCAGCCATCAAATATTATAAAAGTTAAAAAACAATCAAAAAATGAACACAATTATTAGAGTTTTAGTCATTGCGTTAACGGTAGTATTTTCTACCGTTAACGCTCAAGAATTTCAAGGCATAGCAACCTACAAAACACAACGTAAGGTTGATATTAAGTTCGACAGCACCCAAATGAACTCTGACATGCAAGAACGCATGATAGCCATGATGAAAAAACAACTTCAAAAAACCTTTAACCTTACTTTTAACAAAGAAACCTCTACATATAAACAAGAGGAAGGACTAGGCAAACCACAAGTTGGTGGTATGGGAGACGTTGAGGTTATGGTTATTGGCAATGGTGGTGGAGATGATGTACTTTACAAAAATACTAAGGAAAATCGCTACGCAGAAGTAAGAGATACTTTTGGTAAAGTTTTCCTCATTCAAGATGAGCTAGAACCTATTGAATGGCAATTAGAATCAGATACTAAGTACATTGGAGAATATCAATGCTACAAAGCAACCTATACCAAAATGGTAGAAAAACCAAGAACCTTTTCTAACAATGCTTCTACCAACAACAAGGAAGAAGAAAACAAAGAACCTGAAATGGAAGAGAGAACTGTAACAGCTTGGTATACTCCTCAAATTCCTGTTAACAATGGACCAGATGATTACCAAGGTTTACCAGGTCTTATTTTAGAGGTACATGATGGAGATCTCACCATAATTTGCAGCAAGATTGTCTTGAATCCAAAAGACAAAATTGAAATTATAGAACCAACTAAAGGAAAAAAGGTTAACCGAGAAGACTACGAAGAAATCATGGAAAAAAAAGCTAAAGAAATGATGGAACGTTACGCACCACGAAACGGAAGAAACAATGGTGAAACCTTTGAAATTAGAATTGGTGGATAGACCATTAACAAAAGTTTAACTAAAGAGTTTTTAACTTTCTTGCACCTTTAGAGTCTTACATCCATTATTAATCTAGATTGAGATAGTGTTAATATTATCACAAACAAAAATCACTATTCAATCATTACTTAAATTTGTAAGAATAATTTAATACTCTAAAGATGAAGACATCAGTTCTAAAACGCGCATTACTTTTATTTTCAATTTGTATCAGCGCAAACACATTTGCTCAAGACTTTCAAGGTGAAGCCCATTATATGTCTAAAACCACAATGGATTTAGATCAATGGGGAGGACGAGAAATGTCGGCAGAACAAAAAAAGCAAATGCAAGAGCGTATGCGAAGTTTTCTTGAAAAACAATTTGTACTCAACTTCAATAGAGAAGAGTCTATTTATAAAGAGGAAGAAAAACTTGAAGCACCTGGCAGCCGAGGATTTAGAGGTTTTGGCGGAAGCTTTACAGCTGGTCCAAAATATAAAAACGTAAAGACAAAAGAATTACTCCAAGATCAGGAATTCTTTGGAAAACAGTTTCTAATTAAAGATGAATTAAAAAGTCTTGAATGGAAGATGGGCACCGAAACCAAACAAATAGGTCAATATACTTGTTTTAAAGCTACAGCTATAAAGCCTGTAGATCAGTTCGATTGGAGAAGCATGCGAAGAAGACGATCTGATGATGACAAAAAGGAAAGTGAGAAAACAAAAGACTCAACACAAACCAATAATCCTATAGAAGATATAGAAGTCCCAAAAACAATAGAAGTTGTGGCTTGGTACACACCTCAAATCCCAGTTAATCAAGGACCAGATGATTACTGGGGCTTACCTGGATTAATTTTAGAAATCAACGCAGATAGAACCACTATTCTTTGTACTAAGATTGTTATTAATCCTGAAGAAAAAGAAGAGATTGAAAAACCTAAGAAAGGTGAAGAAGTAACTCAAGAGGAATACACAAAAATCATCACAAAAAAAATGGAAGAAATGCGCGAGATGTATGGTGGTCGTGGTAGAGGCGGACGCCGAAACTAATTAAACCATAGACTATTGAGTATTCTTAATCTAAAGCTAAACCGTAAGAAATGAAAAAAATATTAATGCTACTTTTTGTAGTAGTATCAGGTAGTGCCTTTGCACAAATAAAAATGGAAGGTATTGTAAAAGATAGTAT
>PAJL01000033.1 GCA_002706045.1 Flavobacteriaceae bacterium
AAAGCAAATTGAAAAAGGTGGCCCTCTAACTGTTACACACAAAGAAATTACGCGTTATTTTATGACCATTCCAGAAGCCTGCCAGCTTGTACTAGAGGCTGCTGCCATGGGTAATGGAGGTGAGATTTATGTGTTTGATATGGGTGAACCAATTAAAATATTTAACCTTGCAACTAACATGATTATACTTTCAGGGTTACGCTATCCTGAAGATATTGATATTAAAATTACAGGCTTAAGACCTGGTGAAAAAATATATGAAGAACTTTTAGCTGACGGTGAAAACACCAAGAAAACATATCATGAGAAAATAATGATTGCTAAGTCCAGATATGTTGACACTGAAAATGTTGAGAAACAAATCATTAAAATAACCAACATGAATTCATTGACTCAGCCTTTAGAAATAGTATCTTCAATAAAAACACTAATTCCAGAATACATTTCTAACAACTCCACATATGAAGTTTTAGATTCAAAAAAATAATTCTATTCAATTAAAAAACTAAATTAAAACAACAGAAGATGAAAATCCGTTTACTTTTAATATCACTAATCTCAATTGCACTAGCTACTTCTTGTGCATCAAGAAAGAATATTGTTTATTTTCAGGATGAACTTCTGAAAGATGGATTAGAAACTTCTACTCCAGAACAATTGATTTACAAAACTGATGATTTGCTTACAATCAATGTTTCTGCATTTGTTCAAGAAACTGTAGCTCCTTTCAACCTTACAGTTGCCTCTACTAACAACATTAATTCACCAAACATACAAGGTGGCTTACAATTACAAACATATTTGGTGGATTTCGAAGGAAATATTGAATTCCCTGTATTAGGTAAGATTAAAGTTGCAGGGTTAACACGTACAGAACTAACAAAATATTTAACCGATAGAATAAGTGAATATGCCAAAGATCCTATTATAAATGTGAGATTAGCAAACTTCACGATAACAGTATTAGGAGAAGTATCTAATCCAGGGACATTTACAATTCAAAAAGAGAGAATTACTTTAGTTGAAGCTCTTGGACTTGCAAGTGACTTAACAATCTTCGGAAAACGTCAAAACGTTAAGTTAATAAGAGAAGTAAATGGCGTAAAGAAATTTGCGGAATTTGACCTAACATCAGTGAATACTGTAAACTCACCTGCATATTATCTACAACAAAATGATGTAATCTATGTAGAGCCTAATAGAGCCAAAGTTAGATCTTCTACTTTTAATCAGAATAATTCAGTTTTAATTTCTGCTATTGGTACATTAACTACTATTTTAGCTATATTTTTAGTTAAATAATCAATTTTTATTTAAGTGTCTATGGACAAAAGTAAACCTGTTTTTCAGTCTAATGAAATAAGACAAAACTTAGAATTATTCCTTTCTTATTGGAAAATTCTTCTAGTTTGTTTCATCGTTGCTGTATTTCTTGGTTACACCTATCTCAGATATACAACATATGAATATAGTGCTTCTGCCACTATTAAAATTAGAGATGAAAAACAATCTCAAAAATTACCTAGTATTGAAGAAATTTCTAGTGGAGGTCTTTTTTCTGATGGAACTAATAAAATTAAGGATGAAATTGAGGTTATAAAATCTCGTACTTTAATAGCGAATGCTGTCAGAGACCTAAAACTAAACATTAGTTGTTTTGCACAAGGAAGTATTAAGGAGAGAGAATTATATCTAAACCCACCCGTTAAGCTTAGTTTTTTTGAAAGTGACTCTATTATTAACAGAGTAGATACTACGCTTTTTATTAAAATAAAATCTCCAACAGAATTCTTAGCTTTCAAAGAAGAAGGAAAATCTCTAATTGAAAGAGATGATTCTGAAGGTGTCCTTCACAGATTTGGCGAACGTATCAAAACTGGTTTTGGTGATATAGTACTCACTCCTGAGGTTGGGGAACATGCACCCATGATCAATAGTAAACTAAAAATAGCTATTAAACCAGTTAGCCAGATTGTTAATGCTTACCAAAGAAAAATTAATATTTCTACAGCTGACGGATCTAGTATTATTAAACTAGATTTAAATGAAACCAACTCACACAAAGCTGTAGACATTCTTAATCAACTTATTAAAGAATATAATAAAGACGTACTTATAGATAAAGAAGCTGTTGTTAAAGCTACTTCTGATTTTATAAATAATAGACTGCAGGTAGTCTCTGAAGAATTAGGTGAAGTAGATTCTAATGCCGAGTTGGTACAAAAACAAAATAACCTTACTGCTCTTGGCTCTCAAACAGATTTAAATTTACAAGCGAGAAAACAACTAGAGCAACAAATCACCTCTACATCTACCAATATTCAGATGATTTCTTATTTACAAGAAGAGATTGGTGATACAAACAAAATAAATGACATGCTGCCTGCAAACATTGGTATTGGTGATGCCAATACAGCTCAAGTCATTAAAAGTCATAATGATTTAGTTGCACAACGTGATAGATTATTAAGAAATTCTAGTGAAAAGAATCCCGTTGTAATGCAACTTAACAATGAAATTAATGCATTAAAAACCAACCTTCAGAACTCTTTAGAGAGTATGAAAAGGACATCTGAGTTAACCCTAAACAACTTAAATACCGAAAGTAACAGAATAAGCGGTCAACTTTATGCTGCACCGACTAAAGCAAGACAATTTAGAGACATCAAAAGAGAGCAAGATATAAAAGAATCTCTCTACCTCTACCTACTCGAAAAAAGAGAAGAATCTGCTATTAGATTTGGAATGTATACACCAAATGCTAAAATCATAGATAAAGCCTACTCATCACACAGACCAGTAGCTCCAAATATGATGATGGTCTATATCGCTTCTATTATTTTAGGTTTAGGCTTACCAATTGGTTTAATCTATATTTCTGATTTAATAGATACCAAACTATACAGAAAAGAAGATTTGGTTCAAATTTTAGATATTCCTTACATAGGAGATGTTCCTAAAACATCCAAAAAACAAAAGCTTGTAAAGAAAGTAGACTACTCTCCTAAAGCTGAGGCGTTTAGAATAATACGCTCTAACATAGACTTTATGCTGCGCAACGTTAAAGGTTCTAAAAAATTATTTATTACTTCTACTAAAGCTCAAGAAGGAAAGTCACATACCAGCACCAATCTAGCAACTTCAATTTCTTTTTCTGAGAAATCAGTTTTATTAATTGAAATGGACATTAGAGTTCCTAAGATACTAGATTATCTCGAGCTTAAAGACAAGCCGGAAAAAGGACTTTCAGATTTTATTGCCGATAAGTCAATTAAACCTGAAGAAGTTGTACTTAAGCATAAGGACAATGAATACCTAGACATTATACCTTCTGGAACTATTCCTCCAAACCCTTCGGAATTATTGATGAGTAATAGAATTGATGAACTTTTTAAGTATTTTGATGGTAAATACGACTATATTATAGCAGACACCTCTGCAGTAGGATTAGTAAGTGATACATTACTAATTGCCGGTCATGCAGATATGTTTGTGTATGTTGTTAGTGCTGATGGTGTTGATAAACGACAATTAGTACACGTCGCTCAACCATTATATAATGAGAAACGACTACCAAACATGACTATGTTGCTAAATGGGGTTAAACAAGGTAAGAAAGGCTATGGATACGGTTATGGATACGGAAATAATCCGAACAAAAAGAAAAAGTGGTATCAGTTTTCCTAAGTAATAATAAAAAAGCCTTTCGTTTTGAAAGGCTTTTTTACTTATAGTTTTCTACGCCTCTTTTCTTCTTTAAGCAAAGATAACTCTCTGTTGGTTTGTCCCGCTACAGATGTGTTTTCTTCAGCTCTTCTTATTAAGTAAGGCATAACATCTTTTACCGGTCCGAAAGGAATGTATTTAGCCACATTATAACCTTGAGCTGCTAAATTAAAACTAATATGATCACTCATACCGTAAAGCTGCCCAAACCAAACATTATTATCTTCCTTGCTGATATTATACTTTTCCATTATTTCCATCGCTAAATAACAACTTGCTTCGTTATGCGTGCCAATGAAAATTGAAAGATCACCCAAGTTGTCAAGTATATACGTTAGTGAAGCATTAAAATTATCATCAGTCACTTTTTTACTTTCACATATTGGTGAATCATATCCTTTTTCTATAGCTCTATTTCTTTCCTTCTCCATATAAGCACCTCGCACTATCTTCATTCCTATCTTAAAGCCTTCTTTTTTGGCTCTCTCGTGTAGTTGTTTTAAGTAATCTAAACGATCCCAACGATAGGTTTGTAAGGTATTATAAACGATTGTAACGTCTTTATTGTAGCGTCTCATCATTTCTTCTACTAAATCATCAGCTGCATCTTGCATCCAGCTTTCTTCACCATCAATTAATACCTCTACATCTTTTTCTTTCGCTAATTTGCAAACCTTATCATATCGGTCTACTACCCTATCCCATTCCTCTTGTTCTGCACCTGTAAATTCTTTACCTTCAGTTTTTTTCTGATATAAATGAAATCTTCCAAAACCTGTAGGTTTAAAAACTACAATGGGCATTGCCTCTCGCTCATCACAAAAATTAATGATCTTTAATATTTTTTCTACAGCATTATCAAACTGAGCTTCTGTTTCTTTTCCTTCAACTGAATAATCTAAAACAGAACTAACTCCTTTAGTGTAAAGATTATCTATTACGGTTAGACAATCTTCTTCATTTACACCTCCACAGAAATGATCAAAAACTGTAGCTCTGATCAAACCTTCAACAGGTAAATTGGCCTTAAATGCAAATTGGGTAGCTAGTGTTCCTATTTTCACCAAAGGTTGAGAAGAAATCATTTTAAACAAAAAGTAAGCTCGGTCTAACTCAGAATCAGATTTTAGAACAAAAGCTGTTTCCGTATTTTCAAAAATAGTGCGGTCTATCATTAACTTAATTTATTATTACAAATATATTTATTCTAAGCCTTATTTATTTCTAAAAAAACTAACTATTTTAACGCAATCAATTAAGATAGCTTTTCAAATGAACTCTATATCAACTAAAAATTCTGTAGTTTACTTTAATTCTGAAACTTATACAGAACTTAATAAATACATACAGAATCAAAATCCTTCAAAAATATTTATTCTTGTAGATACTAATACTCACGAATATTGTTTACCGCAATTTCTAGAACGTCTGGAATCTAACAATATTACTGTTGAAGTTATGGAAATGCCAGACGGAGAAGACCATAAAACCATTGATATATGTAACGGTGTCTGGGAGGCATTATCAGAATATGGTGCAGACCGCAAAAGCCTTATGATTAATCTTGGNGGTGGAGTTGTTACCGACTTAGGTGGTTTTGTAGCTAGTACATATATGAGAGGTATTGCTTATATCAATATACCAACAACACTTTTAGCTATGGTGGATGCTTCTGTAGGTGGTAAAACCGGAGTTGACTTAGGTGTACTTAAAAATCAAGTAGGGATTATTAATGAAGGGGAAATGGTTGGAATTGACACCTCCTTTCTAAATACACTTCCTCAAAAAGAAATGATTTCTGGCTTTGCCGAAATGCTAAAGCATGGTTTAATATTCGATAAAGATTATTGGCANACNTTAACACATCTTGAAGGTATGGATTTTTCTGAATTAGATAGATTGATTTACGAATCAGTTGCCATAAAAAACAAAGTAGTAAGTGAAGATCCTACCGAAAAAGGCNTGAGAAAGATTCTAAATTTCGGNCANACNTTAGGTCATGCTATTGAAAGNTANTTTTTAGAAAATGCGGATAAAACACCTNTACTACATGGAGAAGCTATAGCTATTGGNATGATATTAGAAGCNTANATATCCACANNGNTTAGCAANCTTAGCGAAGAAAATTTAAAGATTATTACNGAAGGGATTTTAAAAACTTTTTCAACTACAAATATTACTGTTAATGATCAAAATATAATTATAAGACTACTGAAGCATGATAAGAAGAACAGTCATGGAATTGTGAAATTCGTTCTATTAGAAGATATAGGTCAACCTAAAATAGACTGTATTGTGGAAAATGATATAATTCTAAAAGCTTTTGAATATTACTCTAAACTTTAAATAAAAAAGCCCTTGATTACTCAAGGGCTTTTCATTTATTGCTTTACAATACTATAATTCATTAAATATAGTATGCATTAAACGTTTTTTGTCATTAATACTTTCTTCTAAAGAAATCATTGTTTCCGTTCTGTAAACTCCATCAATATCATCTAACTTAAAGATGATCTCTTTAGCATGCATTGTATCTTTCGCTCTAATCTTACAGAAAATGTTGAATTTTCCTGTTGTAATATGAGCAACAGTTACGTAAGGAATATCATTGATACGTTCTAAAACAAATTTAGTTTGTGATGTATTCTGAAGAAAAACTCCAACGTAAGCTATAAAAGAGTATCCTAATTTTTTATAATCTAATGTTAACGAGGAACCTTTGATAATGCCTGCTTCCTCCATTTTCTTTACACGTACATGAACAGTACCTGCTGAAATCAATAATTTTTTTGCTATATCTGTAAAAGGAATACGCGTATTATCTATCAGCATATCCAAAATTTGGTGGTCTACTTCGTCTAATTTAAACTTTGCCATAATTGATTAATCTTTAATATAAATGCAAAAATAAAAGTTTTTTATTGACAAATCATCATTATTATTGAAATAATTTAGGCTTTTAGTGACGTTTTCTCATTATTTATCAAAACGAAAACGTTTTCGTAACCCACTTTTAGCTCCAAATTTTCTGCATTTTTTACAAAATCCCCTTTTGCATCAATTTCTTTATGACCATAATATGTATTTAAATCTGATATAGATTCCACAACCGGAATAAAGTCAATTTTTCCATTTTTAAGAGACTCTTTATATTGTATAGCAACATCAAAATGTTCTTCTCCATCATTCAATCTAGCGTTTCTGATAATTATGTCATAAAAAGTTTTAGTGTTTTCAGGAATTTTAAAGTAGTCTTCATATTTATCTGAATCAACCCCATCAATAATAGATTCAATTCCTTTAAGGATAGCTATAAAAGCTAGTTTACGCACCTCTTCCCTATCGTAATCATTTGGATAATGCCCTGTTTCATATAAGAGCGTTGGCACTCCAAAGCTTTGGAATGTATCACCTACACAATTTAAGTTAAAACCGTCATCATAACGCCCAATCCCATTAGGAATTAAATCTTTAAGCACATTATTTATATCAGATATTATTGTCATAGCTACTTTTCTGTTCTCAGTAAGTGACCGATTTTCATCCTCAGCAGGAGATAAAAATGACATTGTAGCGGAAACACCTGTAGATCCGGCTCCAAAAATGGTACGCTGACCATGTAGATTGAAGCAATATTGTGGTTTAAATTCGTTATAAAGACCTCTTAAAACATTACTTTCTGGTTGAGATAAGGCTTGAGCATCTCTATTAAGATCCGCCTCTTTAGCATTTGCCCTAGTATAACGCTCAGCACCATCTGGGTTTAATATTGGAACCATAACGATTGTACAAGACTCTAGAAGCTTCTTTGAAAACTCATTCTGTGTTTGAAATAGATTGACACAATCAAAAAGTGCTTTAGTAGTTGTTGATTCATTACCATGCATCTGTGACCACATCAATACTTTTTTTGGACCAGTTCCAAATTGCAATTTATAAATCGGTCGCTTTTCAACTGAATNTCCAATGGTTTCTATTAGAGCTTTAGNAAGCTTATCTAAACATTTTTCAATGTTTGAATTTGTGATATACCTACCAAATAAACCTTGCTCTTTTATGTCTGTATATATAGTATATAAATCAGTTATGTTCATTTACTTTTTCATTAGTTTACAAATGTAATCATTTGATTTTTTACAAATGTAAACAATTGAATTACGAATTATGTTTACATTGATAAACAATAGATATACATTAATCATCAATAGCTATAATTAAATATCAGACAAAAAATGAAATAAACTTTAATATATTTAAAATACTGTTATTCAATAAATAAAAACTATTAATTAAAGTATAGTTTTAATCGTTTTTAAAATTTTAACGCCACTTTTAATTAGAATAATCNTTTATTGTTTACTTTTGTAACACCTCAATNGNNAAGNCATAAGTTTACAATGATAAACTCATTAAAATTTACAGAAAGACTCCAAAAAGTCATAGAATTTTATGGCGAAACCGCATCTGGTTTTGCTGAAAAAATTGGAGTTCAGCGTTCCAGTATTTCACATATTCTATCTGGAAGAAACAAACCTAGCTTAGATTTTGTAATGAAGGTTCTTGACACCTACCCTGAAGTTGAATTGTATTGGCTCTTAAATGGCAAAGGTGAATTTCCTAGAAACGAAAAAATTCAGGAAGAAATAAAAAACAATATTCAGCCAGTAAAAAAATTACCTGAATCAGAGAATAACACCCCTGTCCAAAATTCCACACCCACTACCACTTCAGAAATTGAAAAGATTGTTATCTTTTATAAGGATGGTACTTTTAAAAGCTACAAACCTTAATTTAAATACATGATTCATTATCTTTGCCTAAAGGTTTTAAATGAGAAATTTTTATTCAATATTTATACTCTTAATTTTTACTAGCTGCTACAATACNGAACGNAACTGTNCGGATTTCAAAACAGGCACATTTCAATTTAATTACATNATTGANGGAGTTGAAAAAACTGGTAAATTTGTNCGTAACGACTCTTTGAGCATTGATTANTATGACGGTAAAGCTGATACTTCTTCAGTAAGATGGATCAATGATTGTGAGTTTATTCTAAAAAAATTGAACCCTAATAGCTTATCAGAAAAAGAACCTATCCACATGAAAATCCTTTCTACAACAAAGGACTCTTACGTTTTTGAATACAAACATGCCATTAAAAAAGCTAATAGAGATATCCACGTAGAAACAGGTATAGCAAAAAAAATAGATTAATTACCTATGTTAGATTTCCTACTTACTTCAGACGCCATCATGGCCTTGTTAACGCTAACGTTTTTAGAAATAATCTTAGGAATCGACAATATAGTCTTCATATCTATTGCAGCAAACAAATTACCCGAAAGTCAAAGAAGTAAAGCGACCAATATAGGACTGCTTTTAGCTATGGTACAGCGTATAGTGCTTTTGTTTTTTGTGTCTTTCTTAATCGGCTTAAGCGAACCTTTTTACACTATAGATACCGATTGGCTACATTTAGCTATAAGTTGGCAAGCTTTGATATTGTTTTTAGGAGGGTTATTCCTAATATACAAAAGTACTTCTGAAATAAGAGAGAAAGTAGAATCTCCAAAACATGATGAAGATAGCATGAAATCTAAAGTCATAAAGTCATTAAAACAAGCTATTGTTCAGATTTTAATCATCGATTTTATTTTCTCTATAGATTCTATCCTTACCGCAGTTGGCATGACAAATGGATTACACCCAAATCATAATTATACTTTGGTTCTTATGATTATTGCTGTAATTATATCAATAGCTGTAATGATTGGTTTTGCAAACCCAATCCGAAAGTTTATAGACCGTAACCCAAGTATGCAAATACTAGGTCTCGCCTTTTTAATATTGATAGGCTTTATGCTAATTACAGAAGCAGCACATCTTTCTCACACTGAATTTTTCGGAAAATCAGTTGGAGCTATACCAAAAGGTTACTTATACTTCGCTATTGCTTTTTCACTATTTGTTGAATTCTTGAATTTCAAGACGGTTAAAAAGAAATAATTAAAACCTTACCTAAAAGTTATAGAACGTTGTTTTTATTCCGCTTAACTAAAATTTAAGCACTTTTTAGGTCGCTGGAATTTGTATTTACTATATTTCACAAAAATTAACGTGTTTTTGCTAACCCAAATCTATAAAACTCTCAGTTAATGCTTTTTAACTCGATTGAATATTTAATTTTCTTGCCTATAGTCTTTATAATTTATTGGCTATTAAAATCTAATTATAGAAACCAAAACATTCTACTTCTTGTTGCTAGTTATGTTTTCTACGGTTGGTGGGACTATAGATTTTTGTCACTTATAATTTTCAGCTCTTTTTTAGATTATTTTGTGGGTTTAAAAATTGAATCTGCTCAAGACCAAAAGAAGAAAAAGCAATGGCTTTTAGTGAGTTTATGTTCAAATTTAGGTTTGTTAGGGGTCTTTAAGTATTACAATTTCTTTGCAGATTCATTTTCTAGCGTGATGTCTACTGTAGGCTGGGAAGTAGATTCTCTAACATTAAACATTATACTACCTGTAGGAATAAGCTTTTACACTTTTCAAACATTAAGTTATAGTATTGACATTTACAGAAATCAAATAAAAGCAAGCAAAGATATTGTTGGATTCTTTACCTATGTCAGCTTGTTTCCGCAATTAGTAGCAGGACCTATAGAACGTGCCTCTAATTTAATGCCTCAAATTGAAGGCAAGCGCACATTAAACAATTCTTTAATCAAAACAGGGTTGTTTCAAATTTTCATTGGTTTATTTAGAAAAGTAGCTATTGCAGATAATTTAGGTGTATACGTCGATTCGGTTTATGCTAATCAAGAAATCCACAACGGATCTACATTACTTGTAGCAACGATTTTTTATGCTTTTCAAATCTATTTTGATTTTTCCGGCTATTCTGATATCGCTATAGGAAGTGCTAAGTTATTCGGATTTAACTTCAACAGAAACTTTAACTTCCCGTACTTTTCTAAAACATTAACAGAGTTTTGGAGACGTTGGCATATGTCGCTTTCGTTTTGGCTAAGAGACTACTTATACATATCTCTAGGTGGCAACAGAAAAGGAATTGTTATCACATACAGAAACCTTTTGTTAACAATGTTGTTAGGTGGATTATGGCATGGTAGCTCATGGAATTTTGTAATTTGGGGCGGAATCCATGGNCTTTTCTTAAGTTTAGAAAAATATACTTTCTCTGTTTTTAAAATAAAAACCTTTAATGCTTTTGGCTACATATATACGTTTATAGTTGTCATCATTGCCTGGGTGTTTTTTAGAGCCACAGATTTTTCGTCTGCTTGGGCTATAGTAGGAAAAATACTGAGCCTAGATTATGGCTCCTTATTTATTGGAAACATCAACAGTTTCATCAATGCCCTATTGCTAATGTGTCTAGGATTATTGATTGATCTAAAAATTTTCAGATCAAAAATCCCTCTAGAAGATTACGGAAACAAGTATTCAACAATAACACTTTCTATCATCATTTCTGTTTTCATAATGATACTTTGCCTGTTTTACTCTACTGCTGAAAACTTTATTTATTTTCAATTTTAGACTATGGAATCAAAAACACTAAAAAAACTTCTCACTATAGTTCTTTTAACTATCACTATAAGCTACGCTTTAGACAAGTTGATTTTCTTTGGTCTAAATAAAATAAGTGATAATGTTATGAGTGGGCAAGCCATTGGAAAAACGAATCAGTTCTTATCCGTTAAAGACACTACAGATTTCATTGTCTTTGGAAATTCAAGAGCCAACCATCATAT
>PAJL01000034.1 GCA_002706045.1 Flavobacteriaceae bacterium
ATTTCTTTTGGCAAGCTGCTTTATGATCTTCGGTAGCATCTTCTCTCACTGTTTCTAAATGCATGTGATAGATTTTTAATGCCAAAATAGAAAGTCTGTCTATAGCCCAAGCAGGACTTTCAGAGTTAATTTTAGCATCAGCTTTTACAGCAACATCTTTGTATTTGTCTAAGAAGTAACTGTCAATATATTCAACCGTATCAGTTCTGTCTTGGTTAGATGCATCAATCATACGCTTTAATTTTAATGCCGCAACAGGATCGATATTTGGGTCTCTAATAATATCTTCGTAAGCCCACTGCACAGTATCTATCCAACATTTTCTGTATAACAAATGAGCGATTACATCTTCATTTTTATCATACTTATTTGTAAAAGGTTGTTCTACCGTATTTAAAACTTTATAGGTTTTAATAACATCTTGAAATATACTGTTTGCTTTATCTGAAAACATATCGAATTATTTAGTTTGAATATGCAAATATACTTTGAATTATTAACTTAGCCATTCAAGAAAAACACATCATTATGCAAATTCATAACCTTTCTGAAACGCCTTCAATTTTAAATACTTTTATGTCTGAAATTAGAGATGTGAGCATTCAAAATGACCGTATGCGCTTTAGACGAAATATTGAACGTATCGGTGAAGTTTTAGGTTATGAATTAAGCAAATCGCTTTATTTTGAAAAACATCAAACAGAAACNCCTCTCGGAAATCACAACACTACTTTGTATAAAAATGATATTGTGNTNTGTTCTATTTTAAGAGCTGGTGTGCCACTACACAATGGCTTGTTGAATTATTTTGATGCAGCAGAAAACGCCTTTATTTCGGCATACAGACATCATAAACACAATCCTGAAAGTTTTGAAATCATTGTTGAATATTTAGCCTGTCCAAGTCTAGAAGGCAAAACCTTAATTCTTGCAGACCCTATGTTAGCCACAGGACAATCCATGGTAGCAACTTACGAAGCACTTAAACCTTTTGGAACGCCAAAAGATATACATTTGTTAAGTGTTATTGGCGCACAGGAAGGTGTGGATTTTGTATCTAATCAATTTAATGAAGATGCGCACTTGTGGATAGCAGATGTAGATCAAAAGCTTAACGAAAAAGGTTACATTGTACCTGGTTTAGGAGATGCAGGCGATTTAGCTTTTGGAAACAAACTACAGCAATAAGGTTAGTAATGGCGTAATTATTAATAGCGCTACAAACACTTCCTTAAACCAACGTTCTGAAATAACTTCAACATAGTTTGCCATCATTATTGAGAATGGCACAAACAAGAATATAAATTCACTACCATTTTTTTCTGGAGCAATGATAGCCACCAAAACTGCAATAATAGAGGCCCAAGCTATTATAAAATACGTAGGCTTTAGTTTCTTGTTTTTATCAGGAATAATCCTAAAGAAATAAACCAATATCCAAATATGTAGCGTTGCTAAAACCGTTAGTTTAATGATACTCGATTTTGTGTTGTAAGGTGTTAAGTCTAAACTTGAAAAACGATTAAAATCATCAGGTTTAAAGAAGGTATCGTGAAATAAAATATTGAAGGCCACAAAGAGTATTAAAATCGTTAAAAGGCCTACGAAAGGAATAATTACATTTTTTAAATCATTCTGCGAATAATAAATCAATGCTACAATTACAAGTGCAAAAAACAGAATTGACCAAAAGTAAAACAGTGCTGCTAAACCTATCCAAAAAGCAGCATCAAAAAGTTTTTTCTTTATGTCTATTTTAGAGTGTAAGTTTATAAGTCTTCTTAAAGCAAAAAGATTAAACAAACCCGCAAATAACAGATCTGAATACCTCATAGCTCCTGGAAACATAAAAAAAAGTAATCCAAGAACCATTATAGCATAACTATTGTTTTGGGTAAGCTTATTTTTAGAGACTATGAAATCTAATAAGAAAATTAAAAAGAGTACAACTCCTAGTTTAGAGAGCATAGATAAAGCGCTACTAAAGTCATAAAACAGCTGATTATAGTAGGTGGTCACAAAAACAAAAATGACCAGAACCGCAACTATAATAAAGTTTATGGGTTTAGATTTACTAAAAATGCTTGTAATCATTAACTCTTTTTGTATTTTTGCTTCGTAAATTTATAAAAGTTATGAAGGATTTCTTTTACGCAATACGAGATTTATTTGTTGATGTCTTATTTGCTCCATTAGATGCTCTAAGAAAATTAGAGTTAGAAAGCTGGTTTGGTGCCAACTTTATGTCTTGGATTTTTATGGCCGTAGGCTTTGTAGCATTCGTTTATTGGATGCTTCAGTTAAAAAAATACAACGACAACAACGAAGAAGATAAAAGCATATCTTCTCACTCGTATTTATAAGTCGAAACCGATATCTTTACGATAATACATCTTATCAAAATGTAGTTTTTCTATACTTTGGTAAGATTTTTTTATGGCCTCTTGGTACGTTTCTCCATATGACGTAATTGCCAATACACGTCCGCCAGAAGTTACAACTTTATCATCTTGAAACTTTGCTCCTGCATGAAAAACTATTGAATCTTCGATGGTTTCAATCCCTGTAATTTCTTTACCTTTTTTATAAGCTTCTGGATAACCACCAGATACCATAACAATAGTTGTTGCTGCTCTATTATCAATTTCTATTTCGATACTAGACAGCGTTTGATTACCCATGGCTTTAAAAATCTGAACTACATCCGTTTTCAATCTTGGCAAAACCACTTCCGTTTCAGGATCTCCCATTCGTACATTATATTCAATAACTTTTGGGTCATCTCCTACTTTTATTAAGCCAATAAAAATAAATCCTACATAAGGCAGATTATCTTTTTGTAAACCTTCTACTGTAGGTTTTACAATATGATTTTCGATTTTATTTAAAAATTCATCTGTAGCAAATGGTACTGGAGAAACAGCTCCCATTCCACCTGTATTTAAGCCTGTGTCTCCTTCTCCTATTCGTTTATAATCTTTTGCCGTTGGTAAAATCTTATAGTCTTTTCCATCCGTAAGTACAAAACAACTCANCTCAATACCATCTAANAATTCTTCAATAACCACTTTGGTACTTGCGTTACCAAANTTGGCATCGACAAGCATGTTTTTTAATTCGGNTTTAGCTTCTTCTAGGTCGTTTAAAATTAAAACCCCTTTTCCTGCCGCTAATCCATCAGCTTTTAAAACGTAAGGTGCATTTAAGGTTTCTAAAAATTTATAGCCTTCTTCTACGTTATCTTTAGTAAAACTTTGATAAGCTGCTGTAGGAATATTGTGGCGCATCATAAATTCTTTGGCAAACTCTTTACTACCTTCTAGCTCAGCAGCTGCTTTTTGCGGCCCAATAACTGCAACATTNTTAAGCGCTTCATCTTGTAAAAAGAAATCATGAACTCCCTGTACNAAAGGATCTTCTGGACCAACAACAACTATTTCTATATTGTTTTGAATTACNGCTTCTTTAATAGCCTCAAAGTCNGTTACCGAAATATCTAAATTAGTAGCAATAGCTTGNGTACCAGAATTTCCTGGTGCAACAAATAGGTTTTTNCAGTGATTACTTTGTGCAATTTTCCATGCAAATGTATGTTCTCTTCCTCCAGATCCTAAGACTAAAATATTCATGATTGTGTTTTGTTTGGGCAAAAATAATTGGTTTTGACCTTAAAAAACAATTAATTTACGGAAACCTTAATCGTAAAACACACATTGCGACTTTTTGATTTTTCATTAAAGTTAAACGGCTTTGAAATAGACAAAGCAAAAGAAGCGTTGTCTAAAATTCAATCACAGTCTGATGAAGATTTTATTACTTATGTCGAAAATCAGAAAAAAGAGATTGTTTCTTATCACTTAGAACAGAATGCTTTCTATAAAAACTTTGGAAAATCAATAGATATAAATAATTGGGAGTCAGTTCCTGTTATGACCAAACGTCATTTACAGCAACCGCTTGGAAAGCGTCTCTCTGATGGTTATACTGCTAAAAATGTATATGTAAATAAAACTTCTGGTAGCTCGGGAGACCCTTTTATTTTTGCAAAAGATAAATGGTGTCATGCTTTAACTTGGGCTGAAATAATGAATCGTTTTGGTTGGTTTGGTATAGATTTTAACACTTCTAAACAGGCTAGGTTTTACGGTATTCCTCTGGACAAAAAAGGATATTACAAAGAGCGTTTAAAAGATTGGTTTGGCAATAGGTATCGGTTTTCGGTTTTTGATTTAAGTGACAGAGCTTTTGAAAACGTGTTATCAAAATTCAAATCAACTAAGTTTGATTATATCAATGGATACACAAGCCCTATTGTACAGTTTGCCAAATTTTTAAAACGAAAAAATGTTGTTTTAAAAACATTATGTCCAAGTTTAAAAGTTTGTATTGTAACTTCAGAAATGTTATTTGATGAAGACGAAATACTTTTAGAAACGCAATTTGGAGTACCTATAGTTAATGAATATGGAGCTTCCGAACTTGATTTAATTGCTTTTCAAAATCCAAAAGACGAATGGCAAGTAAACAGCGATACCTTGTTTGTTGAAATTTTAGATGAGAACAATACTGTATTGCCATATGGTAAAGAAGGTCGAATTGTTATTACATCGCTTTACAATAAAGCACATCCGTTTATTCGCTATGACTTGGGTGATATAGGCATCCTATCCGAACACAGCACACCAAATAAACCTATTTTAAAAAAATTAATTGGCAGAACCAATGATATTGCTGTTTTACCGAGTGGTAAAACTGCGGCCGGACTAACATTCTACTACATTACCAAAAGTGTTATTGAAAATGATGGCAATGTGTCTGAGTTTGTTGTTGAGCAAAAGACAATNGATACTTTTGAGATATCTTACGTGAGTAATAATGCCCTTTCTGAGGAAAGGCAAAAGTTTATTACAAAAGAAATAGAGCGTTATTTAGAGTCTGGTATAAAGGTTATATTTAATCGCGTAAACAAATTGAACAGATCAAAATCTGGAAAGCTAAAGCAGTTTTCGTCAAAACTTTAAAACAAATTATGCAAATAACTATAGTAGCAGGTGCACGACCAAATTTTATAAAGATTGCACCTATTATTAAAGAAATTGAAAAGAGAAAAAATGAAGGTTATGATTTAAACTACCGTTTGGTGCATACAGGGCAACATTACGATAAAAAGTTAAGTGCTACATTTTTTGACGAATTATCTATACCAGACCCAAATGTAAATCTTAACGTTGGAAGCGGAACTCAAGCCGAGCAAACCGCAGCAATAATGATTGGCTTTGAAAAAGAACTTCAGACATTTCCTACTGACTTGGTAATTGTTGTTGGTGATGTTACCTCAACAATGGCTTGTTCTATCGTAGCAAAAAAATTACATATTAAAGTGGCTCATGTAGAAGCTGGTATACGCTCTGGTGACTTAAAAATGCCCGAAGAAATCAATAGAATGGTAACCGATAGTATAACCGATTATTTCTTTACCACGTCTAAACTGGCCAATAATAATTTAATGAATTTAGGCATTAATGAAAAACAAATCTTCTTTGTAGGAAATGTAATGATAGATACGCTTTTGAGCAAAGAAAAAGACTTTAGACAACCTAAAGCTTGGCAAGAGCTAAATTTAAAACCTAAAGATTATTTTGTTTTAACATTACATAGACCAAGCAACGTTGATGAAGAGTCTCATTTCAAAAATATGCTATATGAAATTATTACCTCCAGCAGAAATAAACCCATTATTTTTCCCGTACACCCAAGAACTAAAAAAATATTAGATTCTCTTAACATTAACTTTGAAAATCTTCATTTTGTAGAGCCTCTTAGCTATCTTGAGTTTAACTATCTGGTAAAACATGCCTTTGCTGTTTTAACAGATTCTGGTGGTATTACGGAAGAAGCTACTATGTTAAATGTGCCATGTATGACTTTTAGAAACTCAACCGAAAGGCCAGAAACTTGTGAGATTGGCACTAATGTTTTAGTAGGTTCATCTATTGAAAAAATTAAAAAGTCTTTTGAAAAACTATTTGATGGTAACTGGAAAAAAGGAGCTTATCCAGAATTATGGGATGGAAAAGCTTCNGAAAGANTAATAGAAGAAATTATAAAAATTTATAATTTGTAATGGANAAACTCACCATTATTACAAGTTACTATCCTCCTGAAATTGGTGCNGCNTCAAATAGAATTCACCATCTTGCTAATGCTTTAAAAGATGAGTANGANGTCTCTGTCATCACACCNTTACCNAATTACCCNACAGGTAAAATATTTTCTGAATACAAAGGCAGATTCAGCAANACCTCTCATGAAGATGGTGTAAATGTTATNAGATTATGGTTATACGCTAGTAAATCTAAGAATAAGTTTTTACGCCTTTTTGCTATGCTTTCCTATAGCCTAAGCCTTAGTTGGTACTTTTTATGGCATAAGCTTCCTAATAGAGTTTTAGTACAATCTCCACCTCTACTTGTAGCNTTTACATGTATNNTTTTATTACGTTCAAAAAGAAGAAAACTTATTTTAAACGTTAGTGATTTATGGCCAAGCGCAGGATTTGAGCTAGGTGCACTCAAAAAAAATTTCAGCTATCGATTACTTCAAAAACTTGAAAAATTTAATTACAAATCTGCAGACTTAATTTTAGGACAAAGCAATGAGATTTTAGGCCACGTTAAAACTATAACAACTAAACCAGACTTGTTTCTATATAGGAATTTCCCTGATATCATTCCGCCAAAATTGGAAGATTCAGAAAAAAAGGAAGGTGATACATTAAAAATTGTTTATGCGGGATTATTGGGTTTTGCTCAGGGTATTTTGGAGCTCTGTAAAAAGTTAAACTATGAAAACATTGAGCTTCATATATACGGTTCAGGAGCAGAAGAAGAGCAAATTGTTACATATATTGAGCAGAATAAAGATTTACCCATATATTTCTATGGCAGAGTGGATAGAAAAGATCTACATAAGGTATTATTACAATATGATATAACCATCATTCCTTTACTTAACAGAATTTATGGATCTGTTCCTTCCAAAATTTTTGAATATGCAAAACTGGGGCTTCCTATGCTTTATTTTGGTGGTGGTGAAGGTGAGAATATAATTAACAATTACAATCTTGGGTGGGTGGCTCAAGCTGGAAATTATTCTGATTTAAATAGTGTTTTGACTAAAATCAAAATAACTGATTTAAATACTGAAAGAAAAAGAGAGATTCAAAAGACTGCTTTTAAAAATTTTGATTTTAGAGCACAAATTGAAAAATTATTAGAAATTCTCTAGTAAGCTTTATCCTCTCCTTTAACTGCATTTATAAATGTTTGTGCGATTATTTTTAAATCTAAAAGTAGTGACCAATTTTCTATATAGAATATGTCTAACTTTACTCTTCCTATAATGTCTTTATCTGTTTCCACTTCTCCTCTGTAACCACTAACTTGTGCTAAGCCCGTAATTCCTGGTTTAACAAAATGTCTAACCATAAACTTATCTATTTTTTTAGCATACATGTGGGTATGACTAACCATATGAGGTCTAGGACCTACAACAGACATATCTCCAAACAAAACATTAAAAAATTGAGGTAGCTCATCAATACTTGTTTTTCTAAGAAATTTACCAATTTTAGTAATACGGTGATCTCCTCTTGTTACTTGATATAGGTCTGCATCTTTGTTTGGAGTCATTGACCTAAATTTGTAACAATCGAACTCTTTATAATTAAAACCATTTCGAGATTGCTTAAAAAAAACTGGCCCTTTTGATTCTAGCTTTATTAATATTGCTATAATAGGAGTTAACCAAGACAAAACAAAAATAATTATAAAGCTTGAAAACAAAATGTCAAAACTTCGTTTTATAATCATATTCACAGAGTCTTCTAAAGGTATTGTGCGTAAAGTTAAAACAGGAATGTAATCATAGTACTCGTAACGTAGTTTCTTGGAATAAATCTCTTTACTATCTGGAATAAACTTTAGTATTTTCAGGTTGTTGTCAGCAAAATCAACTATATCTGCAATTTGGGCATTTGTTAATTCGGAAATGGAACAGTAAATTTCATCAATTCCTTCTTGTAGGATATAGTTAAAAGCCTGAACAAGGGAGTCTTCTTTTTCTTTGAAATTAAATGTCTTCTTATATGAATATCCGTACTCTGGATTTTCATTAAAAAAGCTTTTTAACGCAATAGTCTTTTTATTCACACCAAATATTACGGTGTTTCTATAGTTACCACCAAATGAAATTCTATAGCGCTGCAATAGATAATACACCATAAACTTGAATATACTTATTAGAATAAAACTCGCTATTGTATATTTTACAATTGGTTTCGGGTAAATTTTTAACTCGTGGTATAGTCCAGAAAAGGCAAAAATAAACAGCAGAAATAGGATTGCTTGTCTAAAAACAAGCGATAGAATATCAACTGGTCTTGTATATCTATATACTTCATAAAATTTAGAATAGATAGATATAAGCATCCAACCCAACGATATAAAAACAACAAACACCAAAGAATTTGTTTTTTCTAAAAGATATAATACCGCTAAGGTGTTTATAATACTTAAGTCAATTATGTATGAAATAGGCCGTAAATAGCCAGAATATCTTCCCTGTTTAAATAAGCTCAAGTATGAATAATTTATTTATGTAGTTGACTTAAAAATTTCTCATAAATTTAAACAAAAATAAGAAGAAGTTTAAAAATACATAGTTTTAAACAAGTGTTTATAATTGCTTCAACTTGTCTAACATTCTATTTAGAATTTTAGTCTTAGAGAAATTTTCTATCACAAACTCTCGAGCTAGATTACCGTTCATTTCCAAACGCTCCTTATCAGAAAGAAGTAATTCTAAGTCATGAACAACATCTTTTGAATACTCTGAAAAAAACAAACCGCCTTTTGAGGCCATAATAATCGACTTAACTTCTGATTTATTATTACCTATTATTATTGATGGTTTTGTACTAGCTATCATACCTAATACTTTAGATGGCATTACCGTATCTACAACTTCTGTCTTTTGAAATAAAACGTGTATGTCTGTACTGCATAACAAATCAGACAGCTCATTAAAAGGTACAGGATTATAATATTTAATATTTTTAAAATTTTCTGTTTTTTGTAATAGCCAATCTTTTTTTGAGCCATTTCCAACAATTATTACATCATATTTTTCAGGATTAATATCATTACAGAATTTTAAAAAAGCATCCCAATCCTGCTTATCTCCAATATTTCCAGAGTATAAAATCTTAATTTTTCTTGAATTTAGATATCTATGAATACTCGACTGTTTTGGGTCAATTGCTTTCTCATCAATCCAATTCGGTAAAAAATATGCTTTTGATTCTGTTTTCTTTTTTAATCTTTCCATCATACTATAGCTAATAGTACTTGCTAAGTTTGCTTTGGAAAGCAACCATTTTTCAATAGAAAATAGTGAAGAAAATATTATATTCTTTTTTTCACTAACTCCAGTTTGCAAAGCTGCATCAAACTCAAAGTCTTGTATGTGAACCCACAATTTGGCATTGAATTTTTTTTTTAAGAATATATCCTAAAAAAATTGAAGATGTAAAAGGAACAACTGATATTACTAAATCACAATTCTTTATTTTCAAAATATTTATAAAAGAACCAAAAGTAAAATCTATTAAATGTATAACCCTCTTTAGAAAAGTGGGTTTTTTAGGCACGTATTGTTTATATCTTAATATAGTATTACCGTTCAATTCCTCTTTTAAGAACGTTTTTTTGTCTTTATAAGTCTTAGAAATTTCCCACTTTGGATAATAAGGAAATGCCGTTACTACTGTAACCTCACATCCTACACTTTTTAAATATTCAGCCCATTGAGTAGAGTACAACCCTATTGCTGTGTCTTCAGGTGCATAATTTAACCCTATGAAAGTTATATTAGTAATTTTCATAGATTATTCCCTGTCTTTTATAATTTTAGCAGGAGAACCAAAACAAATTTTATTGGGTGGTAAATTATTAAACACACTACTTCTTGCACCGACAACAGTATAATCTCCTATACTTACCGAAGGAGCTACATATACATCTGTAGCTAACCAACATTTACTGCCTATCGTTATTTGTTGGGAAAAAATATCAAAATTATCTGAATTGTACTTGTGAGAGCCAGTGCATATATAACTTCTTTGAGAAATCACAGTATTACTCCCTATTTCTATTTTTCCAAGAGAATATAATACTACCTCATCACCTATCCAACTATAGTCTCCAATAGAAACTTTCCATGGATATGTGATTTGTGCCGTTGGTCTTATAATCACCTTTTTTCCAATATCAGCGCCAAAAATTCTTAACAGAAAACGCCTCCAAACATAAAAAAATTGAGGTGAATTTCTAAAGAAAATAATATAGGTTAATCGCCATAACTGCACTATAATTTTAGACTTTCCCCTAAAACCTCTTGGGTTTTTAAAATTTAGAAGATTTTGATGTGTATAATTATTCATTTAAAACCTTTATTAAAAAAAAGATATAATCATGAGTTTATATAAAATATTTTCAATACGAATTTTCGAATATAAAACATTCATCTATATTGTTTTCTTTAAAACAAAACTACTCGTTTTGAATAAAAGATTAATTTTTACGACATTTTTCGAAAATTTTAATCATGCTTGATATAAATATCTCTTCTTTAAAATTTTTATTTGCATAGTCTTTATTTAAAATACCTTTAGTTTCTATAATTTGTTTATGATTTATTATTTCATTTATCTTAATCCTTAAATCTTCCACATCATTTTTCTTAACAAAAATTGCATTTTTATCTGTACAAATATCAGGAATGCCACCATGTTTTGTTGTTAAAATCAAACTCCCAAATGCCATTGCCTCAATTATAGAAATTGGTTGACCTTCCCCACGATCATAAAAAGTGGGTAGACAAAACACATTTCCCCATTCAAGCAGTTTTATTTTCTCCTTTCCTTCTACTACACCAAGATATTCTACATTAGTTAAATTTTGCATCAACAACTTAACTTTCTCATTTTCTGGTGGAATATTTCCTGCAACTCTAACCTTAATTTTAGATGAATCAATACTCTCTAATGCCTTTAACAATAGATTTATACCTTTTCCCTCTATAAGGTTACTTAAAAATATAAGTCTTACTTCACTATAATTTTTATTTATTTGAAGATTAGGATAAAGCCTATCCTGAAAAAAATTTTTACAGATAAAAATTTTTTCTCTACTAAGAAAAAAAGAAAGGTGACTTGTCAAAGACTCTGAGAGAACAATACCATAATCAAATAAGTTTAAGGTAAAAAGCATAAACTTCTTTTTTATTACACTTTGATTTTCAAATTCATTTTTTAAATATCCTCCATGTAAATGGACTATAGTTGGTATTCTAAAAATCTTTGTTATCAACAAAAAAGGTAAGTATTTACAAACACCAAAAAAAGTTTGACCAATTGTAATATTTACTATTCTGTAAAAAGGTATTTTGTAAATCTGAAAGTAAGAAATTAGAACTTTAAATTTGTCTAATGAAATACTACCAGTGTTTCCTTTAATTTTAGTTTGATTTTCTGTATTAATAAAACCAACATTTATTCCTCTGATTTGTAATCCTTTCCTTAAAACTAAGTTAGCTAAACTAACACCAGAAATTGGTGGAGGAAAAGTTCCTATTAATAATATATTTTTTTTCACTTAATTGTACTAGTTACTGTAGACCTCTCTGTTTTTTCAGTGCCTTTATTTAATTCTAAACTATGAGTATAACGCGTATATAGAGCAAAATAACCAATAAAAAAGCTAAAATAAATAACACCGTCCTCTCTTTCTAAAATATTTTCAAAAGACATAGTAAGTCCGTAAAAAATAAGCAAGAGTATAAGAACTTGATTATCATAGCGAATAGCTAAAGTCAAGTTATAGCACAAAAAACATAAAAACGTTAACAAACCGATAAGTCCCATAGACAACGTAAAACTAATATACTGATTGTGTGAGTTATATTTGCCTTCATATAGGATTGGAGAATCTTTTTTTAAGCTTTCCAAAAGTTCATCTTTATGGTCTCCTACACCAAAGCCTATCAAAGGTGATTCTATAATTTTTTTAATTGAAGATTTATATATATTATATCTAATATTGGTTGATGTTATTCCACCTGTTTCTACATTATCCACTTTCGTAAGTTCAGAAAATTTCTCTCTGTATTCTGGAATACTAGAAATAACTACTAAATTAATAACCATTATTGCTAAACCAACATAAAGTAATCTCTTATTTCTCTGAAATAAGAGAAATAATAAAAAAGTAATACCCAAAACAATAACAGGTCCTTTTTTTATCAAAATAAATAAAAAGCCTATTAGCAAAAAATCTAAAAAAATTAATACAGCTTTTTTATAGTTAGATTTAACCTCTATTATTATAAAGAAAGAAAACAGCAATGCTATACAAATATGCATAGATAGATATATCGGATGAATATTAAATGCCCCTTGAGCAATCCTATTTAAAGTAGGATAATGAATAAAAATCATACTCTTGTGATGTCCTAGATGATATATAAAGGAAATAGCATTAAATAGTAATACTGAACCAAAGAAAACTATCATATATCTATTTCTATTGTGTTGAAGTTTCTTAATCATTGTTTGGGGATACAAAGAAAAAATCATCGGAAAAATTATCAAAGAAGCCATTGTCTCTAACTTTTTGAAAGCATAGTGTAGATTTTCTGAATACAACAAACTTAAAATCATTAAAAGATAAATAGATGAGTTGATAAAAAAACTCTTAAAATCAAATGTAAAATCGTTTTTTCTATTAATAAATAGAATTACCAAACCAAAAAAAGCAATATTGTAAGGTTTAAGGTTTGAGGGAAATAATGGCAAAGCAAACATTTGCAAAAGACTCAAATCAAGTAGTTTAAATTTCAATTTGTCTGAAATATGCATAGTTATTTTTTTAACATCAATTTGACCGCTTTATTCACAAATTTTGGTATCAGTAACACTCCTAAGATAGTCCCGATAAAATATGCATAACCATTTGTAAAATCACCTCTAAGTAAAAAAAGCATATGAATTGAAAAGTAAAAGGCAATATTCTTTTTTAGCTGATCTCGACTATTAAGCCATATTAAAAATCTTACTACGATAAAAGACAGCACTAGAGATAATAGTATAACCCCAAATATCCCAAAATTCACATAACCCTCCGATACAAGTGGATTGGATAAATTGTTAAAGTTAAACCCATATTCATCTATAATAAAATCACCTATAAGTTCTCCTGTCGATATTGGTTTAGATTCCCAGATAGATCTAGGAACAAAAAACAATAAACCACTTAATAATTGATAACCATAGGAAAACCCATTCATAGAGACATATTCAATTGTTGCAGATATATTTGAATATGCATCATAATTTAGGGTGTTAAAAGTTTCTGCAAATTTAGTATTAGTAAACTCCTCAAGTATTAATTTGGGATTATTAACTATTGCTTCAAATGAATAATCTATGTGAGTGAAAATTTGAAATAACGGAAAAAGTAATATCATAGCAAAAAATAAAAATGACATAATTTTAACATTAGTGTTTAGTATTTTAGGAAAAAAAATAAAAATTAAACCAATATAAATTGGTCCTAATGCATTACGCTTTTCAGTAAGAGGGTTCTTAAACCAAAACAAGATTATAATTGAAAATATTAAAATAAAAAAAATAATAATTGCATTATTATTTTTTTTATTTTGACTTTTATAGAACTGACTACATAAAATTATAGTTGCAAAAGGAATCATAAACAAGACCTTTTTTTGTACCAAAAGTTCAAATACCGAGTAAGTAGATTTTTTCCAACTAGGTCTAGCAAACTCATCCATTATAAAATCTAAGCTAAAAAACAAAACCGTAAGACTAATTATTAAAAGAATCAAAAGTGTTAGGGGTAAGGTTTTGTCTTTTTTTGATACAACAACTCTAGTTATTTTACTTTTGAACTTCTTTTTAAAATAAACATAAGAAAAGAAAAAAATGATATTAAAAAAAACAATTATTGCATTTGTTTTAAGAGTCAATCCGATATTATAAACGAACATCGTTGCAAACCTATTATTTGTATCGGTAAAGCTGCCTATTTGAATTATTGGTGCAAGTAAAAAAAACAAATAATTAAAAACAATATAAGCAGAAATAAAAGGTGAATACTCCTTTTCTATAAACAAGTGATAGTATGCTATTAGGCTAATTACCAAAAAACTAATAAAAAATGAAGCCCAAACAAATATATCACAACTAAATGATGCAAACAGAATAGTACTAAGCAATATGTAAATCAGTAAAAATACTTTCCTTAAATTCATTTAATTTTAAAAAATTACTTTATTTCCTAACTAGTATAGTTAACTCTAATACAGTATTATATATATTTCTTTTGTATATGAAATATTAATTTTAATCATGGTTTCTCAGATAGAGAATTTTAATTTTTTGAAAGAAGATAAGTTGAAAATCTTCTTAATATAGAAACAAAAGTATATTTAATTATTTAATAAACCCTCCTAAAAGATTGAAAACGGAAAGGTTTACTCTATCTGTTTTAATAACATATATTACTCCTATAATATTCCAAAATATAAATGAAAATGCGGTACTTATAGCAGCTCCTAACATTTCATACTTAGGAATCAAAATAAAATTTGTAATAATGTTAATGACTAATGCAAAGACTAATGTCTTTTGAAGAAAAAATTGTTTTGAAGTCATATTGAGATATAATCCAACTGGACCACACAAAACGTTTACTATTTGACCTATCAAAATAATGTTTAGTGCGTTTTGAGCTAAAATATAGTTTGCTCCAAATAATCTGAATACTTGGCCTGAAAAAAAAAATTATAAGTATTATTAGAGGTAGTGATAAAGTAGCATTTAATAACGTCGCCTTTTTAATAATTAATCTCAAGGTTTTTTTATCCTTTTTAAAATATAATTCTGAAATTTTAGGTGCAATTGTAGCATTAATTGAAGTAAGAATGATACCAACTATTGCTGAAATTTTAACAGCAATACCATAATATGCAATTATTTCGAACCCATAGTAATATTCAAGAGTATAAACATCTATGCTTTGCATTATTAATAATGAAATTAAACTAAATGACATCGGAAAGGATACCTTGATAATCTCTATGAAAGACGTTTTCTCTTTAACATATACCTGTTTGATTTTCATTAATTTAAAAACAATTAAAATAGTTGAAAAAATAGCCAAGATTAGAATTGATATAACAAATATATCTAGGACAATACTTATTTTATCAAAGAGAATTAAAACACATAGAAAAATAAAAAAGAGTCCAAACCTACCTATGTTTCTAAACAATTCTGAAATATATAACATATCAAATGCCCTTAAAACTTCAAAATTTAACATTGCTATAGAGAAGGGCAGTAATGTTATAAGAGCTTTATCTAAAACAGACATTAGTTGAATATCCTGAAAATATTCAATTTCAAAACCGTTAGACAAAATTATATATGTCACTATTACTAGTAAGTAGGAGCTAACTAATAGGATAAGTTTTCTTTTGTATAATGAAACAATCTTCCCAAAACTTCCATAAGCTTCAAACTTTCCGACAAACTGAAGAAAAGAAGTATTCATACCCAAGAGGGTTAATGAACTAAGTAATAGTATCGTAGAATTAAAAAAATTATATTGTCCTACTAACTCTTCAGAAGCATAATTTGTTAGTAACAGTAAAATTAATATTTGTAGACCAGATCCTAATACTCTTAAAAAAAGGACACTTAAACTTCTTTTAGTTATTGGGTCTTTTAGAGCTTTAAAAAAAAGAGGGGATAATCTCATACAAACTATATTTACCAGTTTAAATCCTTTTCGTAACCTAATTCTATAAGAATTTCCCCGTGATGCTTTTTAAATATACTTTTTGCATCTTCATTAAAATAATTCTTCCAATCCCCTACTATACCCTTTCTTAAAAAACTAGTAGTGTTTTCGTTACCACGTTTACGCTTTGTCTGGTTTTCAAAAGAGTACTTCTTAATAATTTTTTCCAAATCTGATTTTTCATTAATTTGCACCCCTAAAAATTCTCTATTTAATTTTTCTATTTCCTTATATGTGTCTTCTAATAAATCCTCGTACCTGACTAAATATATATTTTTTCTTGTTCTATAAAAATTAAGCCATGCCTTGTTGTAATCACCCCAATTGCCTGGATGGTTAAAAAAAGTCATTTTAGAAGGAGTATTTTTAAATAAGAAATCTATATATACTGGTAAATTAGTTTTAATATCATCAAAATCATCAAAATTTAGTTTACCTCTATAATAATCAACTAATTTTTTATCTTTTCTGTTCTTATCGTTCCATATTAAATGATGAAAATATGACGATACCATTATGTCTCTTCCATCTCTCAATAGCCAAATAATATTCTTATTCTCTTTGATTAAAAATTTTGGTAAATAATGAGAATGGTATACTGATTTTACTAATTTAGGATAAGTATTTCTGGGAAACGGTATATCTAAGCTACCTGCAATTAACTGAGCTAACCATGTACCACCAGACTTTGGATACTCAACAATTATAGGCGATTTATTAACAAAAGTTAAAGAATTAACAAACAATAATCTTGTTGCATATTCAAATTTCTTTAGTTTGTATTTTATCATGAAAAAAAATTTAGAATATAAGCTATAAATGATATAGTTTTTTGAGTTCATTTAGGAATCACTATTGTTCAATATATCATATATATTCTATATAACTCTATACCTAGCTAAGCGATCAATTAAAAATTTTGGTCTATTATTTAATAAAATTTTATAACTTAATTTAAAGAGAAGTCTTTTTTTTATTCAATATACCAGCTAAAAATCTTCTTGATTCCTTCATCCAATTCAATTTTATGCTTCCAACCTAAATCATTTAGTTTAGAGACATCTGTGAGTTTTTTCATGGTACCATCTGGTTTTTCAGTATTGTAAACCAAACTACCTTTAAAATCTATAGTGCTCTTTATAGTTTCGGCGAGTTCAGCAATAGAAATATCTTTTCCTGTACCTATGTTGATATGTGTGTTACGAATTTCTCTTTCATTAGCTTTAAACATATCTTTAAAGTCTCTATTTTCCATTATAAACACACAAGCATCTGCCATATCCTCTGACCACAAAAACTCTCTTCTAGGCTTTCCTGAGCCCCAAATTTCAACACTCTTAGCAGACACACCAAAATTTGAAAGATATTCTTTTGCCTCTTCTATAGTTTCTACACCTAAATCTGCAATAACCTCATTATACTTTTCTTCTGAAAGTAGTTTTGCCAAATAAATCTTTCTGATTAAAGCTGGCAATACATGAGATTTCTCTAAATCGAAATTATCGTTAGGGCCATAAAGATTGGTTGGCATTACAGAAATAAAGTTAGTACCATACTGAAGGTTGTAACTTTCACACATCTTTATACCTGCAATTTTTGCGATAGCATAAGGTTCATTAGTATACTCTAATGTGTCTGTTAACAAATAATCTTCCCTCATTGGTTGTGGACAATTTTTAGGATATATACATGTACTTCCTAAAAATAAGAGCTTCTTAACTCCGTTTAAATAACTTTGATGAATCACATTATTCTGAATCATCATATTATCGTAGATAAACTCTCCTCTATAAACATTGTTTGCTACTATTCCGCCAACTTTTGCTGCTGCTAAAAACACGTAATCTGGCTTCTGCTTTTCAAAAAAAGCCTTTGTTTCGTTTTGATCTGTTAAATCAAGTTCTTTATGTGTTCGAGTTATAATATTGCTGTAACCTTTAGACTTCAAATTGTTGAGAATAGCGCTCCCAACCAAACCTCTATGTCCAGCTATATAAATTTTAGAATCTTTATTCATTATTCAAAATAATTTTTGATTCTGTAACCACCATCTTTTAAGTACTGTTGCTTCTGCATTAATTTGATATCGCTAGACATCATATCTTCTACTAGAGCTGGCAAATCGTATTCTGGAACCCANCCTAATTTTTCTTTNGCCTTTGTAGCATCACCNATAAGTAAATCTACTTCGGTTGGTCTAAAATACTTTTCGTCAACAGCTATAACTTCCTTACCAACTTCTAATTGATAGNTTTCNTTNTTACATGCTTTTACATAGCCTTTTTCAGCTGATCCTTNTCCTTTGAACTCTAATTCAATACCAACATGTGCNAAACACATTTTTACAAAATCCCTAACNGTAGTTGTNTTTCCTGTTGCAATTACCCAATCTTCTGGTTCATCTGCTTGAAGAATCATCCACATCATTCTNATNTAGTCNTTNGCNTGNCCCCAATCTCTTTGNGCGTCTAAATTTCCAAGGTATATTTTATCTTGAAGTCCTAAAGCTATTTTTGATGTTGCTCTAGTGATTTTTCTAGTTACAAACGTTTCACCTCGTATTGGAGATTCATGATTGAAAAGTATGCCATTACACGCATACATACCGTAAGCCTCTCTGTAATTTACAGTAATCCAATAGGCATACATTTTTGCTACTGCGTAAGGACTTCTTGGGTAAAATGGTGTTTTTTCGGTCTGAGGAACTTCTTGTACTTTTCCGTATAACTCTGAAGTTGAGGCTTGGTATATTTTAGTAGTTTTTTCTAATCCTAAAATTCTAACAGCCTCCAATATTCTTAATGTTCCAATACCATCTGCATTTGCAGTGTATTCTGGTGTCTCAAAAGACACATGCACATGGGACATAGCTGCCAAATTATAGATTTCATCTGGCTTTACATCCTGAATAATCCTGATAAGATTAGTGCTATCAGTTAAATCCCCATAATGCAAAAAGAAATTAGCATTTTCTTCATGAGGGTCTTGATACAAGTGATCGATTCTATCTGTATTAAAAAGTGAAGAACGACGTTTTATACCATGAACTGTGTATCCCTTTTTTAGTAGAAATTCACTCAAATAAGCGCCATCTTGCCCTGTAACGCCTGTTATTAATGCTACTTTACTCATTATGCTTTTTTTGTATGTTTTTTAAATTGATTAATGCTTTTTTTAAACTTGCTTTCCAGTGAGGAATTTCAATTTTTAAAGTTTCCTTTATTTTACTTTTATCCAAGACACTAAAATGAGGTCTTTGGGCAGTTGTTGGAAAATCTTTAGATTTTATAGGAAGCACTTTTGTTTTCTTTTTCTCTTCTTCAAAGATAGTAAAAGCAAAATCATACCAACTAGCAACCCCTTCGTTACTAAAATGATATATGCCGTATTTATTTGATTTAGATTCTATGATTTCAAAAATTACCTCAGCCAAATCCGTAGCATAAGTCGGTGTTCCTATTTGATCTTCAACAACGCTCAACTCATCTCTTGTTTCAGAAAGTCTAAGCATAGTTTTCATGAAGTTAGCTTGAAACTCTGAATACAACCACGAGGTTCTAACAATGAAGTACTGATTACATATACTTTTAATGGCTTCCTCACCATTCAGTTTTGAAGCGCCATAAACACCTATAGGATGTGTAGTATCAGTTTCTTTGTATGCCATTGAATTTTGTCCATCAAAAACAAAATCTGTTGAAATATGAATAAGTGTCACAGAAGATTTAGAGCATATATTGGCTAAGTTTTCTACTGCTTTCTCATTAATAGCAAACGCCTTTTCTTGTTCTGACTCGGCTTTATCTACCGCTGTATATGCCGCACAATTTACACAGTAATCTAAATTATTTTCAACAAAATATTGTTGTACCTTATTGTAGTTTGTAATATCTAAATCTGATGAATTTTTAAAAATTAGATTAATGTTATAACGATTTGAAATACTATCTAAGCAATTCGCTAGTTGACCATTTCCGCCTGTAACCAGAACATTTACCATAGTTCTACATTTTTGAAACTAGGAAGAACGGCGTCCTTTTCAGAAATAATTAATTCTTCTTCTGGCAATTTCCAATCAATATTTAAATCAGTATCATTATATAAAATACCGTCTTCAGACTCTTTATTATAAAAGTTATCACATTTATACGAAAATATAGCTGTGTCGGACAGAACTACAAAACCGTGAGCAAAACCTCTGGGTACAAATAACTGCTTTTTATTTTCTTCTGTTAATTCAACTGAAATGTGCTTTCCGAATGTTTTCGAATCTTTTCTTAAGTCTACGGCAACGTCCAAAACCTTTCCTTTTATAACCCTAACTAACTTTGCTTGAGCATACTCCCCTTTTTGAAAATGTAAGCCCCTCAAAACTCCCTTAGTAGAAAAGGACTCGTTATCTTGAACAAAATTCACGGATTTCCCTACTGCAGAAGTAAACCTTTTTTGATTGAAACTCTCAAAGAAATAGCCTCTTTTATCTTCAAAAACTCTAGGTTCTATAATAACACAACCCACAAGTATGGTTTCTTTAATTGTCATTATTCTTATTTAAAAGTCCTAAAAGATTTTTTCCATAGCCACTTTTCAGTAACGGATTGGCTAATTCTATAAATTGCTTTTCATTAATGTAACCCATTTCAAATGCGGCTGCTTCAATAGAACCAATTTTAAGACCTTGTCTATTTTCTATGACCTCAACAAATTGNGATGCTTGCATTAAAGAATCAAAAGTACCTGTATCTAACCAAGCGGTTCCTCTATCTAGGATACTTACATTAAGTTTTCCTTGACTAAGATATTCTTTATTAACATCTGTGATTTCTAGCTCACCTCTATGACTAGGTTTTATACTTTTTGCAATACTGACAACATCATTATCATAAAAGTAAATACCTGGAACTGCATAGTTTGATTTTGGCTTAATTGGTTTTTCTTCAATAGAAATTGCTTGACCATTTTCATCAAATTCAACAACACCATAACGTTCCGGATCGTGAACACGATAAGCGTAGATTATACCACCTTCTGGATCATTATTGCTTTGTAGTAATGATGCTAAGCCAGAGCCATAAAAAATATTATCCCCTAAAATTAATGCCACCTTATCATTTCCAATAAAATCTTCACCAATAACAAAAGCTTCAGCTAAACCGTTTGGTTCATCCTGTACTGCATAACAGAAGCTACAACCATACATTTCTCCATCTCCTAATAAATCTTTAAAAAGTGGTAAATCTTTTGGGGTTGATATAATTAAAATCTCTTTAATACCAGCATACATTAACGTTGACAAAGGATAATAAATCATTGGCTTATCGTAAATAGGCATTAACTGCTTACTTACAGACAATGTCAATGGATGTAATCTTGTTCCTGAACCACCTGCTAATATTATTCCTTTCATAGACTATGAATACTGTTTTTCGTAATAAGTTTGATATGCTCCAGAAGTTACATTATTAAGCCATTCTGAATTATCAAAATACCAATCTATGGTTTCTTTTAGGCCTTCTTCAAAAGTTACAGATGGCATCCAGCCTAATTCGTCTTTTATTTTGTTAGCGTCTATAGCATATCTTAAATCGTGCCCAGGGCGATCTTTTACAAATGTGATTAATTCTTGTGAACTTCCTTGTGGTTTTTCTAATTTAAGATCCATTTGATCACATAATAGCTTTACTAAATCAATATTTTTCCATTCGTTGAAACCACCAATATTATAGGTTTCACCTATTTTCCCTTCATGAAAAACCATATCAATAGCTCTGGCATGATCCTTTACATATAACCAATCTCTTGTGTAATTACCATCTCCATAAACCGGTAAAGGTTTCTTATTAATGATGTTATTTATAAATAACGGAATCAATTTCTCTGGGAATTGATTTTGCCCATAATTATTAGAACAGTTTGTAATCACATAAGGTAAACTGTATGTTTCGCCATAAGCTCTAACAAAATGGTCAGAACTAGCTTTTGATGCTGAATAAGGGGAATTAGGATCGTAAGATGTGCTTTCAGTAAACAAACCCGTTTCGCCTAAAGTTCCATAAACCTCATCTGTACTAATATGATAAAATAGTTTATCCTTATAATTACCACCCCACAAATCTTTAAAAGCATTTAACAATATCATTGTGCCTATAACATTGGTTCTTACAAAGGCCAAGGGGTCTTTTATAGAACGGTCTACATGAGATTCTGCCGCTAGGTGGATAACATCTGTGAAATTATATTTATTAAAAATCTCTGTTATATAATTTTCATCTGTTATATCACCTTTTAAGAAGGTATAATTTTCTTTAGACTCAATATCTACAAGGTTTTCTAAGTTACCTGCATAGGTTAAAGCATCTAAATTGAATATATGGTAATTGGGATATTTCTTTACAAAAAGTCTTACCACATGCGAACCAATAAAGCCTGCTCCGCCTGTAATTAAAACCCTTTTTTCTACTTTACTTCTCATAGTTTTTTATAAACTTGAAAATATTCATCAAAGCATAGGCAATCACCATAATTGAAAAAATGATTAATGGCAACAAGAATATAAGTTTACTTAAAGCTCTTGAATCCTTTTTACCTATTTCATCAAAAGACGCTATTATATCATAATAATCTTGCTCTTCGATTTTTATTTCTTCTAAATTTTTTAATGCTTGCCTTATTTTTACTTCTTCTTGAAATAATTCAAACTCTTTGGTTTCCACCTTCTCTTGACTTAATGGCAATAAGCTTCCTGTTGAAAGTTGAAGTTTCCCGTTATTCGCTTCACTAGTTTTAATCTCAATATACATATTTTGAAGCTTGTCAATATTTTGTAATTGTGCTAAATAATTCGCTTTCTCAACTCCATATATTGAATCAAACTTTTGCTTTAGTTTTTTTGAATATTTATTTTCAAATGTTTTAATAAATCCTTTTTCTAATTGAGGAAAAATATTGGCACTTTTAGATTTTGCTGTAATAGAAAAAATAGAGCTAGAGAGCATATCCCTATTTTCAACAAATTTTTCAAAAGAAAAGTCCTTTACAAGGCTTGTGTCAATATCTTGTAAGTATTCATCGTATTCAATTAACAAATCGTTCTGAGTTTCAGGTCCGGCTTCAATTTCAAACTCTAAAATATTAGAAGACTTTAAAGTGTCTATTTCAAAAACTTTAGATATTTCTTTTAAATTTTTAGAATTTATTAAAGCATTGAAGTAGTCAACATTGTTTACTAACTGATATTTTGAATCAAAATAAGGCTTAACAATCATACTAGATGTGTAAACAGGCTCCCTAAACTTATCAACTATATAACCAATAATTGCCGCAGCCATCAATACAACCGCAATTAATTTAAAATGTTCAACTAAAGGTTTTAAAATTAAAATTATAGTTGTAAAAATTCCTTTGAAAATCTTACCGATGAAATTGAATAGTTTTTCAAATAATCTCCCTATAGCATTGAACAACTGACCTAAGTCAATTTCTTCGTTATCATTTTGCTGAGGTGTTTTGTCACTCATGTTTTTTATGAATTAAAAATCTGTTCTAGTATTTTTTTAGTAATTACGTATGTTGGTTTTACTCCTGAGGTTCCTAAACCTCCTGAAGCTAAAGTACTCCCTGTTTCAAGAGGATTATCACTTGCATAATAGGCATATCTAACTTTTACATCTTCATTTATGCTGCCTCTAACTTTTGATGCTGCCTGAATAGCCTTTTGATAATGTGCGCCTTCCATTTCGAGACCTATAACATTCCATGTGGAGTTCTTAAAGAATTTAAGTATTTCTTTATTTTGTAGGGATGTGCCTAACACAGTTATCATAGTACCCTCAAAAACTTCTACTCCACAATCTAATAAATCACTTTTGCTTAGTTCATTTTTAAAAGGATAGTTGTCTGCGGTACCTTCAAAAATATGAGCTGAAGGTATCATAATATCACCTTTACCCCCTTCTAAAATACCTGCTTTACCCATAATAGAAATAGACCGAACATCTAAATGAACTTTTTTGCCATCAACTTTTATAGGTTTTAAAAACTCATCTAAAGTTTCATAAGCTTGCTCACCAAAAGCATAATCCATCACGAAAATGACTGCTTTTTCTTCAACACTATCTTTTAAGTAATTGAATTCTGTTTTGGTAAAATCTATTTTATCTGTGTCGAAAATCTGCACGTCAATGTTGGTTCCAGAAGTATCTTTTATGTAGATCATTCCGTTTTGCAACGCTGATTTTTCTACTTTATTGCGCAATAATGAGTTTTTTGAATCACTTAATGCTTCGTAGGTTTGAAAAATGTCCTTCTTGGCTTCAGAAGCTTTCAAAATACCTTTTGCAAAAAGAGAATTCATCACACTATGCATATTGGCACTTATAATGTGAATTGGGCGCTCTAGCAATCCATTTTTATGTAATTCGGCTTTTATAGTGTCAGCCCAAACTTCCCCATGAATATGATGCCCTAAACGCTCTCTTAAAACAGGACTAAAAGTTATCGTTCTTTTAGTATTGTTTATAGTTTCTTCTATCGCAAGTTTTCCCAGCCAATAAACAATATGTAGTAATCGCTCTGGCTGACCTTCTATCGAAAATTTAGAATAGGCTTCTGTTAACTCATTAAATGTCCTTCCTAAAATATTTGCTGTATGCGTTATGGCTATTTCTCTATCTTTTTGAGAAAGTTTTTCTGAAGATAATACTGCACTTTCTAATTTCTGCCAATCCCTTACAGTTGAACCTTCTTCATCGATAAGAACACGTTTGCTAATCTTGTGAGATTCTACAAAAAGAAATGTAAGATGCGTAAGTATATCATAAATCTCTGAGCGACCTCTAGTGATTTCGATATTCATTTGCTCGTCATCGATTCTGTAACAGTTTCTCCTTCTTTTAGGTGGAATAATTGCTTTAAAATGTGAATTAGCGTAACCTTCATCACTTGTTAGGTTAATGAAAGTACATTCTTCTATACCTTGAGGTAAACGATCTATAACATATAATAAGCCCTCTAATTCTGCTTTTTCTTCGCCTATAGAACCATAAATTTCAGGCCGAAGTAGAAGAAGTGCTTCCCTTAGTGTTTCACCAGAAACACCCATAGGTTTATAAAAACCGCGATTAAACAAGTGTCGCATCGTAATATACATACGCTCTATTGCGCTCGAACTTTCTTGCGCTCTTGTTCTTTCGTGTCTTTTCTTATTTGTTGTACTCATATAGTAATTTAACCAGCAAATATATAGTTTTATTTAACTAAATGAAGCTCATATAACTTATCTGCTATTTTCCTATCATTTGATAATCTTGGAATCTTATTTTGACCGCCGAGTTTCCCAATAGATTTCATATAAGTTTGAAAACCGTCTTTTTTAATTTTTGTCACTTTTAATGGGCTTAAAACCTTTCCTTCTATTAAATCAAAATAATAACTATTCTGCTTTTGTAAAGATTGGTCTATAGCCTCTATGAATGTTTCTTCATTTTCAGGTTCATTTTCAAATTCTATAAACCATTCATGAAACGGCAAGCCAGATTCAGGATTTATTTGTGGCGCAACTGTGAATTCATTTACAGATATCTTAGTGTTTTCTGTTGCTTCCTTTAAAGCTTGCTCCACTTCTTTTCCAATAACATGNTCACCAAAAGCCGAAATAAAGTGTTTAATTCTTCCNCTTACAATAACACGATATGGACTCANAGATGTAAACTCNACCGTATCTCCAATGTTATAAGCCCAAAGACCAGCTGTGGTAGAAATTATCATTACGTAATTGACACCAAGCTTTACATCTTTAATAGTTATTCTTTTAGGGCTTTCATCAAAGAAATGGTTNGCCTCTATAAATTCATAAAAAATTCCNGANTTGAGNTGAAGNAACATNCCTTTTTCGTTTTGNTTNTCNTGAAATGCGAAAAAACCCTCACTCGCNGGATATAANTCAATACTATCTACCTTTCTGCCAATTAAGTTTTCAAATTTTGCTCGGTAAGGTTCGTAATTAACTCCACCNAAAATAAACAGNTTGAAATTCTTAAAAATATCTCCAACCTTTTTATTNNTTTTTTCAATCAATTTCTCAAAATACATCTGAACCCAAGAAGGAATTCCAGAAATAACCGTCATATCTTCTTCTATAGTTTCATCTACAATGGCATTGACCTTAGTTTCCCAATCTTCAATACAATTGGTTTCATAGCTGGGCATTCTATTCTTTTGAAGGTATTTAGGCACGTAGTGTGCTACGATTCCAGACAATCTGCCTAGTTTAATTCCATTTTTTTCTTCTAAAATTGGACTACCTTGAAGAAAAATCATTTTTCCATCTACAAATCTTGAGTTCCCAGTTTCATNGATGTAAAGTAAAATAGCATTTCTAGCTGCCTCTACGTGTGTTGGCATACTTTCCTTTGTAATAGGAATATATTTTGCACCAGATGTTGTTCCTGAAGTTTTTGCAAAATATACTGGTTTTCCTTTCCAAAGTACATTTTCTTCTCCAGCAACTACGCGCTCTACATAAGGTTTTAATTCTTCGTAGTCTCTTACGGGAACTCTTGTTTTGAAATCCTCATAAGACTTAATTTCATTAAACTCATGATCCTTACCAAAAGCTGTAGTTTTAGCTTCTGTGATTAAATCATCAAATACCTTTTGTTGTGTCTCTACAGGTTTTGAAGACCATTTTTTTATACGCTTAGCAATATATTTTGCAAAAGGTTTTGAAAGTGCCGCCTTAACTGAAGCCATTACTGAAAATCAATAAAATTAGTTGGATTTACTGGATAGCCTTTGCTCCATAATTCGAAATGCAAATGAGGTCCTGTGGTTAACTCTCCTGTATTACCAGACATTGCTATCACCTCACCTGCTTTTACTAAATCTCCTTGAGATTTTGTAATCTCAGAATTGTGTTTGTAAACAGAAATCAATTCTTGATTATGCTCTATGATGACCACATAACCTGTTTCCACAGTCCATTCTGCAAATATTACAGTACCATCTGCTGTGGCTTTAACAGGTGTATTGGCTGCAACAACCACATCAACCGCATAATGTTTTTCCTTGATATTATACGATTCGGAAATAGTTCCGTTCACTGGAGGAAATAAAACAAAATTCGATTTATCTCCCGACTCAAAAAGATTGTATTTATCTTCTTTATTAACTTTTTCTCTAAGCAAAGAGTCTTCTTTATTTGTGGTAACTTGTAATACTCCTATATCATTCTTTGCCGCCTGAAGTATAGAATCTCTATTAAAGTTTGAAGAAGCTACATCNCCCGTCANTACTTTTCTAATAGAAGCATAGTANCGCTTGTTAAGCTCCAACTCATGNACTAGAGAATCTGTTTTGTAGTTTAAAATNGTTGCTTGTTTCTTTAGTCTTGCTGAAGAATATCCTGGTATATACTCTCTAAGCGGAGTAAAAGCAATAAGTAATGTGGTTAGGAAAATTAAAGTAATGGCTGATATTGATGTGATTATAAACACATTGAGCCGTGTTAACTTTATAGCAAAACGCTCTTCAAAAGTGTCTTCGTTTAAAATCACTAAACGATACTTATGAAGCAGTTTTTTTGTGAATTTTTTTTCTTTAATCTTCTTTTTAGCCATCAAAACAAAATTAGTTAAAATACTTAAATAGGCGCTTCATTAAATCCTAAAGTTGACTTAAGAACGTTATTATTAAACTATAATTACTAACTTTGCAGTCTAAATTAAAAATTATGAATCTTAGCATTATACCTTTAGCGATTGGACCTTGGCAATGGGTTATCATAGGCTTAGCAATTCTTTTACTTTTTGGTGGAAAGAAAATTCCTGAATTAATGAAAGGACTAGGTAGTGGAATTAAAGAATTTAAAGACGCAAGTAAAGACGATTCTGCTGATAATAACGAAAAGAAATAGTCTTTTTTATAATAAAGAAACTAAAGAAAAAGCCAACTTTAAAAGTTGGCTTTTTTTTATTACTTAATCTTAATTGATTTTATAATGGATTCGAGTTCAAAAATGTACTCTCGCTTATCTAAAGAAGGTGCATAAACATAACCATCTGCTACTAAGTAACGATTGTTTATTTTATCTTCAATCAGATATGTTATAAATGGACCAGCCATAGTGTAGCCTTCCATAGTCCAAAGACCTCTTACTTCATAAGCTGGTTTGTTATCAATAATTGTTTCGAACATTCCTGGAGCATACGCATCTTCAACTTTCATATAAATATCATCCTCGCCTGGAATTTTATTTTTGGTAATTTCATTTCTTAATTTAACAATATCTACTATTGTACTGTCTCCTTTTGAAATAGACTCTAACGGAACCTCATAAAACATTAGTTCCATCGTTTTAGAATTACTAAGATTTTTTCTGATCCAGAAGAAATCATCATCAGCTTTACTAATTCTGTATACTGAAGGAATGTTTATGGTAAAGCCTAATTTGCTTTCCATTTTTGCATCATCTAATAAAGACAACTTAATACGTCTTTGCTTTTCTTTAACTTCTTCTTTGTTAAAGGCATCAATTATTTTTGCTGCGTTTTCTTTTAATTCCTCAACAATTTCTTTATCAGTTTTCCCTCCAATTACAGCTACAGTCTGCGGTTTAGCGAATTCATTGTTTACAATTTTTGTGACAGGCTTTAAATTTCCTTTTTCAATCTTCAGTATAATTCTGCTTCGGGTAGCAAATCCATCGAACACTTGTGGCGGAATTTGTCTCATGTGGAACAATGGTTCATCTACAGGTAAACCCATTAACGGAGCAGCAAAAATGCTTCTGATATTTTCTCCAATGCTTCCTTCCCACAAAGTGTTATCTACTACAACCGAAATGCTATTTAGATTTCCGTTAGACTCGGGTAAGTAAACTTGTTTGTCTGACTGCTTTTTTTCATCACAAGNNAAGACNGTAATACATAGTAATAAAGCGTATAAAGCTTTCATAATATTTTTGTTTTTGTTGGTTTAACTACTCAGAAACAATCAATTTTGTTCCTATTTTGAGTTTATTACCACTAATATCGTTCCAATCTTTAATATTTTGAACAGAAACTCCAGAAAATTTTTGAGCTATAGTCCAAAGTGAATCTCCAGATTGTACTGTATAAGTCTGTTTTCCTTCTGCGTTCACTACTTTTTTGGGTGTAGAAGGTGTACTTGTAACATCAATTTTTCTAGGGTAAATTGTAAGTCGCTGACCAATTTTAAGATTATTGCTTCTTAATCCGTTCCACTGTTTTATCTGACTCACCCTAACTCCGTATTTTCTAGCTATTTTACCAAGGTAATCACCACTTCGTACAGGATATCTAACTTTGGTATCATTATTAAATAACTGAGGTAATGGTTTTTCTCGCTTGTCAAATTCACTTTTTGCAAAAGCATAGATTTGTTCCTCGTTAGTTACAAACGTTCCTACAGCTTCTCTTGGCAGTCTTAGAACATAGGTTTTACCTTCAACTTTTGGAATAATATCTAATCGATACGAAGGATTCAAAAATTGAAGTTCTTCTATATTAACACCTGTAACTTCAGAGACTTGATCTAAAGAGATCATCTGTTTTACGTGAATAGTATCAGTTTCTATATGCTGAAACATTGGTCTTTCAGGTTGAAAACCATGCTCTTTAGCATATTCAAAAATATACATTGTTGCCAAAAAAGCCGGAACATAACCAGCAGTTTCCCTAGGTAAATTATGACGAATATTCCAATAATTTTTATATCCGCCAGAACGCCTTATCGCTTTATTTACATTCCCTGGACCAGAATTGTAAGCCGCTAAAGCTAAGTCCCAATCACCAAAAATTCCATACAACTTTCCTAAGTATTGAGCCGCAGCTGTTGTTGACCTTATAGGGTCGCTACGTTCATCAACATAACTGCTTACATCCAAATCGTGCTCTTTACCTGTAGCAAACATAAATTGCCACAACCCTGTTGCTCCTACTCTAGATCGCGCTCTTGGCTTTAATGCAGATTCTACAATAGCCAGATATTTCATTTCTAATGGAATATTGTAATTGTCGAATTCCTGCTCAAACATTGGAAAATAAAAATGGCTTAAACCCATCAAACTTTCTAATGAAGACCTTCTATATTTCAGATAGCTTTTTATGACACTCTCTAACGAAGGATTATATTCTACGTTAAAAGGTGTTCTTGCATTTAAACGCTCAAGTCTTGCTTTTAGAGTATCTGTGGGTAATTCAGGATAATCCACAGGATCATATTCCAATTCTGTGACCGATTTATATATGGTATCAAAAAGTGAATTGCTATACAGCTCTTCTAACCATTTCTCATCTAATTTAGCTGCTTCAGGATGATCTTTAAGGTCTTTAATGTTTAAAGTATCTTGCTCTGCAGGAATTGTCTGTTTTGAGGTAAGCAACTTTCCGTCAATCACAGAATCTTTTGAGGTGGTTTGAACCCTATCTTGGGTCCAGCCAAAATCAAAAAAGCACAATAAAATTAAAGTATAAACTAATCGCATGTTATCGAATTTATATAAAAAAACGTAATTCCTGTAAATATGGTATATTTTTAATGCTTTTGAAATTTGATTAAACACTTAATAATTATCATTGTACCAGCGCAACCAACTACATTGCTTTAATACCTCTTGATAATAATTGGACTCTGAGTAATTATCGCGTAAATCTTTGAAATGGGCTTGGTGATTTTCACAAAGGTAAAAATCATATTCATTTGTTTGATTATTCCTTGTATAATCAAAGCAACTTTCTGTTTTAGCTAACATAAAAGTGAGCCGTGCTTTTACTTCATTATCTCCTTTGCTTTCTATACCTTTTTTAAAATACTTTTCTGCCCACATCATTGCGTTATCTGTTGTTTCTGTAGTATTACCACCAGATTCACTCATCAACTCATTTCGGTTATCATTTCCTACATAATAAAGATTATTTACAAACCATCCTACTGCACTCATATTGTACCAAGCATTACCCAGCATATAATAATATTCTGCTGCGTTTTCTTTTTCTTGTTTTGCTAAAGTNTCGAGNTTTATAAGNGCTTTGGTTAGTNTTATTTTATTATCTCTATAATTTTCTNTTACTCCCANTGGTTCATCNTNTGAAGNANNGNTNTTNTNTAATTTCAACTCTNCTAAATATTTNANNTGAAATTGATCTGATATNGANTTAAAATCNACATTCATCCATTCTTTTATAGATCCTGAGAATAATTCTGGTCTNACGTCNTCANTCCAAAACTCTGATGTNTTTTTAATTGCTTCAAACTCTTTTAAAGCTTTATGCAATTCTTTTTCTCTTAAAAAACATGTACCTCTTAGATCGTGTATAAAATCATTGACATCTACCTTTACTCGGTCTAAAATTGTTTGTTCAAAATGGGTGAAAGACTTTAGTTTCACAAATTCATCTAAACTATTAATAACATCTATTTTTAAAAATGAATACTTGGTTTCAAGCTCGTAATTATAAGCATAATTGTTATTAATTGTACTCCAATCAAAAGCCTGATCACGAGGATAACTGTCGTAATCTATTGCTATAAAAGCACTTAACAAGGGATTATCTTTAGAATATAATGCACTAATATGATTGAAAAATGCAGCAACTAATGGTTTGTATGTATTAAGGTCTTTATCTTCATCTAATTGTTTGAAAACTTTATTGATTTGCTGACGGTTTGGTGTCTTTATATCCATAAAATCTATTGCAAACAGTAATCGTTTTTTATGAATTTTAGAAGCATGCCATTGCAATTGCCTGTTTAGTGTAGCTTTTGCCTCACTATATTTACCATTTTTTATTTGCAATAGTACTTTAAGCAAAGTCAAGGTGCTTTTATCTTTAAGCGTTTTATTTGCTAGAATTTCATCTATAGTAATTTCACTTTCATTAGTGTAAGTATTCTTTATGCCTTCAAAATAATATCCATTGTCATTATGCTCAAAGAGCTGAGATTGTATATCATCTATTAGTCTTACTGTTAGCACTTTTAAATACGGTGAATTGGCTTCGATTTCCGCTATTTTATTCATCTCTTTTAAAACATCTCCTCTGCCGTAATACGCTTTAAAAAAATGAAAAATATCTTTGTGCTTTAAATGTTTATAAAAACTGCTGTTTTCATCTAACGGGCTCCAGTCTATAAAACGAAGACTCAAGGCACAACGCTCTCTTCTGTCTGGTAAGTTTTTGAATACCTCAAGGTAATTTTGAGCAGCTATACTGTGTTGATTAAGATTAAAATAAGCTCCCGAAACTTGCTCTAACGCTCTGTAATAGATGTATCTTGAGCTATTATTCAACTCCAAATACCTTTTAAAAGCACTGATAGCTAAATCATTGTCTTGTTTATAATGTGCTAACTTTACAATTTGAAACCCAACTCTATTCTTAAAAAATTGGTCTGGAGCATCTTTAATTAGAGCAACCGCTTTTTCTAACCAAGGAGATTTATCTTCAAAACTTAATGTTTCTCCTTGATACCAACCTGAGTCGTACGTCTTATCGCTAGCTAAGCGTTCTGTGCCTTTTGCTAAAAGTAGATAACGCTTAAAAAAAGTGTACTTCNTTTTATTNATGTTGNTATACATTAATCTTTCGTTCTCATCNACATCTTCTTCTCCCTGAAGCCATTGTATTGACTTTTTGTAAACAAGTAACCTTAATTCTTCTTTAGAAAAACTACCTTTAAAGTAGTTATACCATTCATCAATATTATAGTTTGTATCATTGCTGTTGGGAAAATAATCGCAAAAAACAATATCTGGACAATTTAAAAACGACTTATTATCTTCATCTACTAATGAAAACTGATCAATAATAGGATAATAAACATTGTCCCAAGACGGATCCCAACCACAAAAAGTAGGCAACTTAGAGTTGGCTTCTAAACTTGTAAACCCAAGAATTACAAGTGCGTTAATTATAACAAAACGTCTTAAGATCATGGTTTGTAAAATTTGATAACACAGGCGAACCTATGTGATAAAAAATTGTGCTATATGGCTTTTTAGATGCTGTTTTTATTAACTCTGAGAGTTTTTTTAAATCATTTTTACTTACCGTCTCAACCCTAACAACATCATCTTTATAAATAAAATTACTACTTATATAACAATCTTGATGAGCCTTGTACATATTTAACGTTTGCGTAGGTCTAAAGTTCTCTCTAAAAGTCTTCAACGAATAATTATTTAAAATTGCTACAGGCTTTTCTCTTCTGTAAAGAATAGCCCACTCAAATACAGGCAAGGCCACATCATAAGGTAGTGGATATTCACTAAGACGCTGTAAATATTGACTAGTAATATTGTTGTTAATAATAGAGTTTGTCTCGTCAAAATTCAAAATATCTCCAACATTATATGCCATAAGTACCACTTTATCTACAGGAGGCACTCCTGTTTTTTCTCTATATTTTACCTGATGCAATCTTAGTGTTGTAGAGAGTTCAATGTTATCAAAATAGGTTGCTAAACTTTCTAAGAAGGCAAAGTATTTCATTTTTGTGTTTTGAGACCAATCGCAATCAATCTGAATTTTAGTTAACATCTTTTGAGGCTCGAAATAACTTTTAAAAAGNCGCTTTATTTTTTGAGAAACAGGTTTTGATAANGATTTACTTTCCTCTAAGGNNATATGTTTAAAAACTTCATTTTTTATGAATACAACNGGAACTATNGTGTCTACANCNACTTCAAAATCTTTTGAAAACTGAACTGTTGCAATTGGTAAGGGTTTATTTTCTTTGGTATTAAAATCTACATCAAAAAAACGCATATACAAGATGTTACTTTGTCCATCTTGTATATGCGTTTTATCTTGTTCTCTTAAGTTAAAATTCGTTTTCCAGTGGTAAAAACTGTATTTAGAATCATTTACTTCTGTTTTGCACGACGAGATTGTTGTGCAAAAAACTATAACGAATATTAAACTTGAAAGACTTCTAATCATTAAGGATTGCCGCAATACCAGGAAGCGTTTTACCTTCTAAGCTTTCTAGCATAGCTCCACCACCAGTACTTACGTAACTTACTTTATCTTCAAAACCAAACTCTTTTACAGCAGCTACAGAATCGCCACCTCCTACTAAAGAAAACGCTCCGTTTTTTGTAGCGTTTGCTATAGAATTTCCAAGTGCTATTGTGCCTTTAGAGAAGGTTTCCATTTCAAAAACTCCTAACGGACCGTTCCATAAAATGGTGTTACACTTGTTAACTACGTCATCGAAAATCTCTAAAGATTTTGGTCCAGCATCCAAACCTTGCCATCCATCAGGAATGTGATAAACATCTACGTGTTGCGTATTGGCGTCGTTACTAAAAGCATCTGCAGCAATCACATCTACAGGTATATGAACTTGTACTCCTTTTGCCTCAGCTTGTTTTAAAATATCTAAAGCCAATTCCATTTTATCATCTTCGCAGATAGAATCTCCTACAGAACCACCTTTAGCTTTAATGAACGTAAATGTCATTCCTCCACCAATAATAAGATGATCGACTTTATCTAAAATATTTTCTATAACTGTAATTTTAGAAGATACTTTAGCACCACCAAGCACTGCTAAAACAGGCTTTTCACCATCTTCCAATACTTTTTTTATGCTTTCTATTTCTTTTGCAAGTAAGCTTCCAAAGCATTTAGTATTAGGNAAAAATTCTGCAACAATAGTTGTAGAAGCATGAGCTCTATGTGCTGTACCAAAAGCATCATTTACATAAATATCTCCTAGCTTNGATANTTGNTNTGCAAAGTCTTTATCNCCTTTTGTTTCCTCNTCATGAAAACGNAANTTTTCNANCAATAANATTTCGCCTGGTTGTAAAGCATTTGCCTTTTCTTCNGCTTCTTCACCNACACAGTTNCTNGCAAATTTTACTTCCACACCAAGAATATCTTCAATTTTTGGAATNATATGCTTTAAAGAAAACTCTTCTTGTACTCCTTTTGGTCGTCCTAAATGCGACATNAAAACACAGCTTCCNCCNTCTTCTAAGATTTTTATAATCGTTGGTTTTGCCGAAATAATTCTNGTGTCGTCNGTNACTTCAAATTTATCATTTAGAGGNACATTAAAATCTACNCGGATTAATGCTTTTTTATCTTNGAAATTAAAATCGTTTAGTGTCTTCATCTGTTTTAAATAAGGAATANNTTTCTCTGTTTTGAATAACAAATATAAAGATTAGAAAGCATAAAAAAATTACATAGTTTTGCTTTATGTTATTTTCTGAAGTTTTAGGGCAAGAACACATTAAAAATCACCTTACAACAAGTGTTGATCAAGGTAGAATTGCACACGCGCAACTTTTTGTTGGACCAGAAGGTTCAGGCACTTTGCCAATGGCCATAGCTTATGCTCAATACATTTTGTGTAGCAACTCTGGTGGCGAAAACACTGGCGGAAATGAATCTTGTAATCTAAAATTCAAGAACGTATCACATCCCGATTTGCACTTTGCATTTCCTGTTACTACAAGTGATAAGGTGAAAAGTAAACCTGTTTCTAATTTTTATCTCGAAGAATGGAGACAACTTTTAGAGCAGCAACCTTACGGCAACCTTTTTGATTGGTACAAATTATTGGGAGTGGATAACAAACAAGGCCAAATTGGTGTTGATGAAGCTTTTGAAATTGTAAAATCACTTTCATTAAAATCTTACGAAGGAGGTTATAAGGTGATGCTAATTTGGATGGCTGAAAAAATGAACACTGCAGCTGCCAATAAGCTTTTAAAACTCATTGAGGAGCCACCAGAAAAAACCATTTTCATTCTCATTGCAGAAGACGAAGAACAAATTATAAACACCATTCGTTCGCGTTGTCAAATACTAACATTTCCTCCACTAGCAGAAGAAGCAATTACTGAAGCTTTGGTGAGAAACTATCATATTGAAAATGCGGTTGCCACCAAAATTGCGCATCAAGCTAATGGTAATTATAACAAGGCTTGCGATCTTATCTATCAAGATAGTGAAGATATTCAGTTTGAAAAATGGTTTATTCTTTGGGTACGTTCGGCTTTTAAGGCTAGAGGAAACAAAGCTGCTATTCACGATTTAATTTCTTGGAGTGAAGAGATTGCTAAAACCGGAAGAGAAACACAAAAGAAGTTTTTAGCATTTTGTCTCAATTATTTTAGACAAGCTATGCTTATGAATTACAAAGCTGATTCCTTGGTGTATTTAGAACCAAAATCCGAAGGTTTTAAACTTGAAAATTTTGCGCCTTTTGTACATGGCAATAACATTTTGGAGATTAGTGATGAACTTCAAGATGCTATTTATCACATAGAACGCAATGGGAATTCTAAGATTATCCTAACCGATTTAAGTATAAAACTTACACGTTTACTACATAAAAAAGCTGTCTGAAAAGTTAATGTTTTGTCAATCTGAAACAAGTTCAGATTCTAAAATAATTTGAAAATCAGTTTATTGAGATTCTTAAATGAATTCAGAATGACAGATTCTCATGCTTTTCAAACAACCTCTATTTTATTCAAAAGTATAGGACGTTACATTGACTTGCGTTAGCCTAAAATACCCAAAAGCATATTGCTCTGGATTTGTAGGATTAATACAATTTCCTCTAATTAAAGCAGAATTAGACGAAAACGGATCGCCTCCACTGTAATACTGTTCTATCAATAATCTCATGTAGTTGTAATACTGTTCAGAAATGCCATAAAGTTCAATATCTACCACATCTCCAGGTTGAAACGCAGCTTCACCATTATCTTCATCATCATCCTTTTCAAAAAAGTCATGAATTTCATTACCATTCACAAATTCGTCTGAAATGTCTTCAAAATAGGGGAACAAATCTCCGTCTTCGTAATAACGAATAAGATAGTAGTTTTCTTCATCTACAGGATCATCAAAATAGACATTCACCTCTAGTAATTCATCATCAAAACCTCCTTCAATACTTTGTGTAATAGTATTGATGTCTGAAACCGACATTAATGTTTCGGTTGCTTCATAATTTTCACCATTATAGCTAACGTCCAAATGATAAGTGTCTCCGATAACTGGAACAAAATTATCTATAGTATAACTGCCATTATTTTCATCCACAAAATTGAATATGGCTCCCGAATTTGTATTGGTAACTGTAACTGTTGCTCCGCTAACGCTAGTGTCTTCATCTGTACTAAAATATGGTGACGACATGCTCAATTTTATGGTTTGGGCATTGCCTGCTGTGCCTTTTTCCCAATCTAAAGACGCTTCTATAACCAAACGTGGTTCAGCATTATTTACATCAACATCGATGACATCTTCGCACGATGCGAAAACAATTCCTGTAAGTATTAATAGGCCTTTTATATAGTTTTTCATGATGCTAAAATTTAAAATTATAGGTTGCCGAAGGAATGATTCCGAAAATTGAAATTCGAGTAGCTTCGTTTAATCCTGTTTGATTGTTTTGGTTAAAACTTACCGAA
>PAJL01000035.1 GCA_002706045.1 Flavobacteriaceae bacterium
TATTAGTCAATGATTATGCCATGACAAAAAATATGACATGATGTCACATAGAAATTTTAAATTAATTTTTCATTTAACAGTTTTTGGTACATGCTTTGATATAATAGAAGTACTTTAGTATTATTAATTAAAACTTTTTACCATGAAAAAAATAACCTTTCTACTATTATCACTTACTTTTATACTAACGGCTTGTGAAGGTGATCCAGGCCCTCCAGGACCTCCTGGTTCAAGTGGACAAAATGGTGTCAACTTTGTAGGACAATCCTTCGAGGTGAATCTAGACTTCACTTCTTCAAATAACTATGCTGAAACTGTTGAAATTCCACTAGATATTGATTTGTATGAATCTGATATGGTTTTAGTATATAGACTTGTAGATGTGGTGGACGGCTATGACGTTTGGAAATCACTTCCAGAGACCGTTTATGTAAATGACACTGAAGAATTTCAGTATAATTTTGAACACAACTTTGACTTTGTTACTATTTTCATTGAATCTCATCCTACATTTGACTATAATTTAGTCTTGGATGACGAAAGAATAAACCAGATCTTTAGAGTTGTAGTTTTACCCGTTGATTTAATAAACAGTAACGATATCGACATTAACAATTATGGTGAAGTTATGAATTACGTGGAATAATCAATAACTTTAAAATTATATAGCAAAAAGTCCGAAAATAATTTTCGGACTTTTTGTTTTTAAGATTATGCTTTGAACAAACAACTCATATCTTTGTCATAACTAAATCGATTATTGAATGGAATGTATTTCTGTTTTTGATATGCTTAAAATTGGTGTAGGACCATCTAGTTCGCACACTTTAGGACCTTGGCGTGCTGCAGAACGCTGGATTACAGAATTAAAGGATAAAAAGCGTTTTGAAAAAGTAGAAAAAATCACAGTAGATCTTTATGGATCTTTATCCTTAACAGGAAAAGGCCACGCTACCGACTTAGCTGTTCTTTTAGGCTTAACAGGTGCAGACCCAGAACGTATTCCTGTTGATACTATAGACGTTATAATTGCTTCTATCAAGAATACAAATACACTAATGTTTAATAATGAAAGACCTTTGTTTTTCGATTTTAAAACAGACATTAAATTCAACCGGAAATTTTTACCGTTTCACGCTAACGGTATATCATTTTCTGCATTAATTAATGGTAGAAATTACAAATCTACCTACTACTCTATTGGCGGTGGTTTTGTGGTACAGGAAGAACGAAAAGTTTCCAAAGCCAATAAAATTATCTTCTATTGTACATTTCCTTATCCAACATCTTANGGNGANGAATTGTTGAAATTTTGTCACCAGCTTAGTTTGCCNATTTCAGGTGTAGTATTGGAAAATGAAAAATCTATTAGAGATGAAGNTAACATAGATTTTGAACTAAANCGNATTTGGGATACTATGCTAGAGTGTATGTATCTTGGTTGCCATACCGAAGGTAATTTACCTGGCGGACTTAATGTGCGTCGTCGTGCTTTTGACATGCACAAAAATTTAATTGGTGACTTTACTTACGAAAGTCCACAAGAATGGTTAAAAACCATCCGAAAAACTGAAGTTAAGTTTAGGCAAATCCTAAAATGGGTAAGCTGTTTTGCACTGGCTGTTAATGAAGTTAATGCTTCTCTTGGACGCGTAGTAACAGCACCAACTAACGGTAGTGCTGGTGTTATTCCTGCTGTGTTAATGTATTATATGGTGATTGAAAATCATGAAGCTGATTTTGAACACATCAAAAAATTCTTGTTAGTTGCAGGAGAAATTGGCAGTATTTTTAAGAAAGGAGCAACTATAAGTGCTGCCATGGGAGGTTGTCAGGCCGAAATTGGTGTATCTTCAGCTATGGCTGCTGGTGCACTTTGTGAATTGTTAGGTGGTACACCAGAGCAAGTCTTAGTAGCTGCTGAAATTGCTATGGAACATCATTTAGGTTTAACTTGCGATCCTATTGGTGGTTTGGTACAAATTCCTTGTATAGAACGTAACTCTATGGGAGCCATAAAAGCTATCAATGCCGCTGAACTAGCTTTAGATACTGACCCAAACAACGTAAAAGTACCTTTAGATAAGGTTGTAAATACGATGTGGGAAACCGCTAAGGATATGAATACTAAATACAAGGAAACCTCTGAAGGTGGATTGGCTGTTGGTGTTCATTTGAGTGATTGTTAGACCCATCCTAACCTTCCCAAAGGGAAGGAACTCTAACTCGAATGTTTTTTGGAATTTGGAATTTAGTTTTTGGAACTTTATTTACAACCTTCTCTTCGTCTAGTATCTACTAAATAAATAATCTTCCAGCTATCACCTTCTTTCATTAGCTGAAAGGAATTGACACCACAATGACTCATTTTTCCTTGATACCAAAATTCATATGGTGTCCATACATTTGCCATATTTCCATCAACTTGAACATTAAAGTCTAGAAGCTTCTCCTCAAAAGTTCTGTCTTTTGGAATACTGGCTATATTTTTCAAAAATTGACCATATTTACTTTCGTTTAAAATTGATTTACCTTCTTTATCAACAGAGATAGATTGCAATCTTACATCTCCTTTAGTCATGGCTCTTAAAGCTATAGTATCTTGTTTATGAAAAGCTTCAAAGAATTTTACGACAGCTTGTTTGGCAGCTTNTTCTTCGGGATTTTGCGCCTGTANAGATAAAACGAATAGAAAAGAAAAAATNAATAGTAACTGTTTCATAATTATTGGAATATTAGTTCAAATTAAAGATTTGATAGTATTTAGCACTTAAAGTAAAGAAAAGTTTATTAAATCTCAGTATTTTTACATTTCAATAATAAAAACACAATGTCAACAGCAAAAAAAGAATATAAAAGAATNACTGTAAAGAGCCTAGTAGAAATGAANTCTAGAGGCGAAAAGATATCAATGCTAACAGCTTATGACTACACTATGGCGAAAATAGTTGATGGTGCTGGTGTTGATGTTATCCTTGTTGGTGATTCTGCCAGTAATGTTATGGCTGGTCACGAAACTACATTACCAATTACTCTAGACCAAATGATCTATCATGCTTCATCNGTAGTTAGAGCTATTGATCGGTCACTAGTCGTTGTAGATTTACCCTTTGGAACTTATCANAGNGANCCNAAAGAAGCTCTNCGTTCNGCNATNAGNATAATGAAAGAGTCTGGNGGNCATGCTGTAAAAATTGAAGGNGGAAAAGAGATTAAGGAATCATTNAAGCGAATNTTACATGCTGGAATTCCTNTGATGGGACATTTAGGCNTAACACCACAATCNATTTANAAATTTGGTACNTATACTGTNAGNGCAAAAGAAGAAGANGAAGCNAAAAAGCTTAAAGAAGATGCTTTAATGTTAGAAAAAGCAGGTTGTTTTGCTATTGTTCTTGAAAAAATTCCTGCTAAGCTTGCGAAAGAAGTTGCTGAAAGTGTATCAATTCCTATCATTGGTATTGGTGCTGGTGATGGTGTAGACGGACAAGTTTTAGTTCTTCATGATATGGTTGGTATGACACACGAGTTTAACCCAAGATTTTTACGTCGTTATATGAACCTTTTTGATGATATGACTAAAGCTATAGGTCAGTATGTTGAGGATGTGAAGTCTGTAGATTTTCCGAATGAGAAAGAAATGTATTAAAAGCTCCTTTAATTCCCATAAGAGGAAAACCAACAAATAGTGTCAAAAATTTTATCAAATAAAAGTAATCTTCAAATCTTATACGAAGACAACCACATTATAGTAGTTAATAAACGTGCAGGTGATATTGTACAAGGTGATAAAACTGGAGACAAGCCTTTAAGTGAAGTCGTTAAGTCTTATTTAAAGGACATGTATAACAAACCTGGCAACGTGTATCTTGGAGTTGTGCATCGACTAGACAGACCTACAACAGGTATTGTTTTATTCTCAAAAACCAGTAAGGCATTACCAAGATTAAACAAACTTTTCTCAGAAAAATCTGCTAAAAAAACCTATTGGGCACTTGTGAAAAACGAGCCTCAAAAAACTGAAGATAAGCTCATTCATTGGCTACGCAAAAACCCAAAGAATAATAAATCTACAGCCTTTCCTAATGAAGTTGATAACAGTAAAAAGGCTATTCTAAAATATAAGGTATTAAAAAAGCTTGACAACTTTTATTTACTAGAAGTAGATTTAGAAACTGGTAGACATCATCAAATTAGAGTACAACTATCATCCATTGGCTGCCCAATAAAAGGAGATTTAAAATATGGTTTTGATAGAAGCAATAAAGATGCAAGTATAAGCTTACACGCTAGAACTCTAGAATTTATACATCCCGTAAAAAAGGAAGCTTTAAAGATTATTGCACCTGTTCCTCAAGATGCTTTATGGCAAGCCTCTGAACATTAAACCTAACGATAAGGATACAAAATATGTAGACTTGTCCCTTGTTCTAATTGAGATTTTAGTTCTAGTTTAGCATTAATAAGCTCAGCTCTTTTATGAATATTAATTAAACCAGAACCTTTCTCTGCTTTATTGACATCAAAGCCAACTCCATCATCTTTTATGTTAATTGATAGCTCTTGTTCTTTATAATTCAAAAGGACATCTATACACTCTGCTTCTGCATACTTGAGTGTATTAGAAAAAAACTCTTGTATCATTCTAAACAAAATGATTTGATCTTTTTTATTTTCGAAATTCTCATCGCAACCAGAAATTTTTAACTCTACTTCTATTAAGCCCGATTTATTAAGTCGCTCTACTTCGTTTTGTAAAATAGACTCAAAACTAAGCGTGCTCAACACATCGTTATTCAATGATTTTGACAATGAACGTACAGCTGCCAAAGATTCTTTCAAGCTATCAGAGGCATTGCTTACTTTAGGCTTCACTTCATCTGGTAAAGCTTTAGCCACAGCATTCATCTGCATAGTTGAAAAAGCTAATAGCTGCCCAATATTGTCATGCAGTTCTCTACCTACATTTTTAAGGGTTTCCTCTTGAATTTCTTGTTGAGTTAAGAGAAGTTCTTCATCAAACTTTTTTTGTTGCTCAATGTTTTCAAGTAATAATTGGTTTTTTCTTTTTTGATAAACTATGAAAAATAGAATAACCAATGTACATATGACTAATAGAACNATAATCATATACACAATGAGGTTGCGTTCTGCCTCAGTACTTATGNCTCGTTTTCCGGCTTGCAAAATAAAAGTGCANCTGCTAAGGATANATAAAGAAATNTATTTGATAATAAGTAAATTTTNNATTTGAAATANACATAATTCCAATCATCANTATTAAAGTATGCTTCAAAAAAATCNAAAGGCATAACTATCAAAATCCATATAAAAATCAATGAATTGAAATAAAAATAAAGAGATTTATAGAATAAAATAACTCTTTTTGAATTTAAAACTTCAAAAAAATAAATTATTATACATAGTAAAACAATCCAAAGGCTAGCTACACTTATAAAGTATCCAGAACCAAATACATCTTCAAACCTAAATATAATATAAAAAATAATCTGCAAAAGATATATGAAGTACCCATACATAAGAACCTTTCTAAATCGATTAATCTTAGTAATTTTATAATTTATATAAAACATTACACTCGAAAGACCAATCCACCAAGTTAAATTAAACCACCAGTAATTATGTTCTATCAATGTATCCTNTATGAGATGAAAATATCCATTATTTTGCAAGTATTCAGGATAACTTCCTATAAGCTCAATGAAAAACACATAAATTAAAAAATAGATAATATATTTTGCTGTGGTGTTTTTGTATTTTCTTAAAACAATTAAGCCTACAAAGGCAGGTATAAATTCTACTAAATGAGTAATAAAACTATAATTATATTTTAAAAAGTCATCTATACTACTCATAATCTAGAGGCTTATTCTCCGAAGTGTAAAATATTAAGGACAAATAAAAAATATCATTAGTATAAAATAAGTTCTTCTCTTACACAGAACACAACTTTGATTATAGATTTTGTTATATACATTAAAAATCAGGAAGTTATTAAATATAATAATAAACAAAAATCACCTGATATCTTTATTACCTAGCAAAAACCTTATTTTCTGGCTTGCAAAATATCAGAACAAAGACCATACTTAAATATAGATAAATATTTAATAATAAATAAATTTTCCTTTTAAACAGCACGTAACTCCAGTCTTCTACATTATTATATGCTTCAAAAAAATCCATTGGAATCATAATTAAAATCCAAACAAAAATTATAGAATTGAAGTAAAAATATATTGATTTATAAAATCTTATAATCTTGTCTGAAGTCAATGTTTCAAAAAAATAAATAATTATTGATAGCAAAACAATCCAGAGACTTGCTATTTTAATTGCTCTTTCATCAGGTCTAAATATATACTCAAATCTAAAAGTTATAGTTAAAACAACTTGTAATAAATACAAGTAGAATGCATAAAGGAGAATGCTTTTATATTTCGATGTTTGTACAATTTTATAATTGATATAAAACATAAAAGATGACAATCCAACCCACCAAAATATTGTAAACCACCAGTAGTTTTTTTCTACTAACGTATTTTCTATGAGATGAAACAAATCATTTTTCTTCAACAAATTAGGATAGTTACCTAAAAAATCGACAAAAAAAGCGAAGCATAGAAAATAAATTATAAATCTTGCAGGTGTATTTTTATACTTTTTGAAGTAGATGAGACCTACTACTAATGCCAAAAATTCTACAGAATAAGTTATTAAAGTATAGTATTCCTTTAAAAATTCATTCATGAATTAAAAACCTATTGAGGATAGTTAGCATTAGGAGGAATTCCATGAGATCCAGCATTTAAACCATCTCCATCATCAATGTCTTCACCTTTACCGCCTTCCCCTTGAGCAATGGGTATGGTAGAGCCTTCAGACATATTTTTCACCCCAGTTGGCACAAAAAACATTGTCATTAGTCCTGGACCTTCCTCAGTATCTGGATACGCACCTGCATATAGCCTAAGTCCATCTAAAGTGTAACCTAATTCAGATGCTTGATTTTTTGCATACTCTAAATAGGACTCTATCTCTTCAATAGAGTACCAAGAAGACCTATTATCTGGTGTATCTATTAACGAATCACTTATCAAAGTATGTCTGCTATTATAANCTTGATCTAATTTTTTGATCTGTTCTGGACTAATTAATCCTTTTGGATCTGTCATTGTTTCTGAATTTTCAATAGGGTTTAAAAATAAATAGGTTGCTAAAATACCTATAGCAAGACCAAAAATAAAGAGCAAAACTTTTTTCATAAGAGTAATATTAATCAATTAATAGCTTTCTAATTTATTGATTTTTATGCTTATAAAAAACTTTTAAATTTATTTTCTTACAAAACTATACTTTTAATCTAAATCTAAGTTGTGCTCCTGTATTTTTTTGACTCAAAATATTTATAGCCTTTTCTGTTAATTGTAAAACCCTTGGATAACCTCCTGTTGTCTGACAATCTCTCATTAACACTAACAAAGTTCCAGAAGGAGTCAGCTGAACTGTACCTGGTAAAACTGGAGACGTTAAAATCTGATCTAAATTATTTTCACCTAGACTTTTTAGCTGATATGCCATTCTATCATGAATTGAAACCTGAAATTCAGAATCGAGTAACGACTCTTGGAGATTTTGTGAAAGCTTATCAAATTCAGGTCCTTTAAAAGCCTCTAACACATTATTAAACAGAATAGATTCATCATACTTTACAGAAGCATGTTTAGCGGAATCTTTATGCAAGAATGGCATGTACTTGATTGTTTCACGGTCTTTCAAATTTGAATCTCGAGTAATTCCTTTGTACATACTTTTACTCTTGAGAATTTCTTCACTTTGAAAACCATTTTTTATAGCTAAATAAGTTCTCAATCCCAATTGAAGTCTCCCAAAGGTTATTATATCTCCTGTTTTCACTGATAAGACCGAATCCATTTCAACTTCAATATCATTGATTTTAGGGGACATATTTGCACCAGAAAGAACAATTGCTGTAGGCTCTTCAAACAATAACTTTGGCCCAATCATCGTAATCTCCATAACCGCACAATTGGCATCATTACCCAAAAGTGAATTCGCAAACTTAGCGGAATAAGAATCCATAGCACCAGAAATTGGGACTCCATGTTCCCTAAAACCAAACCGACCAGTATCTTGTATTGAAGTGTAAAACCCTGCTTTTAATATTTTAAGCATCCTGAACTGGTTTTAAGAAAAAAAATCAGATTGTACTTTTTGCTCTAATTCCGAATATTCAATCATATCTATAGGTTTAAATCTAACCTTATCTCCAGCCGAAATAAAACACGGAGGATTCATTTTGGCATCAAATAAATCGATTGGTGTTTTACCTATAATATGCCAACCTCCTGGACTGTTTTGTGGGTAGATTCCTGTTTGCATTCCTCCGATGGCAACCGACCCTTTTTTTATGTTGAGNNTTGGTGTTGATTTACGATTAAAATNTAGCTTTGNATTAAGTCCACCCAAGTATAAAAAGCCAGGTGAAAACCCAATAAAATAAACCGTATAAACAGCCTCCGAATGTAGTTTAATTATTTCCGATTTTGTTAGTTTTTTTCGCATTGAAAATTCATTTAAATCAATACCAAATTCATCATCGTAACATACAGGAATCTCCCATAATTTAGCTTTTGCTATTTCATTTCTTAAATGACGATTTTTAAGTGATTTTAGCTTTAAAACTTCATTATTGAAATTATCTATAGTGAAATTATAAAATATTAATATTGAGTTATATGTGTTTATTATCTCAACTTTTTGTTTAACATAAATTTTTTGTAGCTGTTTTTTATAACTAAGTATACTTTTTAAAATATTTTCATCAATAAATNATGGCCATTCAATAAGAATTGAACGCTCATTATAAAGTGAAAATTTCAAATCGTAATNCATAAATCACTAANGAATTTTGATATTATTNTTTGGCAATTCCTCATTTAAAAAACGTAAAATTTCTAGAGCNTTTTCAGTATCNCCATGAACGCAAAACGTTGATGCNTTTAATNACACCTCTGCCCCNTTTACAGTCTTTACTTTTTCATNGTTTTTCATATATAATATATGGTTCAAAACTTCAANNTTATCAGAGATAANAGCATCGTTATTTTGCCGAGACACCAAGGATAAATCATCATTATAATTTCTATCCGCAAAAGCCTCAAAAACCACTTCTATATTTTCCTGTTTTGCCATTCGTGCTAATTCGGAATTAAAAGGAGCATATATCGATAACGACAACTCTAAACGCTTTACAACCTCAACAATTACTTTCGCCGTTTTTTCATCCTTAGCCGCAAGATTATATAAAGCTCCATGAGGTTTAACATGATGTAATTGAGCTTTTTCTTTCTTAAGCACACTCTGCAAGCTTCTAATTTGCGCTTTCAAACTATTGTACAAATCTGTAGACGACAACTCCATTATAGCCCTTCCAAAGTTTTCTTTATCAGGAAACGAAGGATGTGCACCAATTTTTACATTATGTTTATTTGCTAAGCGTATAACTTCAGTCATAGTCTCGATATCTCCTGCGTGACCACCACATGCAATATTGCATGAGGATAAAAAAGGCATTAAATCAGCCTCATTAGCTAAGCCCTCACCTACATCTGCATTTATATCAATAGTTTTTGAATTCATATAATATTAAAAACATTTAATATTCCTTTCATTCCCAAAAAGATAGTAATCAACAAGATAATGACTCCTAATAGATTTTGAACTTTTGAGTTTTTATAAGTGCCTAAAACTGAAGACTTGTTCACCACCCACAATAAAAAACCAGCTATAATAGGCAACAACAGTCCATTAGCTACTTGAGCAAACTTTATAATCTCTATAGATTTAAAACCTATGGAAGAAAATACCACTCCAAGCAAAACGATAAACATCCAAACCGCTCTAAAAGGTAACGATTTTAAATCGGCTTTCCATCCTAAGCAACCAGTTGCCACATAAGCTGCAGCAAGTGGAGCAGTAATAGAACTTGTAATGCCTGCCGCAAACAAGCCAATAGATAAAAAATATTTAGCATTTACTCCAAACAGTGGTTCTAAGCCTTTAGCTAAATCCGCTGCGCTTGTAATATTCTCAGTTTGTATTGCTGAAGCAGAAATAATGATACAAATAGAAACAATACCTCCTAGCACAACAGCTATAATTGTGTCTTTTCTCGCAAAAGTAATATCACTTTTTGAGTGCCACTTGGTTTTAGCTAGCGAGGCATGCAAAAACAGATTATAAGGCACAACAGTTGTACCTATTATTCCTACTATAGTCAAAATGCTCTTTTCAGGAAAATTGGGTAAAATCATATTTTTGAATACGGCTGATAAATTTGGTTTCGTCATTATTGCNGTAATCAAAAAGGACAAGCTCATTAAAATCACCATANCCACNAAGGCTCTCTCAATTACCNTNTAATTNCCCAANTAAAGCAGNACAAAAGCAACTAAACCAATCAACAATGGTAAAATTNTAAGNTCCAAACCAACGATTGAAACCGAAAGNNTTCCTAATATCGTTTCTAATCCTAAAGCGCCTCCACTGATATTTCCAGCTTCGTAAGCTGCATTTCCAACCACAANAGCACTAAGAATCAAAACAACACTAAAGCNTTTTATAANTGGGTTTTTNATCTCTTCTCGAATAACCTCAGACAAACCTTTTTGAGATACTATACCTAATCTCGCCGCCATTTCTTGTAATACTACGGTTGCAAAGATGGATAGCACCATTGCCCAAAGCAATGCATAACCAAAATTAACACCTGCTAGAGTGCAGACCGTTACGGTACCTGGACCAATAAAAGCTGCTGCAACTAATGGTCCTGGTCCAATATTTCGAAACCAGTTTTTCATTAGTTTTCTATTGAATTTAAAGCACAAATAGCAAAACTCCCAAGCCAATGACCACCTTCATAACTATCACCAACAATACTTGGTAAAGAAGCTAATTAATATGATTATTTGCAATATTTTGAAGATGAGCAAACTCAGGTAAGTCTTTCGCAATATAATTTAAACTCCATGCTCTTGAAAAGTTCACACCATCTAAATGCACCAATTTCCCATCGGTTCTATCCGAAACTCTACCTACTTCAATATTGAAGCTTTCATCTTTAAGCTCTGGAAGAAAGTCGTTTACCCAAGTTAAAAATTCTTCAATTGGTAATACGCGCTTCATTAAAGCAGCTTCCTCTAAACAAGGCGACAAAAAATCAAAGCCACTCGGCTCCCATTCCAAAGGACAATCTTGATCGTCTGAATAAAATTCCTTTGCCCTATTTTCAATCAAAGTTTTTAGCTGCGTATTCTCAACTGACAAAGCATAGTCATAGGCAAAACTCAACCCAAAAGCAGTATTAGGATGTTCTCCCACTCTAATTGGATAATTTAGCTTTGGTAGAAATTCCAAATAACGCTCAACTATTAAATCGGTTAAAGGCTGAAGATTTTCTTCTAACGTTTCAGCTTCAGGATAATTCCAAGTATGTAATTCTTCTGCCAGCTTAAGCAACCAAGCCCAACCATAAGTACGTTCGTATGATGTATTGTGCTTTCCTTGAAAATAAAGAACTTCTTGCTGAATATTTTCTTTTGAAATGTTAGCTAATAATTTTTGAATGACTTCATCACGATTATTCAACTCTGGAAATTCTTTCAACAGTTTTACTAAACTCCAATGGCCATGCACAGCAGAATGCCAATCGAAACAGCCATAAAACGCTGGATGCAATTCTTGTGGAGATTTTAAATCCTCATCACTTCCTAAAGTCTGCCCTAACTTGTTTGGATATTCGGTATTGATACAGTGAATTGGTAATTGTGCTAAGCGATTGGCTTGCTCCAGATTTAATTTTGGAGCTTCAACCTTAGTGATTTTAGTATCAACTTCGATATCTCTTTTTGTTTCATGAGAATTTTGACAATTAAAAAATATTGATAAGATGAGAATGTAGTAAACGTATTTCATAGTACTAAATAAGATGTTAGTAAAAATACGTTAAAATGTAATTCTACATCAAAACCAGGTTTTAAATATGCACAATACCATGTTTAAAGCTGAAATCTCAAACCAAAAAGAAACCTCAATTGTGTGTTTTTAAAATCTTGCGCTCTATTATCTATAGGTTTTTGAAAGTAGTTATAACTTGGTTCAAAAAATAGAATAGTTTTTTTTGTTAGATTATATGAAAAGTTTGAATTTAAAGTAGCACCTAGCACTGTATTATTGACACCTATATTTTCACCTATTTCTTCATTGTTTAAATAAGCTGTATTATTCGTTATAAAATTCACATTTCCTCCAAGGCCTAGAGAAATATCATACGTTTTCTTCGAAAATAATTTATAGAAAATTTCCAAAGGCACTTGAATATAATCGAGCTGTTGCTGTAATCTACCATTTTCATTATACTCTACGGATGACGTAAAATCAGTAATTAAATCTGGAGACGCGTAAAAAACAAAGGACTGATCACTTACTATAGATTGAGCACCATTAGAAGGACTAAACGAACTGTCTGATGTCCCATAAACAATATTATTAATCTCTTGACCTAAACTGTTTTTCCCGACACCTGTTTTTACTAAAAGCTTATCTGAAATAGCATAACCTACTTTAAAGGTATACACAAAGTTGTTTATTGCTTCAGTATTTACTGATGTACCTTGCAACGATGCATCAGAAGCAGTATTAGATAAACCTCCTAAAACTTCCATAGACCATTTTGAATTATCTACAATTTTAGTGAGTAAAGAATCTTTTTCATGATTCTTTTCTGCCATTAATTCTTTATACAAATCTAATTTTCCTTCTTTTTTCTCTGCTACTAATGAATCTACTTCTGCGATAACAGTTATTTTAGTTTCATCAAGCAATCTTTTATGTGCTATTGACAAATCAAGAATACTTTCTTTACTATTTAGTTTTTCTCCTTCTTCACCATTCAGATTATCATCATCAGTAATATTAGCTACTTTACTTCCACCTTTTAAACCTTCATTCAATAATTTCTCATTGCGCTTATTTTTTTCTTGATTATTAATCTGCTTAGCAGAATTATCTTTAGAAGCTAATTGACCTTCATTTATTTTTCGTTGTAACGCTTCATTTGCTTCTTTGTTTCTTATTTGCAATGAGTCTTCTCCTATTTCGCTAACACTATCCTCCTTTATTTTATCTACCCCAGATTTAACCTCATTTGACTCTATATTAGGTTGCTTTATGTTTGAAATCTGATTCTCAGAATCCTTTATCGGTATAATAACATTCGGTTTTACGGAATCATAAAACACATATCCGAACATTAATACCAAAACTGCAGCAACCGAACCCCAAAACCAAAAAGCTACTCTACGCTTCTTCTTAGGATGTAGACGTGCTTCTATATTGTCCCATAGCTCTTTAGGTGGCTCTTTGGTAAAGGACTTTAATTCACTGTATACATCTTCAATATCATCTTTCTTCATGATACTTTTTTACTTGTTTTTTCATTAATTTTTGATCTTAACAGGCTTTTTGCTCTGCTTAACAATGACTTTGATGTTCCCTCTGCCATATTCAATTTTTCAGCAATTGCTTTGTGACTAAAACCTTCAAAAACAAAAAGGTTAAAAATCATTCTATAATTATCTGGTAATTGCTGAATATGCTCTAACAATTCATTTTGCGATATAGAAAATTTTCTATTTTCATTGCTTTTTTCGTGGGTATCTTCAATCTGAAACTCAGTGTCAACCGCTACATGAAGTCGACGCTGTTTTTTACGCAACACTTCTAAAGCTTCGTTTACAAATATGCGTTTTGCCCAACCTTCAAAACTTCCTTTAAATTGATACTGATTTATTTTTTGAAAAAGCGTTATAAATGCATCTTGAAAAACATCATCAGCTTCAGTTTTATTTTTCATATATTTTAGACAAATCCCATACAGGACAGGTGAAAGCAGCTGATACAACTCTCGCTGCGCTTCCCTATCGTTCTCTATACATTTTTGTATGAGTGGGTTTAATTTGTTATCCAAGTTGGTCTTAGTCTACAGGTTTATCGATATTATAAATGTATTAATATTTACAGCTGAAATATCAACAACTATTTCATATTGAAAGTTTTAATTCAGATTATTTCGTTGAAAATTTTGATTTAAAATTGAACACTACCTATTAATTCTAGTCCGAAATTATCTGTATAATTGAATTGATAAATTACATTTTCACCTACAGCTACAAGGTGAGATGACAACGTAATGACATCTTTTGCGTTTACATCATAAGTGTTTTCTAAAACTATTTGATTAGGGTTCTCAACATTAAAAACATTAATACCATCATCATTGCATATATAGAGAATATCACTTTTAACTCCCAATCCGTAAGGACTTGATAAAAAATAAGTAGAATATTCTATTGGTGATGAAATATCGGTAACATCTATAACATTAACTTGGTCTTCTATTGCACCACAACTATTTCCACCTCTCACTGTGATATAAGCTGTATTTTCCTCTACCACAACAGGATCACAACCCGTAGCATGCAAAAATGAAGAAGTGTAAACCGGATTAAACACATCCTCTAGACTTACGATATGCATACCATTTGTAGCACCAATGAACATAAAGTTTTTTCTAATAAAGGTCGTTTCTAATTCGCCACCAAACCAAGCATTCATCCAAGTTTCGGAAACCTGCGTAATGGCATTATAATTCGTGATATCAAACGTCAATAACGAATAGTCATTTATAGTATATAGAGCATTATTAAGAATTTGAAATTTAGCATATGAACCTCCTACACCAACTTCATTTCCTGAGACTGCTCCATCAAAATTCCCAATAAAAATACTCGTCTCCCACTGGTATATATGAGGATTATTTTCAGCCTCGCTTCTTTCCATCTGTATTGTAGTAAAACTTGCTATAAATTCGTCTTCTGATGTTGGGTAAATATTATCCTGAAAAAAAGATACATCATTTGGATATGCCGCATAATAAGGCAACATATCTTCCTCTACATTAACCATTTGTATATTAGAAATATCGCTAATATCAAAAACTACCAAATCCATATAGTTATCAGCATAAAGAATATCATTTTTTACAGAAATATCATTGACTCCTTCTAATTGAATAAATGAAAGATTTTGCGGTGAGGCAGGATTTTGATTATCAAAAATATGTATCCCTGAATTTTGCCCTATATAAAATAGTAAATCACCATAAACATAGATTTTTCCATCTGAATTAGTAGGTTGAGCACTACTGATTGCTATTGAATTTCTGAATTCAGATTTTGATTTAATGATAGGTACTGTAACTGAAACTGGATCTGATAATCCATCATCACCTTTGTCACAACTAGTGAAAGGCAAACACATTACAACAAAAAAAACTAGAGGTAAGATTTTATGCTTCATAATATTGGTTTTCTTATAAGATGAAAAAAGCACAAAAGGTTGCAGTAATTTAAAAAAAAATTAACCTAACCAACCATCTCTATCCAAACTTCGGTATTGTATAGCTTCACTTATATGTGTTCCCGTAACATCATTTGAACCTTCTAAATCAGCGATAGTTCTTGATACTTTTAAGATTCTGTCGTAAGCTCTTGCAGAAAGATTTAAGCGTTCCATAGCCGATTTTAATAATTCTAGAGAACCTTCGTCTAGTTTACAAAACTCACGTATTTGTTTGGTATTCATTTGAGCATTGTAATGCACATTTTCTA
>PAJL01000036.1 GCA_002706045.1 Flavobacteriaceae bacterium
GATAAAGCAAACAGTATATTTCAAGATGTTATTAAAACCTATAAAGTTTTAAATACGGTAGAACAACCTTTTACAAATAAGTATGATAAAAATGAAGATGTAATCGCTCATTTGTTATACAGAAAATGTTGGATAGATACTGTGCAGTGGGCTTACGAAGATATTATTAGAGACCCAAATATCGATCCTGTTGCGGCATTAAAATTAAAGCGTATGATTGATGCATCTAACCAAGACAGAACTGATACGGTTGAATATATTGACAGTTACTTCTTAGACAAATACAAAGATGTTGCTGTAAAAGCTGATGCTAAAATTAACTCTGAAAGTCCTGCTTGGGCTATAGACAGACTTTCTATTTTGGCATTAAAAATCTATCACATGCATTTAGAAACAGTGAGAGAAGATGCTACCGAAGATCATAAAGCAGCTTGCCAAAAGAAATTAGACGTTTTACTAGAGCAACGTACAGATTTGAGTACTGCAATTGACGATTTATTAACAGATATAGCGAACGGAGATAAGTACATGAAAGTTTACAAACAAATGAAAATGTACAATGACGATGAGCTTAATCCTGTTTTAAGAGGGCAAAAATAAATTCATTAAAGATAGAATTGTCAGTCTGAGCGCAGTCGATACCAAGTATACTTCTAACTTAAAAAGCACTTCGACTGCGCTCAGTGTGACAGTTTTTTATGCAAAAACCCACTCACATACTCGTCATAAGATTTTCGGCAATGGGAGACGTTGCTATGACAGTGCCTGTGTTGCGTGCATTAACATTACAACATCCACAAGTAAAAGTAACGGTTGTTACTAGGGCGTTTTTTAAACCTTTTTTTGAAGATATTCAAAATGTTGAGGTTTATGTCGCTGATCTTAAAGACAAACACAAAGGCGTTTTAGGGCTTTATAAACTATCAAAAGAACTTAGAAAGTTAGGATTTGATGTCGTTGCTGACCTTCATAACGTTTTACGAAGTAAAATTTTGAAACTGTTTTTCTTCGGGAAAAAAGTAATCCAGATTGATAAAGGCAGAGCAGAGAAGAAAGCTTTAGTTTCTGGTGAAGCAGTAAAACAACTAAAAACCACACATCAACGCTATGCGGATGTTTTTAAGACTTTGGGCTTTCCAGTTGATTTATCGCAGCCAAAATTTCCAAAAGCAAAACCTTTAAGCAAAGCAGTTTTAGGTTTAGGCATTGATGCCAAAGAAACTTTAGTAGGTATTGCACCATTTGCTGCACATAGTAGTAAAATGTATCCACTAGAGAACATGGAAATGGTTATTTCTGAACTATCTAAAGATTATAAGGTTATCTTATTTGGTGGTAGTGATAAAGAAATAGAAGTGCTTAATGTCTTTGAAGCGAAATATGATAATGTGGTTTCTGTAGCAGGAAAATTATCGTTTAAAGAGGAATTGGAGTTAATTTCAAATTTAAAATTGATGCTTGCTATGGATTCTGGGAATGGACATTTAGCTGCAATTTTTGGTGTAAAAGTGATTACGATTTGGGGAGTTACCCATCCTTTTGCTGGTTTTGTACCGTTTAATCAACCTGAAGATTTTCAACTTACAGCAGATCGCAATCAATATCCAAAAATTCCAACCTCAATTTATGGCAATAAATATCCTGAAAGCTACGAAAATGCAGCAGGAAGTATTGCGGTAGAAACGATTGTGTCAAAAGTAAGGTCTATAATTCCTGAAAAGCCGGGAATCTAATAGTCTAGAGGTCTAAAAATCTAAGCATCTAGATTTTACACATCATCATAGTCCACAGTAACCGTAGCAGTTGTAGGATGTGCTTGACAAGTTAATACCAAGCCTTCAGCAACTTCGTTATCTGTAAGAATATTGTTTTGTCTCATTTTAGCTTCACCCTCTGTTAAGCGTGCAATACAGCTACTGCAAATTCCACCTTGGCAAGAGTACGGAGCATCAATATCTTGTTTCAGAGTCGCTTCGAGTATAGATTGCTCTTTAGACATTTCAAACTCAAACTCTTCATCATCTACCAAGACTTTAACTTTAGTGTTTCCTGTTAAACCTTCAACATTATTTTCTTCTTCTGGTGCATCAGGAACTGTAAACAACTCGAAGAAAATGGATTTTTCCTTAATGTTGTTTTCAACTAAAGTATCCTTTACTGTATGAATCATAGCTTCTGGTCCACAAATGTAAAACGCATCAATAGTGACTTCTTTGTATTTATTTTTCACCATAAGATTTACAGTACTTCTTTCAATTCGGCCTAAAAGCGCTCCTTCCTCACGAGATTGACTGTATATAAAATGAACATGTAAGCGATTGCCGTATTGTGCTTGCATTTCTACCAAATCCTTAAAAAACATTGTGTCTTTGGAAGATTTGTTCCCGTAAATTAAAATAAAATTACTGAAGGGCTCTTCTTCAAGAAGAGTTTTAGCAATGCTTAGGACAGGAGTAATACCACTACCAGCAGCAAAAGCAGCAACAGTTCTAGATTTTGCTTCATTAGGCTCAAATACAAAACGGCCGTTAGGCTCAGCTACTTCAATAGTGTTTCCAGCTTTTAGTTGTGTATTGGCAAAAACCGAAAATGTACCACCATCAACCGATTTTACAGCAACGATTAAATCACCACTGTTTTTTGACGCACAAATAGAGTAGTCTCGACGAATTTCTTCGCCATTAATTGTGGTTTTTAAGGTGATATATTGTCCTGCGTTGAAAGCAAAATTAGCTTTTAAAGATTCAGGAATTTCAAAAGATATCGCTACAGCATGATCGGTAACTTTTTCTACGGATTTTATCTTTAGGTTATGAAATTGTGCCATTACTAATATTTTTTGCAAAAATAAGGAAGGAGTGTGGCATAGCACGAGAAATTAAGATTAAAATAATACCCAAAAAACTTATGCATAAGAAAATTATGTATATTTGTGTTGTTATGAGTAATTCAAAATTATATAAGGGGAGTTTAAACACCATCATTTTAAAATTGCTAAATGAGCAAGATAAAATGTATGGTTATGAAATAACCCAAAAGGTAAAAGAGCTCACCAAGGGAGAGCTAAAAATTACTGAAGGAGCATTATATCCTGCTTTACATAAGTTAGAAGCCCAAGGACTGTTGGATGTTGAGGTTGCTAAGGTAGATAACCGATTACGCAAATATTATAAACTCACAGAAAACGGCACCAAAGAAACTGCGAATAAGCTTGAAGAATTAGCCGAATATATAAAGACCATGCAAACTTTGGTAAACCCTAAATTGGCTTGAATATGAAGCTAACTAAAGAAAACATAAAGTTTATAGATACATATCTTGAAAACTCTAATATTATCCACATTGACATTCGAATGGAAATGCTAGATCATATAGCCTCAGTTATAGAAACAAAGATGGAAAATGGAGATAAAAGGGATTTCTATTTTGTTTTTAAAGACTATATGGTTGATAATAAACAGAGTTTATTGAATAATAACAAATCATTTATTAAAGCCACAGACAGGCGTTTAACAAAAAGTATATTTCATGAGTTATTCAACTTGCCGTGTGTATTTACTTTTTTAGGTTTGTATATACTGTTTCAAAATGTAAATAAGATAATTGATATTAATAATTTCAGAAGTTGGCTTGGCGCTTTACCATTAATTGGTTTTGTAATTTTTGGCATTTATTACTACATAAAAGTAAAACGATCTAATTTAAGACGATTTTCTGCCTTAGAGCGGCTTGGGTTAATATATGCTATGTTGTTTAATTTATTTCATTTATGTTGGAATGTAGCAGGCTTAAAAAGTACAATTTCAAGCTTCGTACTTTATGTAATGACGAGTTTTGCACTTACTCTTTTAGTAGCCATGACAATAGTTAGTAAAAGGATGATTTATGAGTTTCAAAATAGATTTAAGAGTTTAGCCTAAATATGAAAATAACAAAGGAACAAATACAACACGTAGATAATTACCTGAAAAACGAAGGAATAAAATTTTGGGATGTACGATTAGAAATGGTTGACCATTTAGTTTCTGATATGGAAAACTATTCTGGTTCAGCAGATTTTCAAACTGTATTTAGACAAAGTCTTATAAATGCTAATTGGTATAAAAATCTTAAAGAGATTAATGTTCAAAGTTGGAAATCTACCAACAAGATATATAGAAAAAAGCATTTTACAGAAATGGTAAACTTGGTAAAGCAACCAAAATCCCTAATAGGTTTTGTGTTATTTTATTTGATTTTTAGCAGAGTAACGGTTGTTTTTCCAGAAGTATCGGAAACAATATCTTTAATAGTGTTAGCTGCACCTATTTTAATTCTCATTTATGAATCTGCAAAAGCATGGAGAAAAAAGCTGGGCAGATCCGTAAATATGCAATATGGTCTTTTCTATTTTTCTTTTGGTTTAATAATGATCAATCTACCGTTAGAGTTATTGCCAAAAGAATATTTGAATCTATTGTTGCCTCTAATTATGACATTTTATTTGCTAATTATGACAGCTGGTTACAAGGTTTATAGATATGCTTTTAATAAAGCTTTAAAATTAAAACATCTACTGTAGTGAAACTAACCGAATCTCAAATACAAGACCTTTATGCTTTTACAAGAAAACATTTTGTAGAACACTACGATTTACAAACAGAATTGGTAGATCATTTGGCTAATGATATAGAAACCATGTGGCAAGACAAGCCTAAGTTAAGTTTTGAAGACGCCAGAGACAAAGCCTTTAAAAAGTTTGGGATTTTTGGTTTTATGGAAGCCATTGAGCAAAAGTCTAAAGCCATGAACAAACGTTATATGCGTTACTTTTGGAGCGAGCTCAAATTGTGGTTTAGAGTACCACAAATATTAGCGACACTAAGTTTGTTTTGTGTGTTTTATTTGTCGTTTTCATCTTCTTATATGGGAGTGTTATCTGTTGTCTTTTATGTTGTAATAGCGATATGGTCTATTTATAAAAGCATTCAATTGAATAGACACTTTAGAGGGCGAAAAGAAAAATCTAACAAAAAATGGCTGTTAGAGGAGATGATTTATAAACAAGCGGGCGGTACTACATTGTTATTTATGTCTCAGATTTATACTGTGTTTATTATTTCAGATAATTTTTCAGGAAACGCTTTAGCTATATTGTTCTTCGCAATAATATTTACTTTGCTTACGCTTTTTAATTACATAAGCTTTGAGCTTATTCCTAATAAGGCGGAAGATTTGTTAAATGAAACCTATCCAGAGTTTTCTTTGTAACAAAAACAGTATATTAGTTACTTACATATAAAACCAACCAAATATACTATGATAAAACAGTTTATCAACTTAGAGTGGAAACAGTATTTCCGCTCATCTTATTGGCAGAAAAGTATGGCATTGAACATATTAATGGTGTTTTTTGCTTTGTATTTCATTGTGATATTTTTAGGCTTAGGTTTTGGGCTTTTACCAATCCTTAAAAAAATGTATCCTAATCAAGATCCTTTTGTCGTGGCTAATGGATTTCTTTTTTTCTGGATTATTATGGATTTACTTCTGCGTTTCTTTTTTCAAAAGTTGCCCGTAATGAGTGTAAAACCTCTACTGACGTTGCCTATTAAACGATCAACAGTAGTTCACTATGTTTTAGGAAAGTCTGCGCTATCGTTTTTCAACTTCTTACCGTTGTTTGCTATAATACCATTTAGTGTTATGCTTATTGGTGACGGATTTTCAACATCAATGGTATTAATATGGATGCTGACAATGATTATTCTGGTATTCATTAATAACTTTTTAAACTTTATTATTGAGGCACTTTCTGCTAAAACAGAACTATCTTTTTTACCCTTAATAGTAGTTGTAGGAGTGCTTTATGGTCTCAATTATTTTGAAATTGTGTCAATGACATCCCTCATTGGTGGTGCATTAATAGGTATTGCTAATAGTCCAGTGTTAATATTAATTCCATTGGTAATTTTAGCTTTATTATATGTATATAATTTCAAGATTTTAAGAGAAAAACTTTTCCTAGATAGCTCATTGAAATCAAAGGTTACAGAAGTTAAAGCTGCTGATTTATCTTGGACAAAACGATTTGGAAATATTGCGCCATTTATGCAATTAGATTTAAAACTCATTTGGAGAAATAAGCGTACTAAATCTTCTGTATTCATAATGGTTATAGGCTTACTTTATGGTTTGTTCTTTTATCCTCAACCTATGTATAAAGAAATGGTTTGGCTTTTTCCTTTTATAGGGATTTTTGTAACGGGAATTTTTCTTATCAACTTTGGGCAGTTTATTCCAGCTTGGGATAGTGGTTATTACAAGTTATTGATGAGTCAAAATATTAAATACGAACAATACTTACGTTCTAAATTTGTACTAATGGTACTCAGTGTTGGGATTATGTTTTTACTAAGTATTCCTTATGTTTACTTTGGTTGGAAGATATTGATAGCGCATTTTGCAGCAGCCATTTACAATATTGGTGTTAACTCACACGTCATGCTTTTTGGAGGTTCATTCAACCGAAAAAAAATAGACCTCAATCAGCGTGCGGCATTCAATTATCAAGGTACAGGAGCCGTACAATGGATTATAGGTCTACCACTTATGATTTTGCCAATGCTAATATTCGCGTTAATTAACTGGTTAGTCGGATTTGAGGCAGGTATCGCAACTTTAATAGTACTTGGTGTTTTGGGAATCGTTTTACACAAAAAACTAATGAAAACGATAACAAAACGCTATTTAGATTCAAAATACAAAATGATTAGTGCCTTTAGTCAAGACAATTAATAACACAACCAACATCATGATAAACACAAATAACCTTTCAAAAACATATAACGGAACTACGGTTCTAAATATTGAAGAATTATCCATACCAAAAGGACAAAGTTTTGGTTTGGTAGGCAATAACGGAGCGGGAAAAACAACCTATTTCAGCTTGTTATTAGACCTTATTCAACCATCTACAGGCTTTATAAAAAGTAATGAGATAAAGGTTAATGAAAGCGAAGACTGGAAACCTTTTACATCCGCATTTATAGACGAAAGTTTCTTAATTGGCTACTTAACGGCTGAAGAGTATTTCTATTTTATAGGTGAATTACGAGGACAGAACAAAGCCGATGTAGATGCTTTAACGTCTCAGTTCGAAGATTTCTTTAATGGTGAAATTCTTGGGAAGAAAAAATACCTTAGAGACTTAAGTAAAGGAAACCAAAAGAAAGCAGGCATCGTTGCTGCGCTTATAGGAAATCCTGAAGTCATTATTTTAGATGAACCGTTTGCTAATTTAGATCCTACGACTCAAATCCGTTTAAAGCAAATTATAAAAGATTTAGCAGAAAAAAGAGGAGTTACGGTATTAGTGTCTAGTCACGATTTATTGCACGTTACTGATGTTTGTGAACGTATTGTAGTACTAGAAAAAGGTAATATAGTTAAAGATTTAGAAACGAGTCCTGCGACTCTAAAAGAGCTTGAAGCACATTTTTCAAGCGGTATGGTTTCTCAGGAAGAAGAATAAATTATGATAGCTAGATTAGAAGACAATTTTTACAATCTATTTAGTGATGACCAAACCTTGGTTGGACAAATAAAAACAGATGCCAATTTTATTGAAACTGAAATTTTCATTAATGATAGGATCTATAACATAAAAAGAGACAAGTTAGCTTCAGTTGTTTTAGAAAACGACAAGGTTAAAGTTAACTTGAATCAAAAGTCTAATTTTGGAGCAATTGAAATTTCAGGGTCTGGACATAAAATAAAAGGAATTTCTAGCTATAAAGGTGGTACTAAACTTGTAGATAATCAAAACAAAACACTTGTCAAAATCAATAATGAGGATATCATTTTTGACAAAAAAAATTATGTTATCGATGTTTTAGATAAAAAGGTTGATGAGTTAGAGATTTTACTGGTATTGTATGCTCATTTACAAGGTTCAGCATTAAAAAACAAGTTAGCGTTTTTTGTTGGAGTTTTTATAGCTGTTGCAGTTTCCACAATCCTTTCTCGCATTATGTAGTGAATTTCTTATATATACTTTTTAGCGCCATTTCAGTCCTCGAAAAACCACGAAATTATCTCTAAAAATCAAAAAGATGTTTATTTTTACCGCAAACACACTAAAATCATAATATTTTAGTTATCTATTAACCAAATAGAACCAGCGTTGAAAACCTATTATAAAATCTTATTAAGCCTTGGCAGCTGTATGCTAATCTTGCATAGTTGTTCTCGTAAAAAGGATACATTTATCAATAGAAATTTTCATGCCTTAGGTACAGAATATAACATTCTATACAATGGTAATATTGCTTTAGATCGAGGTAAAGCAACTATTAATGACGAGTTTTCCGAAAACTTTTGGGAGTTACTTCCTGTGGAGCGTATGAGCATTCAGGAAGATGTTTTTCTGCCAGGTCAAACTAAAAATGCTGACTTTGAACGTGCCGAAGAAAAAGCGATAAAAGCCATTCAAAAACACGGCATGAATATCGATGGTAAAGAGAAGAATCCTCAAATAGATGAAGCCTACCTCCTCTTAGGAAAAGCACGTTATTTCGATCAACGATTTGTGCCAGCTCTAGCAGCTTTCAACAACATCTTAAATAAATATCCTACAAGTGATAAAATCAACAAAGTAAAAATTTGGCGAGAGAAGTCTAGCATCCGTTTAGATAACAATGTTGGTGCTCTAAAAAAGTTAAAGCGTTTACTTGAAGAGGAAGAGTTAGAAGATCAGGATTTAGCAGATGCTACAGCAGCAATGGCTCAAGCTTATCTCAACTTGAAACATCCAGATAGTGCCATTACGCAATTGGGTATTGCAGCCGATTATACTAAAGTAAAAAACGAAAAAGCACGATACCATTACATAAGAGGTCAGCTTTTTAATCAATTCGGACAAAAAGATAGCGCCAATGTAGAATTCGATGCCATTATTGAAATGCACCGTCAGATTCCACGATCGTATTACATCAATGCGCATATTGAGCGTTCATTAAATTTCGACACGTCTACAGGTGATGTAGCTGAGTTTGAAGAATACCTAACTGAACTTGAAGAAAACAGGGAAAATAGACCTTTTTTAGATAAAATTTATTTCAGAATAGCAGAATATCATCGTATTAATACTTCTGATAGTTTGGCTGAAGTGTATTATAACAAATCACTAAGAAAAACCACAGCAGACAAATATCTAAAGTCTCTCAATTATGAAACTTTAGGTAATATGTATTTTGATCATAATATTTACAAAACTGCAGGCGACTATTATGATAGTACAATGACAGCTATGGTAAAAAACACAAAGCCATACCGAATCATAAAGCGAAAAAGAGAAAATCTTGAGGATGTTATTTATTATGAAGGTATAGCGCAAACTAATGATAGCATACTAAATATCATAAGCCTTCCTGAAGCTGAGCAATTAGAAATTTACACAAAATATGCTCAGACCTTAAAGTTAAAAGCAGAGGAAGAAGCTGCTAAAAAAGAAGAGGATCTCAAAAGACAAAATAATAGTACTCCAACTAACAATACATTTAATAATAGAGATCTAGCAAATTCTAAGTTACCTACTGATATTAGGCAAACAAAATCCAATACACCACCAGGTGGTAGTAATTTTTATTTCTACAACCCAACAACAGTGGCTTACGGTAAAAATGAGTTTGTTAAACTTTGGGGAGATCGAAAGCTTCAAGATAATTGGAGGCTTTCAAATCAGCGTGAAGATATTGAGATTACAAGCGCGCAAGAAGATGAAGAAACGGTGTCTTCAGAAGAAGATCCAAAATTCAATGCCCAAACCTATTTGGCTTCTTTACCAACTAAGCAAAGCGAAATAGATAGCATTGTAAAAGAAAGAAATTATGCGTATTACCAACTAGGTATTATCTATAAAGAGAAGTTTAGAGAGTATGAATTAGCAAAAGACAAGCTAGAAACACTTTTAATAAACAAGCCTGAAGCCCGATTAATTTTACCGTCTAAATATAACTTGTATCAAATTTATTCTGAATTAGGCTTAGATAGAGCAGCTCAAACCGTAAAGGAGGATATTATTAAAAATTATCCAGAATCACGTTACGCAGAGATTTTACTGAATCCGCAGTCCGAACTTTCAAAAGACGAAAATAGTCCAGAAGCTATTTATGAAAAACTCTATGCGCAATATGAAAACGAGCAATACGCTGAGGTTATTACAGGAGCCGAAAAGCAAATAAAACGATTTGAAGGAGATGATATCGTTGCCAAGTTTGAAATCTTAAAAGCATCAGCAAAAGGAAGATTATATGGGTTTGAAGCTTACAAAGAAGGCGTAAACTACATAGCACTGACATATCCAAATACAGAAGAAGGCAAAAAAGCGCAAGAGCTTTTGCAGGATGCAATTCCGGTTTTGGCTAAGAAAGAGTTTTTAGCAGATGATAAAGCTCAAAAATTTAATGTGATATATCAATTTGATAACAATACAGACGAAGATATTGATAAATTTATTAAGATCTTAGACGAAGAAGTTGCCAAAGTTGATTATTTTGACCTAACAACATCTAAGGATGTTTATGATGAAAATACTACATTTGTAGTAGTTCATGGTCTTAAGAGTATTGAAGGTGCAAATGGTTTTGCACAAATACTTCAATCCGAAGAAAAGGACAAAAGAGGAAGAAAAGTAAAACCAAAAATAACAAAACCGTATTTTGCTATTTCCTCAACGAATTATGCTATTATTCAACGACATAAAAATTTAAATGCTTATTTGAAATTACAGTAATTTAAAACAAAAGAATTATCATGTTTTCTCCAGACAAAAAAAAACAAAACAAACTATCAATTATGGAAACAAGTACACAACAGAACATAATAGCACAAGGCACAAAAATAGTAGGTGATATAGCAAGCCAAGGACCATTTAGAATCGATGGCACTGTTGAAGGTAATGTAAAAACCTCTGGAAAGGTAGTTGTTGGTAAATCTGGTTTTATAAAAGGAACACTTCAAGGAGAAAACGCAGATTTTGAAGGTAAGTTTTCAGGAAAATTAATCTTGTCTGGTACACTTTCACTAAAGTCTACTGCACACATTGAAGGTGAAGTACACATCACTAAACTTGCTGTTGAACCAGGAGCAACATTTAATGCTACCTGTAGTATGAAAGGCACCGTTAAATCATTATCTAGTGAGTCAGCCAAATCAGAACAAGCAGCCCAAGCCCAAGCCAAATAACAAGCCAAATAAGTTTCTAAGATTTACTTCTGTAGCTTTTCAAATGGGAGGCACCATTTTTCTTGGAAATTATTTAGGGCAATGGTTAGATGAAAAATATGATAAAGATTTTTGGGAGTCTACAGTAACACTTATTTCAGTATTTATTTCGATGTATCTAGTAATTTCCCAAGTCATAAAAGTGTCTAAAGACGATGATTAAATCTCTATTGGTTTACACTGTTTCTTTTGGGGTTTTGTTTTTAATAGTTCAGTTTTCTCAAGAAGCAATGCTCAACAATTTGGAAGTTTTGTTAAGATACAAAACTTGGGATGCCAACTTGTTTTTTGCCGTTGCGTCACTAATCATTTGTGTACATTTTAAGTTGTTTTCACAAATAAAAAACCTTAAACCGCAGCTAGGATTTATCTATTTACCCACACTATTTATTAAAGGTGCGCTATTTTATTTTGCGTTTAAAGATTCCGTTTTCAATTTAGGTGATTTAAACATGGCAGAGCGATTAAACCTGCTAATTCCATTGCTCTCATTTCTAGGATTAGAGGTGTTTTTTGTCGTTAAAATCATTAATAAAAAAGTCACATGAATAATAAGATAAAAAAGGCATTGTTATTTTAATAAAATGCGTACTTTTGCACGGAATTTGAAAAGAGTGGTTTTTTTGATTTTATAACAATGAAGATATTTCAACAAAGTTTTAAATTTATAACACTTGCAGTTTTAGTGTTCTTGTCAACATCTATTTACGCTAAATCTTCTAACGAAGGTGAAGGTCAAGTAAGTACAAAAAAGGAAGTAGAAGAGTATATTTTACATCATATTCAAGACTCTCACGATTTTTCGCTTTTTTCTTATACTAATGACGAAGGTGAGAGAAAACACTTTGGATTTCCACTTCCAGTTATTCTTTGGACATCAGAAGGTTTGGTAACTTTTATGTCTTCTGAATTTCATCATAATGACGATGGTCACGTAATCGTTGAAAAAGACGGTCAAAAATTCGCTAAAATCCACAGTAAAATATACGAATTAGAATCAGGAGCTTCAGAGGTAAGTTTTGATGAAGATCACCATGCAAAAAATGCTCATAAAGTTTTAGATTTCTCAATCACTAAAAGTGTTGTTGGTGTGTTGTTTGTTGGTTTGTTGATGTTTTTCTGGTTTTCTAGATTGGCAAAACAATACAAAAACAAGCAAATACCTACAGGTTTTGGACGTGTTTTAGAACCATTGGTAATTTATGTTAGAGACGAAATAGCAAGACCAAATATTGGAGATAAGCATTACAGAAAATTTACAGGATATTTGTTAACGGTATTCTTTTTTATCTGGATATTAAACTTAATGGGTCTTACTCCTTTTGGTTTTAATGTTACAGGTCAGTTAGCGGTAACAGCATGTTTAGCTATCTTTACTTTAGTTATTTATACAGTAAGTGGAAATAAAGATTACTGGATGCACATGTTATGGATGCCAGGTGTACCGGTTTTAATAAGACCTGTTTTAGCTATTATAGAATTAGCAGGTGCTTTCTTAATTAAGCCATTCTCATTATTAGTGCGTTTGTTTGCTAACATTTCTGCAGGTCATATTGTAGTAATGAGCTTAATAGCGATTATGTTTACATTAAAAGATACATTGACTGTAGCGGGTGCAACAGGCTTGTCTTTAGTGTTGTCATTTTTTATCACATTAATCGAAGTTCTTGTAGCATTTTTACAAGCTTATATATTTACAATGCTTTCAGCTTTATTTATTGGTATGGCTGTAGCAGAGCACGACCATGAACATGAACATGATGAAAATGGTCATGAAATTCCTGATGCGGAAGACGTAAGAGAGAATTTCATTTGAAGATGAGTTTTTTTAATTTAACTATATACATTTATTTATGGAACCAGTAACTTACAATTTAATTGGAGCAGGTTTAATCGTAATCGGAGCAGGTATTGGTCTTGGTCAAATCGGTGGTAAAGCAATGGAAGGTATTGCTCGTCAACCAGAAGCAACAGGAAAAATCCAAACAGCTATGATTATCATTGCTGCACTTTTAGAAGGTTTAGCATTTGGTGCTTTATTCTTAGGAAAATAAGAACCAAATCAAAATTTACAAAAACACTATCCTGTAACGGTTGGTTGCAGGACGTGTTTTTAAATTAAAAAAAGAAAGACATTATTTAATTATATACAACAATGGATAAGTTATTAAACGATTTTTCACCAGGCTTATTTGTAGTGCAAACTATATTGTTATTGCTTTTAATATTCTTAATGGTGAAGTTTGCTTGGAAACCTATTCTTAATTCGTTAAACGAAAGAGAAGAAGGAATTCAAGGAGCTTTAGATGCTGCTGAGAATGCTAAAAAGGAAATGGAAAACCTACAAGCAGATAACCAAAAGTTATTGCAAGAAGCAAGATTAGAGCGCGAAACTATGCTTAAAGAAGCCAGAGAGCTTAAGACTAAGATGATTGCTGATGCTGAAGAAGAAGCGCAAGCACAAGCAGGTAAAATCATTGCTCAAGCACAAGAGGCTATTGAAAGTGAAAAGAAAGCAGCTATGGCAGAATTAAAAAGTCATGTTGCTGGATTATCATTAGACATTGCTGAAAAAGTAGTACGTGGAGAATTATCTAACAAAGACAAACAAATACAATTGGTTGAGTCTATGTTAGGTGAAGCAACTTTAAACTAAGAATACATGTCAGGATCAAGAGCGGCAATACGATATGCTAAAGCGGTTTTAAACCTAGCAACAGATCAAAACTCTGCTGATGCTATTAATAGTGATATGAAGTTAATCACTAATACATTAGCTGAAAGTGAAGATTTAAACCAAATGCTTCAAAGTCCTGTAGTAAGATCTTCAGATAAAAAAGCTGTATTAACATCTGTTTTTAAAAACATAAATGATTCTACAGTAAAATTAATAGATACTTTAATTTCAAATAAAAGATTGGCAATTCTTGGTGATGTAGCTACTAGTTATACACGCCTTTATGATGAAATGAAAGGTACGCAAGTAGCAACTGTTACAACAGCAATACCTTTAACAGCAGATCTTAAAACTAAAGTATTAGCAAAAGTCAAAGAGCTTACAGGAAAAGAAGCTGAAGTAAATAACGTAGTTGATGAAAGCATTTTAGGTGGTTTTATTCTACGTGTTGGCGATATGCAATACAATGCTAGTGTTGCAGACAAATTGAATAAGTTAAAAAGAGAATTTACATTAAACTAAAATTCGCTTTGAGTTTTAAAGAGATTCAAAGTAGTAATATTAAATAAAGATGGCAGAAGTAAAACCAGCTGAAATATCAGCAATCTTAAAACAACAACTTTCAGGTTTTGAAGCAGGTGCTTCATTAGACGAAGTAGGAACAGTATTAACTGTAGGTGATGGTATTGTACGTGCTTACGGATTAGCAAACGCTCAATATGGTGAGCTTGTAGAATTCGATGGTGGTGCAGAAGGTATTGTACTTAACCTTGAAGAAGATAACGTAGGTATTGTATTATTAGGTGAAGCTAAAGCAGTAAAAGAAGGTTCTACTGTAAAGCGTACATCTCGTATTGCCTCTGTAAAAGTAGGTGAAGGTATCGTTGGACGTGTTGTTGATACTTTAGGTAACCCAATTGATGGTAAAGGACCTATCTCTGGTGAAACTTACGAAATGCCATTAGAGCGTAAAGCTCCTGGTGTTATCTATAGAGANCCAGTAACAGAACCATTACAAACAGGTATTAAAGCGATTGATGCTATGATTCCTGTAGGTAGAGGTCAGCGTGAGCTAGTTATTGGTGACCGTCAAACTGGTAAAACAACAGTTTGTATTGATACNATCTTAAATCAAAAAGAATTTTACGATGCAGGTAATCCTGTATATTGTATATATGTTGCAGTTGGGCAAAAAGCATCAACTGTTGCAGGTATTGCTAAAACATTAGAGGAAAGAGGTGCTCTTGCTTACACAACTATCGTTGCTGCAAACGCATCAGATCCTGCAGCAATGCAAGTTTACGCTCCTATGACAGGTGCTTCAATTGGTGAGTATTTTAGAGATACTGGTCGTCCTGCATTAATCATATATGATGATTTATCTAAGCAAGCGGTAGCTTACCGTGAGGTATCATTATTATTACGTCGTCCACCAGGACGTGAGGCGTATCCAGGTGACGTTTTCTACTTACACTCTCGTTTGTTAGAGCGTTCTGCAAAAGTTATCAATGATGATGCTATTGCAAAAGAAATGAACGATTTACCTGAATCATTAAAGCCTATTGTAAAAGGTGGTGGTTCTTTAACAGCTTTACCAATTATTGAAACACAAGCAGGTGACGTTTCTGCATATATCCCAACTAACGTAATCTCTATTACAGATGGTCAGATTTTCTTAGATGGTGATTTATTTAACTCTGGTGTTCGTCCAGCAATTAACGTAGGTATTTCTGTATCTCGTGTAGGTGGTAACGCACAGATTAAATCGATGAAGAAAGTATCTGGTACATTAAAATTAGACCAAGCACAGTTCCGTGAATTAGAAGCGTTTGCTAAGTTTGGTTCTGATTTAGATGCCTCAACATTAAACGTTATCGAGAAAGGTAAGCGTAATGTTGAAATCTTAAAGCAAGCACAAAACGATCCTTATACTGTAGAAGATCAAATCGCGATTATCTATGCTGGTTCTAAGAACTTGTTAAAAGATGTTCCTGTAGATAAAGTAAAAGAATTTGAAAGAGACTTCATTGAATTCTTAAATGCTAAGCACAGAGATACTCTAGATACACTTAAATCAGGTAAATTAACTGATGAGGTTATTGATACATTAACACATGTAGCTAAAGACCTTTCAGGTAAGTTTAGAGCATAATAATAGATTTTAGTATTGAGTAGTGAGAATTTATAACATCTCACTACTGAATACTCAATACTAATTACTAAGAAATGGCAAACTTAAAAGAAATACGTAACAGAATATCATCAGTATCTTCAACGATGCAGATTACCAGTGCCATGAAAATGGTTTCTGCTGCAAAGTTAAAGAAGGCTCAAGATGCTATTACTGCTATGCGTCCTTATTCTAACAAGCTTACTGAGTTGCTTCAAAGTTTAAGTGCAACCTTAGATTCAGATTCTTCTAGCCAATATTCAGTACAAAGAGAGGTTAAGAATGTGTTGGTTGTTGCTATTACTTCAAACAGAGGTTTAGCAGGAGCTTTTAACTCTAATATTATTAAAGAGGTTAATAACTTAATTAATAATAAGTACAGGGGAAAGAATGTATCTATTTACGCAATAGGTAAGAAGGTGAATGATGCTTTTGCTAAGTCTAACAGAGTTGTTGCAAATAATAGTGAAGTTTTTGATGATTTAACTTTTGAGAATGTTGCTAATATTGCTGAGACCATTATGCAACAGTTTGTTGATGGTAAGTATGACAAAGTGGAGATAGTATACAACCACTTTAAGAATGCTGCAACTCAAGTTGTAATGACTGAGCAGTTTTTACCAATTGTTCCTGTTGAAAGTGATTCTAACGTTAATTTAGACTACATTTTTGAGCCATCTAAGCAAGAAATTGTTGAGACTTTAATTCCTAAGTCATTAAAGACACAATTGTACAAAGGTATTAGAGATTCATTCGCTTCAGAACATGGTGCACGTATGACAGCTATGCACAAAGCAACTGACAACGCAACAGAATTAAGAGATCAATTAAAATTAACTTATAACAAAGCACGTCAAGCAGCTATTACTAACGAAATCCTTGAGATTGTTGGTGGTGCTGAAGCGTTGAATAGTTAAGACTTTAATTCATAATATTAATAGAAAACCCAACTTTATAAGTTGGGTTTTTTTATGCATAAAATCATAATGAAATTTGCATTTCATCGATTAAATGCAAAAAATATCGATAAAGTAAAAAAATGTAGTATATTGCACCACCAAAACAAAACCTACTTTGTAATGAAGAAACTAAAAAAGGCGTTTTTCGCCATCGTATTTGCTATTGCGTGTTTATCTACGTTTCAATGCTCAAGTTCCAAAGATGCTGTTGCTACAAGATTTGAAGAGCCAACATCTCTAAAATTAAAGCAAGCATATTTCCAAGAATGGTATGCTGGTATTAAAGTTGGAGGTACTGGAATTAATGTTTTTATTCCTGTTTTAGAGGAAGGCACAAATGTTGATATTGACAGTGTTTACTTTAGAAACATGAAAGCTAAACTTGTTAAAACAGAAGGAAAATATCGTGCAATTCTTAAAAGTAAGTCACGTTATTATACGTTTAAGAAAGACGAAAAGCCAGAAGATTATCCATTTGACTTAAAGGATAATGAATGTGCTATCAGTTATACTGAAAATGGAAAACAAAAGTTTTTCAAAATAAGAAACTTAAATGAGGTTGCTGGTACTTATTATGAAGAAGGACCACCTTCTTTATACGCAAGTAACTCATCTTCTATTCTGGCTGTTACGGACGATGAATAGCCGACACTAGAGTTAAGTTGTAATAAATGAATTATTAATAGCAAAAGTCTCATCGATAAGGTGAGACTTTTTTCTTTTTACACCAAAAGCTTTGAGAGCTTTTTAATAATAATTCAATACTTTTGATGTACTAATAATTTAGGATTGAGCGGATTTAAATCTCTTTTTAAACAAACATTTATTTATGGTTTAGCAACTGTGCTACCAAGAATGTTGAGTTTTTTATTAGTACCATTGTATACAAGTCCAGACGTCTTATCAAGTCCTGCGGAATATGGTGAAGTCTCGGTTATATTTTCATATTTTATTTTATTCAATGTCATACTAGCTTATGGTATGGAAACTGCTTTCTTCCGTTTTTTTAATAAGGAAGAGGATAAAGAAGCCGTTATAGGTACAGCTACAATTTCTTTAGTAATATCATCACTGGTGTTTTTCCTCTTGGCATTAATATTTCAAAGTCACATTGCTAATGTCATTGAAATAGATGTGAAATATGTCAACTTAGTCATATGGATTTTACTTTTAGATGCTCTAGTTATTATCCCTTTTGCTTGGCTTAGAGCGAATCAAAAACCGATGAAATATGCTATAATTAAGATTCTTAACGTTTGTATTAATATTGGGCTTAATTTATTCTTCCTATTAGCATTAAAAGATTTAGCATCTGAAGGATCTTTTTTTGAAAGTATTTATAAGCCCAACTTTGAAGTCAGTTATATTTTCATTGCAAATTTGGTAGCAAGTGGGTTTACATTGATGGCAATGCTTTCGTTTTATTTAAAACTCAAGTTTAGATTTAACAAAACGCTTTGGAAACAAATGATGAGATATGCACTTCCTGTATTGGTTGCAGGTGTAGCATTTTCTATAAACGAAGCTTTTGACCGTATTCTACTAAAAGAATTGTTACCTTCAGATATAGCAGATAGCGAAATAGGAATGTATTCAGCATGTTATAAATTAGCATTGTTTATGACGTTGTTTGCAACAGCATTTAGACTTGGAATTGAACCGTATTTTTTCAGTCATGCCAAATCAAAAAGCCCTCAAAAAAACTATGCATTAATTCTTGAATTTTTTGTAGCCTTTGGTTCCATTATACTATTAACAGTTGCTGTTTTTGCACATTTAATTAAACCTTTCATCATAAGAAGTGAGGCGTATTGGGAAGCCATGTGGATTGTTCCTATAATTCTTTTAGCAAATTTCTGTTTAGGTATATATCATAATCTTTCTGTTTGGTATAAGGTTACGGATAGAACAAAATATGGTGCCTATATTTCTGTGTTTGGTGCGGTGGTAACATTGATAATCAATCTAGCGTTTATTCATCAATTCAGTTACAAAGCATCTGCAGTAGCAACATTAGTGGCCTATGCTTCTATGATGCTATTGTCATTTTATTTTGGGAGAAAATACTATCCAATACCTTACAATTTAAAAAAAATAGGGTTGTACCTAATTGTTTCGATAGCACTGTCAGCATTATCTTTTTATTATTATCCAGGTAATTACTACATAGGAATTGCTATGATAATTGTATTTTTGGGATTAGTTGTTTTCCTAGAAAAGAAACAGTTAAAACAGATTTTGAATTAATACAATGTCTTCACTTTTTAGAAGATTAGACAAAGAAACATGGAAATAAAAATAATAAATAAATCCAACCATAATTTACCGCATTACGAGACCATAGCTTCAGCTGGAATGGATTTAAGGGCAAACCTTTCAGAAGATAGAATTCTTAAACCTTTAGAAAGAACCATTGTAGGTACAGGATTATATATAGAATTACCTATTGGTTACGAAGCACAAGTAAGACCAAGAAGTGGACTAGCAGCAAAAAAAGGAATCACAGTTTTAAATGCACCAGGAACTGTAGATGCCGATTACAGAGGTGAAATAGGCGTGATTTTAGTCAACCTATCAAATGAAGAATTTACCATTCAAAATGGTGAACGCATTGCGCAGCTAGTTATTGCAAAACACGAACGTGCAGAATGGATAGAGGTTGAAGAGCTTTCAGAAACCGATAGAGGCGAAGGGGGCTTTGGTAGTACAGGAACCAAATGATTGAAGAATTACGATTGACGATTTTAGAATAAGAAAGAAGATTGTTTCTGAATTCGTGCTAAATTTTAAAGAACATTTAAAAATCAAAAAAACCGTCTAGCGTCTATTATCTAACAGCAAAGCGGTCTAATGTCTAAAAAAAATGAAAATAATAGTACCAATGGCGGGGCGAGGCTCACGCTTAAGGCCACATAGTTTAACAGTTCCAAAACCATTAATTCCGGTAGCAGGCCAACCCATCGTGCATCGTTTGGTAAAAGATATTGCTAAGGTTTTAAAGCAACCTATTGAAGAAGTGGCTTTTGTGCTTGGCGATCCAGCTTTTTTTGGAGATGATGTGGTTGAGAGTTTAACGGAGTTGGCTGAAGATTTAGGCGCTAAAGCATCCATTTACAGACAAGATCAACCGTTAGGAACTGGTCATGCTATTATGAGTGCTAAACCATCACTTTCAGGTCCTGCGGTAATTGCTTATGCAGATACGCTGATAAGAGCTGAGTTTGATTTAGACCCAAGTGCAGACAGTGTGATTTGGACCAAGCAAGTGGAAAATCCTGAAGCTTATGGTGTAGTGAAGCTTAACGACAATCAAGAAATTATTGAGCTTGTAGAAAAACCAGAAACTTTTGTGAGTGACCAAGCCGTAATCGGAATCTATTACTTTAAAGATGTTGCCGTTTTAAAAGCGAAGCTTCAAGAAGTTTTAGACGAAAATGTAATGAATGGTGGAGAATACCAAATTAACGATGGTATAAAGCGCATGATGGCAGATGGGAAAGTATTCAAAACTGGTACAGTTGATGAATGGATGGACTGCGGAAACAAAAACGTAACGCTAGAAACCAATACCAAGATGTTAGGCTTCTTAAAAGCAGATGGCGAAGAGCAATTAGTTGACGATTCTGTCGTTTTAGAGAATTCAAAAGTAGTTGAACCGTGTTTCATCGCAAAAGGAACGGTTTTAAAGAACGCTACGGTTGGCCCTAACGTTTCTATAGGCAAAGATTGTGTTATTGAAAACTCAACCGTTAAAAATAGCTTAATACAGAATCAGACGACTATTAAAAACGCTAATTTAGACGAAGCTATGATTGGTAACCACGTTAAGTATAATGGCGAGTTTACCAAGATTAGTATTGGAGATTATACAATTATGGAATAGTAATTGATTATTTCATAAATAATTAATTGGATGAAGAAGAGTTTAATATTTTTTTGTACACTTTTGATATTAAATATGACTCATGGGCAAGAAGAATCAATTGAGGCTCATGTTTATAGTGTTGAAAGTTCAAAAGTTAAGATTGATGAAATAAAGAATTATCCAGTTAATGGCTTAATTGATAATGATTCAATTATAAAACTTAAAGAGAAATTAAATTCTAACTTGAATACCATTGCTTCTTGTGTTTTGAATTATAAATTTTCAAAAGTAAATAAACTGACATCTGATGAAGAAATTCAGTTATTAAATAGAATTTCTCAAATAGTTGAAATGTTTATTCAGGAAGAGAAGTATTTTTATTTTCAACTATCAACAGGCTATGCTCCTGTTTATGGTATTGAACTAAAAACTATCAATAATAAAGAAGTCAAGGTAATACATTTAGGAGGTGGTTGCTTAATAAATGAGGTTAAGAAGAAAGAAAATGAAGTTTATGCATATTTCAATGCAAAAATGGAAAGTTATATTGAAGATTAAATTTTTTTGAAAAAGAAACTTTACATATTATTTTTATTAGGAGTTTTTATTATTCCTATGTTTTCTTACTCCCAAGTCGATTTCAACAAACGGCCAGATGATGATTTAGGTAATGTTGAAGACGAATTTCAAGAATACTTTTTTGAAGCTTTAAAACAAAAAGGTATAGAAAACTACGATAGAGCGGTGGAAGCGCTTCACAAGTGTTTAAATCTAGATTCTAAAAAGCCTGTCATTTATTTTGAGCTGGGCAAAAACTACAACAAACTTAAAAACTTTGGTGCTGCAGAAGAATATCTAAAGAAAGCTATAGATATGCAACCAGACAATGTTTGGTTTTTAGACGAGCTTTACGATGTGTACTACCAACAAGATGATGTCAATAATGCGATAAAAACCATTAAGCAACTCGTTAGGTATCATCCAGATTATAAAGAAGATTTAGCAGCTCTATATGTTAGGGAAGAACGTTATAAACAAGCGCTAGATATTTTAGATGAGTTAGATGAAGAATACGGTTTAAGTGAGTCTAGAGACGCTATGCGTAACGATATTTATAGTATTACAGGTAACGCGGATGATAGAATAGAAAACTTAGAACAACGTATTGCAAATAACCCAAATATCGAAGATAATCACCTAAAGCTCATTTACCGCTATAGTCAAACTGGAGACAAAAAGAAAGCTTACAAAGCAGCCAGAAACCTTTTAAAAGTAAAACCAGACTCTAAGTTTGTACACTTAGCTTTATACAAGTTTTACTTGCAAGATGATAAAGTAGATGATGCTATCAATTCGGTGAGAATTGCATTGACAAGCCCAGAAATTAATGCAGATGCTAAGGCTAAAGTGTTAAAAGACTTTGTGGCTTTTGTAGCTCAAAACCCAGAGTACGAATCCGATTTAATAGAAATAACAGCCTTAATAGATCAAAATAAAGATGCTCAAACCCATAGCGATTTGGGAGCTTATTATTTAAAAGCGGGTGACAAAGTAAAAGCACTTTCAAACTTTAAAGAAGCTTTAAAACAAGATCCAAAGGATTTTAAATTGATAAAGGACGTCTTATTATTACAATTAGACATTGAGGATTATAATGCCGTTGTAGAAGATTCTGAGAGTGCCTTAGAGCTGTATCCGGCACAACCAATTTTATATTTGGTTAATGGTGTAGCAAATAATAAACTGGGTGAGTACAAAAAAGCAAAAAATCAGCTAGAAATGGGCCTCGATTTCTTGATAGAAAACCCAAAAATGGAATCCGATTTTTATTCAGAATTAAGTATAGCATACAAAGGATTAAATAATATTAGTAAATCCGAAACGTTTGCTAAAAAGGCAAAAGCTTTAAAAGCACAACAATAAATGAAGTTACCCAATATCTATAAAAGCCTAAAAATCGCATTAAGTTTTGTGATTATAGCTACAGCATTAAGCTGTAAATCTACCAAAAACGTTATTGCATCAGGTGAAGCAAGCGATAAGCTTTCGGCTAAACAAGTAATAAAACAGCATGAAAAAAACGAAGCTGATTTTAAAACCATGAACGCCAGAGTAGAGATTGATCTTATTCAAGGAGAAAAAGAGCAAGGCCATACCTTTAGCTTTAGAATGGAAAAGGATAAAGTAATTTGGTTAAGTGCTTCTTTTGGAATGGCTCGGATGATGATAACACCAGACAAAGTTCAGTTTTATAACAAGATTGATAACGAATACTTTGATGGAGATTATAAGTTGTTGAGTGATGTTGCTGGTATTGATTTAGATTTTAATAGAGTTCAAAATATACTTTTAGGACAAGCGATTACTAATTTGAAAGATGAACCTTATCAAGTTGCAATAAACGAAAACTCTTATGCGCTTCAGCCAAAAGATCAAAATGCACTGTTAGAATTGTTTTATTTAATCAATCCGTCGCATTTTAAGATGGACAGTTTGCAGATGTTTCAGCAATTAAAGAAGCGTATGTTACAAGTAGATTATGCATCGTATCAAGAAGTGGATAAGCAAATTCTTCCTAAAAACATTAGAATAATTGCGGTTGAAGATTCTGATCAGGTGGCAATTACTTTAGAGTATAAATCTGTATCTTTAAATGAGGAAGTGCGCTTCCCGTTTAAAATTCCTGCTGGTTATAAAGAAATAGTTATAAAATAAATGTATTTGTCATTTCGACAGAGTGAAGAATGAACGACGAGAAATCTTTTAATATTAAAATGATGAAAAAATATTGTAATGCCCTATTGGTTTTAGTCATATTATTTTCATCTGTGCAGTTATTTGCTCAAAGCGCTATGCAAAAAAAGCTAGAAGCACAGCGTCAGCAGATTTTAAGAGAAATTGAGGAATTCAAATTAATATATACAAGTAAGAAGAAAGAAGAAAAATCCGCTCTAACACTTATTGAAGACTTAAACTACAAGGTTAATGTTAGGCAGAATCTTATCAGAATTACCAATGAGCAAGCTAATTTACTGACCAGAGAAATAAATGCCAATCAAAAGGAAATAACGAGCCTTAGAGCGCAATTAGAAGAGCTAAAAGAAGATTATGCTGCAATGGTAGTAAAGTCTTATAAAAGTAAGTCTGAGCAGAGTAAAATCATGTTTCTGTTGTCTTCAGAAGACTTTAAACAAGCTTATAAAAGACTACAATACATTAAGCAGTATGCTAATTACCAAAAGGAACAAGGTGAAGCTATAAAGACTAAAACAAAAGAACTTCAAGATTTAAATATTCAGCTTACGAAACAGAAAGAAGACAAGCAAAAGTTAATTGAAGATAACCGAATAGCTAAACGCGAATTAGAAAAAGAGCTCAAAGAACGTGAAACTTTAATGGCTTCTATCAAAGCAGACATGGGTAAATTCGCAGCTCAAATCAAGGAAAAAAGACAGGAAGCTGATCGTTTAGATAAAGAAATAAATAGGTTAATTAGAGAAGCTATTGCAGCGGCTAACAAAGAAGCAAATAAAGGAAAACCTAATACGAGCTCTAGCTCATCAAAATTTGTAATGACTCCAGAAGCTAAAAAATTAGCAACAAATTTTGAGTCTAACAAAGGGAAACTAGGCTGGCCAGTTGAAAGAGGTGTCATTAAAGGAAAATTTGGTAAAACACGCTCCTTAACAGACAACTCTGTTGAAGTCAATAATTCTGGAATTAAAATTGCAACTACAGCAAATGCTGATGTTAAAACTGTATTTAATGGTGTGGTTTCTAAAATTATACTTGTAAAAAACGCTAACCCAGGAATATTAATTCGTCACGGAAATTATTTTACTATCTATTACAACTTATCAAAAGTTTACGTCAAATCTGGTGATAAAGTCACAACAGGTCAGGTTATAGGCAAAGTATTCACTAGTAAAGTAAATGGCGAAAGTTTATTAGACTTCCGTTTATTTAAGAACGATCAAAGATTAAATCCCCAATATTGGTTAGCTAAGTTTTAATTTACCTTTACTACAACATAGCCACCATAGATTGAGCAGTTATTTGTCATTCAGAGCTACAGCGAAGAATCTAAATTAAACAAGACGAAAGATTGCTTGGTCTTACATTTTAGGAAAAATTATAGTACCGAATTTACACTTCAACTGCGCTCTGAGGGACAGTGCCTTAGTATAAAAACTACTCAAAAAGAGCCTTCAATTCAGTTGCGTCTGCAGGTTTCATTTTTCCTGCTAAGACTAAGCTTAATTGTTTACGTCTTAATGCGGCATCAAAACGCTCTTTTTCAAGTTCTGTTTCAGGGATTAACTCAGGGATTTTTACAGGTCTACCAGTTTCGTCCACAGCTACAAAGGTATAAATAGCTTCATTGGCTTTGATACATTCACCAGACTCTCTGTCTTCAATCCANACATCCATATAAACTTCCATAGAAGATTTGAATGCTCTTGAAACTTTAGCTTCGATCATAACCACACTTCCTAAAGGAATAGATCTATTAAAAGCCACATGGTTCACCGAAGCGGTAACTACAATACGTCTAGAGTGTCGTCTTGCAGCAATACTAGCAGCTCTATCCATGCGAGCTAATAATTCACCACCAAATAAGTTATTGATAGGATTAGTTTCACTAGGTAGTACAATATCCGTTACCGTAGTTTTAGATTGAGAAGCTGTTCTAGATTGCATAAATTCTTAAAATTTGTGCAAAGATAAGGTGCTTTTAAAGAAATAAAGGGATAAGAAAGAATTAATCTAATTTCTTAATCAATAACCACGCATCACGGTTATGCTCTCTTCTTATGTTGTAAAGTTCTTGCTGTGCTTCGGCTCTTGTCTCAAAACTACCATAAACAACTTCGTGAAGACCATAACGGTTAACACCNATTTTTCTAGCTTTAAAACCTTTGNCTCGTAGTTGCTTTACNTTTTTATCAGAATTAGCTTCAATTCTAAAAGCGCCAGCNACGATNTGATAATTACCCGTTTGCTTTTTTTCTAAAGANAGCGTCGCAGCAGGTAGTGGATTACTAATNACAAANGTNGCTTCNTGTACTTTAGCGTCTAACTGTTCATTAGCTTGTTCTTGAGCTAATTGATTATGGCTTTCTATGGAATTATTGTAATAAGAAGCGCCTAAAAAACCACTTAGACCCAATACAACAACAGATGCAGCAGCATACTTTAACCAATTAAGGTTAGATCGCTTTTCAGGTGTAAAAGCAATAGGTGCTTTTTCTTCAATAGCTTCAACTTCCTCTTTGTAAACTTCACGATTAATATCCGAAGATGTAAAGTGAGACAACCCNAAAGAATCCGTTANGTAATTAATNTGNGTTGATGGNTCAAAAACAATCTTACCATCAGTNTTCAACATTAATTCTCCTATGTTTTGAAATTGAATAGTTTCACCNTCAACCAAGTAAGATTTAATNGATTTTACTTGNTTAGCAATTTTTTCAGTTGCTGTAGAGTAAGGTATTTTTTCAACTTCAGCTATGTAGTTAGCTAAAAGACCATCATTNTTTTGAAGTTGCTCATTAAAAGATAACACCTTTTTAGGTGGATAAAACGTATGTGTAATTTCATGAACTTTTGCCGAAACACGATTAGTTAAAAAGGCTCCCAATCCAGGAACGGTAACACAATCGTAACGGTATAAAAGGTCGCTAATGTAAGTCTCTAACTGCATAAAAGCAAAGTTAAAAATTTTTGTTTCTGATGAAACTTTGTCCCTGTTTAGTTATTAACATCAGAAAAATTTAGTTTCTTGTAGGTTTGAAATCAATACTTTAAAATGACAGATCAACAATTAATTTTTGCTTTAGCCTTACAACATGTACCAAAAATAGGAGCGACTACAGCAAAGAAATTGATCAATCATTGTGGNTCAGCCGAAGCTGTTTTAAACGAAAAAAGNTCTNATCTTTTAAAGATTGATGGNATAGGTACAATTACTATTGAAGGTCTTTTTGATAAAACCCATTTTGAGGAAGCNGAAAATGAATTACGGTTCATTAAAGACAATAACATCNTAGCNCATTATTTTACAGAAGANACNTATCCNGAAAAGTTGAAACATTGTATTGATGGCCCAATAGTGTTGTTTCAGTCTGGAAATATNAATATAAAAAATCAACCTATAATTAGCNTNGTNGGNACAAGGAAAATAACGACTAGTGGAATTGCGTTTTGTGANAAATTAGTTGAAAGTTTAGCGGTTTACAATCCAATNATTGTGTCTGGTTTTGCTTATGGCACTGATATTACGGCTCAGAANGCAGCTGTAAAACACAACTTACAAACNATTGGTTGNTTGGCNCATGGNTTAAATCAAATTTACCCGAAAGTGCATAAAAAATATGTTGCAGACATAGAAAAGCATGGTGGGTTTTTTACAGATTTTTGGAGTATAGATGTTTTTGATAGAAATAACTTTTTAAAGCGAAACAGAATCATTGCAGGTTTAAGCGAAGCTACCATCGTTATAGAATCTGCCGAAAAAGGTGGTAGTTTGGTTACCGCAGATATTGCAAACTCTTACGATAGAGAAGTGTTTGCTGTACCAGGACGAACCACAGATAGCCAGAGTATAGGTTGTAATAATCTTATAAAGTTTCAAAAAGCACATTTACTGTCCGATCCTTTAGATGTACCATATTTGTTGAATTGGCAACTTGAAGACGCTTCGAGTGCCTCAGCGTCCAAAAAACATGTTCAAAAGCAATTATTTGTAGAGTTAGAAGGTGATGAAAAAGTCATTTATAATTTTCTAGAAGCCAACGGTAAAGAATTGTTAGATGTTATTGCTATTCAATGCAATATTCCCACTTATAAATTAGCAGGTATTTTATTAACTATGGAATTGAAAGGTGTGATAAGACCTTTGCCTGGGAAGTTGTTTGAGTTGATTTAGCGTTAACTTATTCTTGTCTTTTTAATCTTCTGAAAAACCAAATACAGCCCCAAAAACTTAAAATTGCTAATAATGCACTGAGTATCATTATTCCATCTGCGAGAAGCCCTAATTCAATTTGATTTTGAAGTTTGATTTTTATAGATAAAAGCACTAGGAAATGGCTATAAATAAGAAACACAAAAGCAAAAATAAGAGTATATATAAAAGTAGTTATAAGTTGTTTGAAAAAACGTAACATATTATATAATAGGTATATAAAAATAAGGATATGTTACGTTTTTACGTAAGTATTAATACCCAACCTTTTCCCTAACACGCTTCAATACATCATCAGCAACAACTTTTGCCTTTTTAGCACCTTCAGCTAACACTGCATCTAATTCTTTAAGATTATTCATATAGTANTTATAGCGTTCTCTTGGTTCAGCAAAACGCTCTAAAATCAATTCATACAAAGCTTGTTTNGCATGTCCGTAACCGTAATTACCACCTTCGTAATTGGCNTTCATTTNTGCTATTTGAGTTTCAGAAGCTAATAAGCTGTANATGGCAAAACAATTACAGGTTTTCCAATCTTTTGGTTCTTCAAGCGGAGTACTATCGGTTTCTATAGACATAATCTTTTTTCGCAGTTGTTTTTCTGGTAAAAAGATATTGATAAAGTTATCTCTACTCTTACTCATTTTTTCGCCATCCGTACCAGGAATAAGCATAGTNTTTTCTTGTAAACGCTCTNCAGGNAGTACAAAGACCTCTCCCATTTTGGTGTGNAATCTCGAAGCGACNTCGCGNGTAAATTCAATATGNTGNACNTGATCTTTTCCAACAGGAATAATNTCNGCATCATATAGCAAAATATCTGCAGCCATAAGCATAGGNTACATAAACAGACCAGAGTTAACATCGTCTAAACGATCTGCCTTGTCCTTAAAGCCNTGNGCTAGNTTCATACGTTGATAAGGAAAAAAACAATTGAGATACCAAGCTAANTCAGTTACTTGNGGAATATCGCTCTGTCTGTAAAACACNGTTTTTTTTGTGTCTAGTCCNAATGCNAACCAAGTTGCAGCAACAGAATANGTGTTNTGTCTTAACTCTTCNGCATTTTTAATCTGCGTTAAGGTGTGTAGGTTAGCAATAAATAAATACGATTCATTATNGCTTTGCTCAGAGAGTTCAATNGCTGGTAAAATTGCTCCTAAAATATTACCNAAATGTGGTGTTCCTGTACTTTGTATNCCTGTTAATATTCTTGCCATAATATTACCTGCGAAGGCAGGTATCTTTTTAATTCTGCTCTATTTACTACAAGACTTCAATAAACTTCAGTCTGATAGCAAGTAATAAGCAGGAATCTATTTATTATTAAACTTAAATTTCTAATTGAAAAGCAAAGTTAAATTTTTTAGCAGAACTATNAGAAGTGATTTCATTTAAATACTTAGTTTTGGTGCTATGGGAATAATNAAATATCCATTTTGGGTTTTGTATAGAATATGGTTCTATGTATTGGTGGCATTACCAATCGTAATTTTGTTTCCTATTCTTTTAATTTCTATTTCTAGAGAAAAATGGTATCCGTTCTTTTTTAGGCTAGCAAGGTTTTGGGCTAAGTTTATTCTCATTGGTATGGGCTTTTCTTATAAAGTGATAAGAGAAGAAAAGCCAGATGTAAAGAAAAGCTATATGTTTATTGCTAATCATACTTCAATGACCGATATTATGTTGATGTTGGTTACAGTTAAAAATCCTTTTGTTTTTGTTGGTAAGCAAGAATTGGCGAAGATTCCACTGTTTGGATTCTTTTACAAACGAACTTGTATCTTGGTTGATAGAAGCAGTGCCAAAAGTAGACAAGCTGTTTTTTTAAGAGCTCAGCGACGACTAAGACAAGGGTTGAGCATTTGTATATTTCCTGAAGGTGGTGTGCCAGAAGAGCATGTGCTATTAGATGATTTTAAAGATGGAGCGTTTAGATTAGCAATAAACCATAAAATACCCGTAGTGCCAATAACTTTTTATGATAATAAAAAACGATTTTCTTATACCTTCTTTAGTGGTGGGCCAGGAAGAATGCGAGCAAAAATTCATCATTTTCTAAAGACAGAAGACTTAACAACTCAAGACACTAAAAGCTTAAATGAAAAAGCGAGAAATATTATTTTTGAGGAGTTGAGTAAACCCATAAAAACAAAAAGCCACTCTAACCAAGAGTAGCTTTTGTCATCATTGCATTCATCATTGCTTAATTGTATGCAATCTTCTAACTTAAATTTAACCTAAAACTTAAAACTTAATCCTGTATATACACCAATAAAGAATGGTCTATAATCACCATAAGTATTACTGAATGTATTTATTTGGTACTTGAACTGAGGCTCAAGGTTTATATTCCAATGTTGCGACAAGTTATAGTCTAATCCCAACCCAAAATTGGCACTAAAACTTGTGTTGTTGATATTATTAGCTTCACCTATTAAAGTTGAAGCACCATCGATATCTNCATAAATCTCATTCTGACTTAAAAAGAAAGTACTAAANCCACCAATAACATTAACCCCAAACTTTTTNTCTAATAAGCTGTACTCTAATTCTAGAGGTACTTCAATAAAACCGAAGCGTTGATCTACATTTCCGGTTGAATGTGTGTTAAACACTTCTGGGGCAGAGGAATTAAAAAGCATTGAAGAACTCATTAATACAATATTGCCAGTTTTATTGCCATAGTTAATATTTCCTGTAGGTTGTTCTGAGTTTGTAGCCCTTGCGGCTGTAGATGATCCAGCAAATGCAAAAACATCTGAAGTTTTTTGACTAAGGTTAACACGGTTAACACCAGCACGTATTTTTAACTTTCTTGAAACAGCGTAACTAGCATTGATACCATAGCTCATGTTAACATCACTACTTTTGGCATTTTCATTAAATTGACTATCGATAGATGATCCTTTTCCTAAAGAACTATAATAAACAGGCGCAACATTTGGTGCAATGCTCCACCTGTTTTGGTTTTCTTCTTCTTTTTCATCTATAATATCTTCAGAATTCTCCGCAATAGCGTCTTCTATAGACTGTTTTTTAGTTTCGTCAACAATTGAATTTTCTGTAATGGTGGTTTCAACATTGTCAGAATTTGAGTTGCTGTTGTTTTCTGTGTTTTTGGAAGAGTCATTACTAACAACAGCAGAATTACTGTCTTTAATAGTGTTCTTTATTGCAGATTTCAGTTCATTTTCTGTTGAGAGTTGATTGGTCTCAGAACTATTGGTTTTTGACTTGTCAGAATTAGAAGTCACTTTTGAGCCATCTTTTATTTGGTCACTAATGGTTGCAATGCCTTGTTGTTTTTCAGTAACACCAACTTCTTTTTTATTATTGATGTTTTTGTTTTCTGTAATGCGATTTCTTTGAGATGTATTACTTAAAGTATTGGCGGAATTTTCTTGCTGGGATGGTGTNTTTTCTTTTGTGTTTAAGTTCAAATTTTCATCAGAAGAAGAATTNGCTAAACCNTTGTTGTAATCGCTTTTAGATTCTTTAAGTTCATTCTGTATGCTTTTTGAAGAATCTTTGATATTTGTTTCTGTTTTCTTGTTTTCTTCTTTTTGATTAGAATTATCTGTTTCAACAACAGAAGGGATTGGGTTGTTGTTACTTCCAGAATTATAAACAGATACACCTATGGTGAGTAAAATAGCTATTACAGCAGCTACACCACCATATTGCCACCAAAGAGCAATAACACGTCGCTTTTTCTTTTTCTTAGGTAGACTTTCAGAAATACGATTCCAAACGGCATCATCTGGTGCCATTTCAAAATCTTTGAACTTTTCTTGAAAAAGTCTATCTATATTTTTCTTATCGTTCATTTTTATAAACTCTGCGAATTAGAATTCGCTTTGTAATTCTCTATTTTATCTTTCAAAATCAATCTTGCTCTTGCTAAATTTGATTTAGAAGTGCCTACCGAAATGTTAATCAACTCACTAATTTCAACATGAGAATAACCATCTAAAACGTACAAGTTGAATATCAACCGATAACGATCAGGTAATTCCTGAATAATTTTTAGTAAAAACTCCAAACTAACATCATCATCATTTATATCTACTGAAACATCTTTAATATTCCCTTCATTAACAATATCAAAAACACCAACATTTTCTCTGTACCGTTGTAATGCAGTATTTATAGCTATTCGTTTTAACCAACCTTCAAAAGAACCTTTATTTTTATACTGATCTATTTTATTAAATACAGTTATAAATGCATCATGCAGATTGTCTTCTGCCTCTGCATAGTTATTAGAATACTTAAGACAAACCGAAAATAGCTTACTTGCGTATTGCTTGTATAATTGGCTTTGAGCTTTAGCATCTTGTTTTATACAATTTTCTATGAGTTGTTCTAAACTCACATTAGTTTTGGGATTAATTAATAATTATTTTCTTTTCAAATAGTTTTCAAAAAAAATTACTCATCAACTACAGGTACTTCAACTATATAGTATTGATCTATACCTTGCGAGTCCTCTCCTTGGAAAAATTTAAACACATAAGTATCGTGTCCTAAAACACTAAAATTAAAACTTACTGTAATCTCTTCCTCATCACCAATACAATTTGACTCTCCATTATAATAAACGGTATTTACTATAGCTACGGTTCGTTCACTGCCATTAATTTCATAAATAAAATCATTGAATTGATAGCATGGACTTGGCTTGGTATAGGTCATTGAAATTTCATAAGTTTCACCATGTACAAATTGTGTCGGGACATCCACACTTTCAATAGGAAGTATTTCCAAATAATAATCATATTCATTAGTATTATCATCTAATGAGCATGAAGTAAGCAAACTGAAAAAAAAGATAAATATTAAAGCATATTTTCTCATAATCATCATTAATCAAATTATTTCACTTCGTAGATGCATAAAGTTCAAAAGGGTTGCGTCTAAAAACAAAAAAATCCTGAAATTTTTCAGGATTTTAATTTTTTAAACTAGGCTTCGTTAATTATTGTCCTAACTTTTTCTTCGAGCTCGTCCATTAATTCAGGGTTGTCTTTTATCAATGCCTTTACAGCATCTCTACCTTGTCCCAACTTAGTGTCTTCATAGCTAAACCAGGAACCACTCTTCTTCACAACATCTTTTTCTACTGCTAAATCCAAAACTTCACCGACTTTTGAAACTCCTTCACCATACATGATGTCAAATTCTGCTGTTCTAAATGGTGGTGCTACCTTATTCTTTACCACTTTNACTCGGGTTTTATTACCCATNACNTCNCNANTANNGTNTTTAATTTGNGTNGATCNTCTNATATCTAANCNTACNGAAGCNTANAATTTAAGNGCGTTACCACCNGTNGTNGTTTCTGGGTTGCCAAACATTACACCAATTTTTTCACGTAATTGGTTAATGAAAATCATAGTACAGTTTGTTTTGCTAATGGAAGCGGTTAATTTTCTTAATGCTTGAGACATTAAACGCGCATGTAATCCCATTTTAGAATCACCCATTTCACCTTCAATCTCACTCTTTGGTGTTAAAGCCGCAACAGAATCGACTACTACGATATCTATAGCTCCCGAACGTACCAAATTATCAGCGATTTCTAAAGCCTGTTCACCATTATCTGGTTGAGAGATGATTAAATTTTCTAAATCAACACCAAGCTTTTCAGCGTAAAAACGATCAAAAGCATGTTCAGCATCAATAAACGCAGCAATACCTCCAGCTTTTTGTGCTTCGGCAATAGCATGAAGTGTTAAGGTTGTTTTACCTGAAGATTCAGGACCGTATATTTCTATTACTCTTCCTCTTGGGTATCCGCCTACTCCTAAGGCAATATCTAAGCCTAAAGAGCCAGACGAAATTGCATCTACATCTACAATAGCCTGATCACTCATTTTCATCACAGTACCTTTTCCGTAGGCCTTATCTAACTTGTCTAGCGTTAGCTTTAACGCTTTTAATTTTGCATCTTTTTCACTACTCATTTCTTCTTATTGTCTTAATTAAATTGATATCAAAAATACCACTTATTTTATTTTTTTCAATTTAATGACGCAACCATTTTACACTTTTTACGTCTACAGTTTGAAAAAGGAAAAAATTGCTATGAAAATTTTTTAAAAAGCAGGTGTAAGTCTTTAAGATGAAGTCTATTTTTAAAAACACCAAATTAGCGAAGACATTAGGCGTTTCAATTGTCGTGAACACCTCGATTCTTGATAGTCGGTGTAGGTTAGCATAAATTCTTAAGTTAGTAGTTGTTAATCTTAAAAAAGCATTTTGTTGATTCAAAATGCTTTTTTTACTCCAAAACTTTTCATTTCAGTAACAAATAATACCTTTGCACCTCATTTATTAACCCTTAAAACGAAAGTATAGCATGCAACTGTACAACAAATTAAGTGCTAATGAACGTGCCGAACTTATTGAAAAAGCAGGGAAAGAACGTCTTACACTGTCTTTTTACAAATATGCGCGCATTAGCAATCCTCAAGAATTTAGAGACCAACTGTTTATTAAATGGAACAGTTTAGATGTTTTAGGTCGAATTTACGTCGCTACCGAAGGTATCAATGCCCAATTATCACTTCCTGCCGAAAATTTTGAAAACTTCAAAACGCATTTAGACAGCATTGACTTTTTAGAAAATGTAAGACTTAACATTGCTGTAGAGCAAGACAACATGTCTTTTTTAAAGCTGAAAGTTAAGGTGAGAGATAAGATTGTTGCAGATGGTTTAAACGACGATACTTTTGACGTAACCAACAAAGGAATACATGTTAATGCCGAAATGTTTAATGATTTAATCGAAGACGAAAACACGGTATTAGTAGATATGCGTAACCACTACGAAAGTGAAATAGGTCACTTTAAAAACGCCGTAACGCCAGATGTAGACACCTTTAGAGAGTCTTTAGATATTATTGAAGATGATTTAAAAGCACATAAAGAAGATAAAAAACTAGTAATGTATTGTACTGGTGGTATTCGTTGCGAAAAAGCTAGTGCTTATTTTAAACACAAAGGGTTTAAAAACGTCTATCAACTTGATGGTGGAATTATAGAATACACAAGACAAGTCAACGAAAAAGCTTTAGAAAATAAGTTTATAGGAAAGAATTTTGTGTTTGACGAGCGTCGTTCAGAAAAAATAAGCGACGATGTTATTGCGCAATGTCACCAATGCGGGAAACCTTGTGATACACACGTAAACTGTGCAAATGATGCTTGTCATTTACTATTCATTCAGTGTGAAGATTGTAAAGCTGAAATGGACAATTGCTGTTCATCAACGTGTAAAGACATAAACGCATTGCCTTACGAAGAGCAAAAAGCATTACGCAAAGGACAAGGAAATAGCAATGACATCTTTAAAAAAGGACGTGCAGACCATTTGCCGTATAAAAAAGACTTGCGTAATATTTTTGAAACTCTAAAAAGTAAACAAGACTAGTACGATGCAAAAGATAGAATTAATGGCGCCTGCAGGAAATTTTGAATCCTTGCAAGCTGCTTTAGATAATGGCGCAGAC
>PAJL01000037.1 GCA_002706045.1 Flavobacteriaceae bacterium
GAGTATAACGACCAACTACACTTCTAGCTGCACTTCTTATAGCAGGTTGTAAAACTCTACTTAAATAATTTTCTCCTTTCTCATTGTGTAATTTACCCAAATTCTTAACATCAGGTTCATATAACACAGAAGCATCTAATTTTATATCTAATCCATTAGATGATAATACTGACATTTTTTCTGGGATTTCTTGTTGGCGAGTTTCATAATCGATAACTCTGTTCCATGGTGCAATAATATGGAAACCAGGTCCTAATGGTGCTTTGTTAGAATCAACTCCATCTCCTAAAGTTTCATACAATACAGCCGCATGTCCAGCATCTATAGTAACAGCCGATTTTGCGATAATAATTATTAGTAGAACGATACCAATTAAAATTGGCAGTCCTATTTTAGGTAATTTGTCCATGTTAGTTTGTTTTTATATTAGTCCGTTGTACTTTCTAATAAACCACTCGGCAAACAAGCTTAAAGCGATTAAGCCAAGTAGATATTTCCAGTCTATCAAAGGTACGATATTTTTAGTGCTTTTCTGAATTGTAGAATATCGCTTATCTGAGAGGAGATTCTCAATTAAATCATCAGTTTCACTACTGAAATAAGACTTTCCTGAACTATTATTAGCTAGAGATTTTAATTTTGAAATATCAGCATTTAGAAATTGTTGTTCAACATTGTATTCTAAAACCTGAAATTGACCTAAGGCAGATACAGCTTCTGAAGCATGCTTAACTGTAAAATTATACTCGCCAGCTTTTATACCGCTGAGATCAACTGTGTAATTTCCATTATTTAATAGCAAAGGTACTTCTCTTACACTATCATCTTCCGTATTTTTTAAAGTGATACTTAAAGAAGCACTATTATCAAACTCATAATTCTTGTTGAAATATTGCGCTGAAATGATAACATCATCATTGCCATTATAGAATGATTTGTAATCGATGTTTATTCGTGTGCGCTTTTTATTAGAACTTAAGTATTGAATAAGTTTCCCAATAAAATTATCAAAATCACTGAAGCTTTCCGTATCTAAATATGATTGTGCGCGCCAACGCCATATACCTTCACCACTTAGTAAGGCGTGTTTTGTATTTTCAAACTCTATTGTAGAAAGCAAAGACTGATCCGTAGTAATGCCATTTACAGTTTTATAAAGAATAACATCAGCAGGCACTAAAAATTCTGTTTTTCCAAATTCAGATTTTAAGGGTGGATAATTATTAAAATCTAAATTATCAACGATAAAAGTGTTGTAGTTCTTGTTTAAATTAGCTTGAAAATTTTCAGTTTGATTTGTTATGGTCTGCTTAAAATAGCCTTGAGAATTATTGAGTAAATTCCAATTTGTTATTGGTCCAGAGATTGTAAATGTATTCAGCTTTTGAGCTTTAATTTCTTGAAGAACTCTATTAAAGCCATTATTCGGCTGATACAAAATAACCAATTGAAAATCATTTATTTTATCAAAATATTCTTTTGGATTTAAAATAGTAACGCTTCGCTGTTCATTACTTTCAATTGACTTTTTTAAAGCGCCTAAATCTGGATGTAATTTATCTGAAACTAAGGCTATATTTGTCTTTTGATCGATGACCTCTACTCCAAAATTTTTGGTATTGTTAACTTTATTTTTCTCATCTTCTAGGGGCACCAATTCTACACGATAAGTTTTTACACCAACTGAGTTTGCGGTTAAAGTAGTTGAGACAATTTCCGAAGTTTTTGCGTCATCAAACTGAATAGTTTTTCTGAAAACCATATTGCTTCCTGACCAAATCTTCAATTCGGTATTTACAGCTTCCGTACCATTATAGTTTGTAATAATTTCAACAGGAAAGTCATTCTTTAAAAAGGCGTAACGATTAACATTAAGCTGTTTAATGCTTAAATCTGAATACACTGTTGAGTCTCCTAAAATAATTGGATATATAGGCTGATTTACGGAATTATACACATAACTATAATCAGAACCATAGGTTTGATTACCATCGGTAACAAGGATTATTGGAGCTGTTTCATCTTTAAAAACTTCACCAAATTGCTTTAAAGCTTGCGAAATATTAGATTGACGTTCCGTAAAACTTAAACTATCTAAATTGTTTACAGACTTGCCAAAACTGTATTCTTGAATATTAAAACGTTCCTTGAGTTCTGAACTTGAATCAATAGATTTTAGAATGCTATTAACACCTGCATCTTGTTCCAAATACGAAACCGATTCTGAATTATCTACCACAACAACTAGAGTGGGTTTTTCGTTGTAATAAGTATTGGATTGGAATTTAGGATTAATCAGCAATAATAAGATTCCAAATACAGCAATAAACCTTAACGCTACTAATATATACTTAAGATTAGATTTTAATTTCGATTTATATAAATATTGAAACAGCGCTAATAAAAGCGCTGTTATTGCAGCAATGGTTATATATAAAATCGTTTCTGTTTGCAATTATCTTTTTAATGCTTTTTTTATACAAGAATTAATATCCTTAACATGCCTTGCTTTCATATTATATGAAGATAACATTCCTGCAACATAATTTCTGTAAATGATTTCACCCGTTTTTGAGTTTATAATATGTATGAATTTTTGTGAATTCACTCTTACAAAACGGAGGTAATAAAATTCTTCTCCATTAAGAATCCTTCTATCTATCTCATTTTCATCCTGAAACTCAAACTTATAATTATAGTTTTCAAAAGTATCTTGAAATTCATCTTTATCTTCTTTGGCTTTCATTTTCCAAGGGTTGTACTTTATCAAGTGATAATTTGGAATATAAAGTGTTTCGTTAGCTAATTTTTTTAGTTCAGGTAAAAAATCATTATCATACATCCAATATTCTTCACCAGTCCCTATTTGATTATTTACCTTTTGAAAATAATTTTTTAAAAACCCTGATTTATAATTATAAAACACATCTCTAGTATAAATACTATCCATTATAACGGAAGTTTCTGAAGTTAATGCCGTAGCAAGAAAAGTGTCTTTTGGAAACAAATCAACTCTAGCTATATTTTCTCTATTAGAACTTATCGCATTATTGAGTTTTCTTTCATATTTTTTTTTGCTTTTATCTAACTTACTTATATCTTTCTTTAAACCCTCACTGTCAAGCATAAAGAAGTTTACATAAACATAAATATAGTCTACAACAGCACCTGATTTCATCTGTTTTTGCTTATGATAACCTTCTAAATTTGCAAATGAATAGTTACCATCTAAGTAATCCAACAAATTAAAATCTTCTCGGCTAATCAACTTGTATGGAGTTATATCCCATGAATCACTCAACAACTTTTCATAAGTAGCTGTATCAATTATATCTGATAAAACAAAAATTGTTTCGGTACCTTTAAATTTATTTAAACGATCTTTAGGAAATTTCTTTTGCTTACCAATATGGGTTGGTCCTACACTTACTTGTCCATTAATAGATATAGTTAATAAAAATAAGCATATAAAAACTAGGTTTATTTTTAGTTTCATTTTATTTTTTTATTGATTAATTAATAGCTTACTGTATTTTAATGGATTTTATGTTAACATTCCACCATCAACATTCAGGGTTTGTCCAGTTACATAGGCACTAAGATCACTTGCTAAATACACACAAGCGTTAGCGATATCTTCTGGAGTACCACCACGTTTTAGTGGTATTGCAGCTCTCCAACCTTTTACAGTTTCTTCATCTAATTTTGCTGTCATTTCAGTTTCAATAAAACCTGGTGCAATGACGTTACTTCTTATATTACGAGAACCCAATTCTAAAGCTACTGACTTAGAAAAGCCTATAATACCTGCTTTTGAAGCTGCATAATTGGTCTGACCAGCATTACCCTTAACACCAACTACAGAGCTCATATTAATGATTGAGCCTTTACGTTGCTTTAACATAGTACGCTGTACAGCTTTAGTCATATTGAAAACGGATTTAAGATTCACTTCAATAACTTTATCGAAATCCTCTTCACCCATACGCATTAACAGGTTATCTTTTGTAATACCAGCGTTATTAACTAAAATATCTATTGAACCAAATTCAGCAACAACATCTTCAGCTAACTTTTGAGCTTCATCAAAACTAGCAGCATTACTTTGATAGCCTTTAGCTTTTACACCTTTGTCATTAAGTTCATTTTCTAATTCATTTGCAGCCTCAACAGACGAACTGTATGTAAAAGCTATGTTTGCTCCATGATCTGCAAAAACTTCAGCAATACCTTTACCAATTCCTCTACTTGCTCCAGTAATGATTGCTGTTTTACCTTCTAAAAGTTTCATAAATTATTTTTTCGATTAGTTAGTTCCTACCCAACTCATAAAAGGAAGGAAAGTGTTTATATAATGTCAAATATACCAATTACAAGTTGCATGAAATATAAAAACCTCACAAGATTTTGTAAGGTTTTTAACAGTTTATACCAAACTTGGTTTAGTATTTAAATATTTTGATTAGCCTAAAACTTCAGCTACTTTTTTACCAATTTCAGCAGGAGAATCAACAACGTGGATACCACATTCTCTCATAATTTTCTTTTTAGCTTGTGCTGTATCATCACTACCACCTACAATAGCTCCAGCATGTCCCATAGTACGACCAGCAGGTGCAGTTTCACCAGCAATAAAACCGATGATTGGTTTTTTACTTCCGCTTTCTTTGTACCATTTAGCAGCATCAGCTTCTAATTGACCACCTATTTCACCAATCATTACAACAGCTTCAGTTTCAGGATCATTAATTAAAAGTTCAACAGCTTCTTTTGTAGTTGTACCAATAATTGGGTCTCCTCCAATACCAATTGCAGTAGTAATACCTAAACCTTGCTTCACAACTTGATCCGCTGCTTCGTAAGTTAACGTACCAGATTTTGAAACAATACCTACTTTACCTTCTTTAAAAACAAAACCAGGCATAATACCTACCTTAGCTTCACCTGGAGTAATGACACCAGGACAGTTAGGACCAATTAAACGACAATCTCTGTTTTTGATATAATCTGCAGCTTTAATCATATCTGCAACAGGAATACCTTCTGTAATAGTAATAATTACTTTTATACCTGCATCAGCAGCTTCCATAATCGCATCAGCAGCGAATGCTGGCGGTACAAAAATGATAGTTGTATCAGCTCCAGCTTGTTCTACAGCTTCAGAAACTGTATTAAAAACTGGTTTTCCTAAGTGAGTTTGACCTCCTTTTCCTGGAGTAACACCACCAACCACATTGGTACCATATTCAATCATTTGTTCAGCGTGAAAAGTTCCTTCACTACCTGTAAAACCTTGTACAATTATGTTTGAATTTTTATTAACTAAAACGCTCATTAGATATTTCTGTTTTTAAGTTTTATTAATTTGTTATGCAAAAATAAGAGTTTTGAAATGTAAAACCGACCTCTTTTTTATGTTTTTCTACGACTTGATTATTATTTTTTGTTTTTCAACTTTTCGAGGATTTCAGGTATCATTTTTATAGAAGCAATCTCCTTGTATTTAGATCTAAAATCGTCAGCTGGAACACCGAAATAGCTCTTTCCTCCTTCTAAAGATTTGCTTACACCTGCTTTGGCAGAAATCACTGCTTTTTTACCAATAGTAATTCCGCTAGTAATACCTACTTGTCCCCAAATGGTAACTTCGTCCTCTATTATCACGCAACCTGCAATACCAACTTGTGAGGCGATTAAACATTTTTTGCCAATAATCGTATCATGACCTACCTGAACCTGATTATCGATCTTAGTCCCTTCCTTAATTGTTGTATCTGCAGTAACTCCGTTATCTATTGTGCAAAGTGCACCAATATCAACATTGTTTTCTATAACTACTCTACCACCTGATTTCAACTGATCGAAACCTTCTGGTCTATTTTTATAATAAAAAGCACTTGCGCCTAAAACTGTTCCTGCATGAATAATAACGTTATCACCTATAATTGCATTATCATAAATACTAACATTAGAATGAATAACACAGTTCTTTCCAATTGTTACATTATTACCTACAAAACAGTTGGGTTGAATAACAGTTCCCTCTCCAATTTTAGCATTTTCTGCTATTGCAACATTAGACGGCTTAAATGGCTGGAAGTGATTGGTCAATTTATTGAAATCTCTAAAAGGATCATCTGAAATTAATAAAGCTTTTCCTTCTGGATATTCAACTTCTTTATTGATTAAAACAATAGTTGCAGCTGACTGTAGTGCTTTATCATAATATTTTGGATGATCCACAAACACAATGTCTCCTGGCTCTACAACATGGATTTCATTCATGCCTAAAATAGGAAAATCATCGCTACCAACATAATCTGTTTGGATTATTTCGGCGATCTCTTTTAATGAATATTCTCTAGGAAATTTCAAATTCTGAAGTTTTGAATATAATGTTCCTGTCTTCACTTCAACTTGCTCAGTGACAGCGCAGGAATAACAATTACTCTTTAATACGTTCTTTATAAGTTCCTTTTTCGGTCTCAACCTTTATTTTGTCACCTTCGTTTATAAATAAAGGAACGTTAACTTCAGCTCCAGTCTCAACCGTAGCTGGTTTAGTAGCGTTTGTAGCTGTATTTCCTTTAACACCTGGCTCTGTATGCGTTACTTCTAAAATTACAGTTGCAGGCATGTCAACTGATAAAGGCATATTATCTTCAGTATTAATCTGAATAGTTACAATTTCACCTTCTTTTAATAAATCTGGTCTATCTAAAGCTGATTCTAATAAACGAATTTGAGTGTAGTCTGCTTCATTCATAAAATGGTAGAATTCACCATCATTGTATAAATATTGAAACTTATGAGTTTCAACACGAACATCATCAATTTTATGACCTGCTGAAAAAGTGTTATCTATTACTTTTCCTGTAGTTACACTTTTTAATTTTGTTCTCACAAAAGCAGGACCTTTCCCTGGTTTTACATGAAGGAATTCAACGATTTTATAAATATCGTGATTATATCTAATACATAGTCCGTTTCTAATATCTGATGTACTTGCCATTATAATTTATATAGTTATTTTTTTAGTTTGATTTAAAGTAGCCTTTCATAATACCTCGATGAGAATTCTTTATAAACTGTAAAATTTCATCGCGCTCAGGAGTGGCTTCCATTTCAGCTTCAATTAAATCTGAAGCTTGTGTATTGTTATAATTTTTTTGATACAGTATTCTGTAAATATCTTGTATTTCTCTAATTTTTTCTGAAGAATAGCCTCTTCGTCTCAATCCTACTGAATTAATTCCTACGTAAGATAAAGGCTCACGAGCAGCTTTAACATAAGGTGGTACATCTTTACGAACTAAAGAACCACCTGTTACAAAGGCATGATTTCCTATAGAACAGAATTGATGTACTGCGGTCATTCCTGCTAAAACAACATAATCCCCTACCGTGATGTGTCCAGCGAGTGTACTGTTGTTTGAAAAAATACAGTTGTTCCCTACAATACAATCGTGTGCAATATGACAATAGGCCATGATAAGGCAATTATCACCTATCACAGTTTTCATCTTATCTGCTGTACCACGATTAATAGTAACGCACTCTCGAATGGTAACATTATCACCTATTTCTACAGTTGTTTCTTCGTCGTTATATTTTAAATCTTGAGGAACTGCTGATATTACTGCACCTGGAAAAATGTTACAATTTTTTCCGATACGAGCACCTTCCATGATAGTAACATTACTACCAATCCATGTGCCCTCACCTATCTTTACATTGTTATGTATTGTTGTAAAAGGCTCTATTACGACATTCTTAGCGATTTTTGCACCAGGATGTACATATGCTAAAGGTTGGTTCATTTTATTTTACTTTTGAAATTTGAGCCATTAATTCGGCTTCTGCGCATAATTTTCCATTGGCATATGCATAGCCTTGCATGTGACAGATGCCTCTTCTAATTGGAGTAATCAATTCACACTTAAAAATTAAAGTGTCACCAGGAACAACTTTTTGTTTGAACTTAACATTATCCATTTTCATGAAGAACGTTAAATAATTTTCAGGATCTGGAACAGTACTTAATACTAAGATACCACCTGTTTGCGCCATGGCTTCAACAATTAGCACACCTGGCATTACTGGAGCTCCAGGAAAATGTCCTTTGAAGAATTCTTCATTCATTGTGACATTTTTCAAACCAATAACATAACTTTCAGTAAGTTCAAAAACTTTGTCTAAAAGTAAGAATGGTTGTCTATGCGGTAACATGTTCATGATTTGATTCACGTCCATTAAAGGTTCAGAATTCAAATCGACTTGAGGCACATTATTACGTCTTTCGTTCTTTATAATTTTAGACATCTTTTTTGCAAACTGAGTGTTTACAAAATGCCCTGGTTTGTTAGCAATGACTTTGCCTCTAATACGAGTACCAATTAATGCTAAATCACCAATAACATCTAATAATTTGTGCCTTGCAGCTTCATTAGGATAATGCAGTGTAAGATTATCCAAAATACCATTAGGCTTAACAGTAATTTTATCTTTATTGAATGCGACACTAAGCTTTTCCATTGTTTCAGGCGATAATTCCTTATCGACATAAACTATGGCATTATTTAAGTCACCTCCTTTTATCAGACCATGCTCTAAAAGCATTTCTATTTCATGGAGGAAACTAAATGTTCTTGCATTTGCTATATCAGATTTAAAATCAGAAATTTTATTTAATGTTGCATTTTGAGTCCCTAAAACTTTTGTTCCAAAATCTACCATTGTAGTGATTTGGTAAGAACTTGAAGGCATTAAAATAATTTCGCTACCAGAGGCTTCATCTGAATAAGAAACTACTTCAGTAACTTCATATTCTTCTCTACAAGCTTCTTGCTCAACAATTCCTGCTTCCTCTAAAGCTTCCACAAAAAACTTTGAAGAACCATCCATAATAGGTGGCTCAGAAGCATTAAGTTCTATTACAACGTTATCTATATCTAAGCCAACCAAAGCTGCTAAAACATGTTCACATGTCTGAATAACAACTCCGTTTCTCTCTAAACAAGTTCCCCTTTGCGTGTTAGTAACATAGTTGGCATCAGCTTCAATTTTTGGGTGTCCTTCTAAATCGACACGCTCAAAAAGGAATCCTGAATTTTCAGCTCCAGGTTTAAAAACCAATTTAACATTTGCACCTGTATGAAGTCCTACTCCTTCAAGCGTAACCTCTTTTTCAATGGTCTTTTGCTTTATATCTGTTTTAATTATTGCCATCTACTTTTTTTTCTAATTCATTTATAGTTTTTGCAAGCTTTGGTAAGTTTTTGAAAAGCACATAAGATTTATTCCAGTCGGTGTAACCAAAAGATGGTGAACCTTGTAAAACTTCGTTATCCTTTATATTTCTTCCAATTCCTGATTGCGCTTGCACTTTAACATTGTTACCTATAGTGATATGACCAACGATTCCTACTTGACCTCCAATAATACAATTGCTACCTATTTTAGTTGATCCTGCAACTCCTGTTTGAGCTGCTATAACGGTATTTTTTCCTATTTCAACATTGTGTGCAATCTGAATTTGATTGTCTAGTTTTACACCATAACGAATTACGGTAGAACCCATTGTGGCTCTATCTATTGTAGTACCAGCTCCAACATCGACATTGTCTTCTAAAATTACATTTCCTATTTGTGGAACTTTTGAGTATTCACCCTTTTCATTTGGAGCAAAACCAAAACCATCGGCACCTATAATCGCGCCAGAATTGATCACACAATTATTACCAATAACACAATCGGAATAAATTTTTCCGCCGGCAAAGATGATACAATCGTCACCAATCGTAACATTCTCGCCAATGTATGAATTCGGGAAAATCTTAACATTATTCCCTATAGTTACATTATCTCCTATATAAGTAAATGCACCTACATAAATATTTTCACCCAATTTTGCAGTATCGGAAATAAAGCTCGGTTGCTCTATTCCTGACTTATTACTCATTTTAAATTGGTTGTAATATTCTAAGAGTTTTGTAAAAGACCTGTAAGCGTCTTCTACTTTTATAAGTGTTGTACTTATTGGGTTTTCGGGTTTAAAGTCCTCATTAACAATAGTAACCGAAGCCTCTGTAGTATAAATGTATTGCGTGTATTTAGGATTTGCTAAAAAAGTTAAAGATCCTTCGCTTCCTTCTTCTATTTTGGATAGTGTAGAAACTTCCACGTTGGGATCACCATCAACAGTTCCTTCTAAAATACCTGCGATTTGTTCTGCTGTAAATTTCAATTAATTGATTTATTTGTCTGTTGGTTCAGCAAAAATAGAAAAAATGTATTACAATTTCTTCTTAGGATAGCACTTATAATATTTGGTTACAGGTTTACTTAGTGCTTTTAGGTTAACTTGATCTGAAGCTTTAACGATATCCTTTACTTTTCCTGACTTTAGAAGAATNTTGATATTCTGCTTTTTACTCTTATAAGCTTGATTGGTAATTTCACCTTTAAAAACAAAATACTCTGCTTCTTCTCTAGTTAGATTATACTCGTCAACTAAAGCATTGATATGCTCTGTAAGTTCCACTTGTTTAATATCTTTATTTTTCAACTTTATCTTCAATAAATCTCTATCGAGAATCATTTCGCAAAGATTACTCAAAACAAAATCATTATAATTTTGCCAGTTCTTCATTGCTGAAACAATATCATAATCATCTAATTTAGAGAATATGCTTAAAGTTTTATCATCAAAAGATTTTCTATCAATATTAGAATTTAAAAAATAAGACAAAGCTTCACTTGCATTAAGATCAACTCCTCCCGAAACCAAATCTTTAGCTCGCTTTAAAATTCTTGTTAAAAGTTGTTCGGCCGCTAAGCTTGTTTTATGTAAATATACTTGCCAATACATAAAGCGTCTAGCCACTAAAAACTTCTCTACACTGTAAATTCCTTTTTCTTCCACAACCAACTNATCTTCAACNACATTAAGCATCGTAATTAAACGTTCACTATTAATGTTTCCTTCAGCAACACCTGTGTAAAAACTNTCTCTTTTNAGATAGTCTGCTCTATCCATATCGAGTTGACTTGAAATNAATTGACACATGAATTTCCGAGGGTATTCACCTTTAAAAATTGAGATTGCTAACGTTAAACTTCCGTTAAACTCATTATTGAGTTCTTCCATAAAACGCAGTGAAATTTCCTCNTGAGAAATATCATTTACTATACTATGCTCCATNGCATGAGAAAAAGGNCCNTGTCCAATATCGTGCAATAAAATAGCGATTAGCAAACCGTTTTCTTCATCTTCCGAAATCGCAACTCCTTTAAAACGAAGTACATTTATAGCTTTTTGCATTAAATGCATACAGCCAAGCGCATGATGAAAGCGTGTATGATGTGCGCCTGGATACACTAAATAAGATAAACCCATTTGGGTAATTCTACGTAACCTCTGAAAGTATTTATGCTGAATAATGTCAAAAATTAGTGAATTTGGAATGGTAATAAATCCGTAAATTGGATCGTTAAATATTTTAAGCTTATTATTAGTAGGCAAAATGTATAAAAATCAATAGTTAAAAGACAAATATACCACAACATGATAAATATTCTTTGGGTAGACGACGAAATAGATTTACTAAAACCTCATATTCTCTTTTTAGAGCAAAAACAATATAAAGTTACTAAATGCCAAAGCGGTACAGAAGCACTAGAAGTTATAGACGAAACGAACTTTGATATTGTGTTTTTAGATGAAAACATGCCTGGACTCACAGGATTGGAAACTTTAAATGAAATAAAAGAAAAACGACCAAACCTTCCTGTGGTAATGATTACCAAAAGTGAGGAAGAATATATAATGGAGGAAGCTATCGGCAATAAAATTGCTGATTATTTAATTAAGCCTGTTAACCCAAACCAAATTCTGCTGAGTTTAAAGAAGAACTTAGACCATTCTCGTTTAGTTTCTGAAAAGACCACATCTAATTACCAACAAGAATTTAGAAAAATAGCTATGGATTTATCCATGGTAAATTCTTATCAGGAATGGGTAGATCTTTATCAAAAATTAATTTACTGGGAACTTCAGCTTGAAGATATAGAAGACGTTGGAATGACTGATATCCTTGAATCCCAAAAAACAGAAGCTAATCTACAATTTGGCAAATTTATTGAGAAAAATTACGAAGATTGGTTTCAGCCAAATGCTGAAGCACCTATAATGTCACATACTTTATTCAAGGATAAAGTTGTACCAGAACTAAGCGATAAACAACCAACGCTTTTAGTTGTCATCGATAATTTACGTTATGACCAATGGAAAGCTTTTGAGCCTATCGTTAACAATTATTACAAGAAAGCTTCAGAGCTTTCATTCTTCAGCATTTTACCAACAGCTACACAGTATGCGCGTAATGCTATATTTTCTGGTTTAATGCCATCAGACATGGAAAAACTTTATCCTCAATATTGGAAAAACGATATAGATGAAGGCGGAAAGAACCTTCACGAGGATGATTTTCTAAGAGAACAGTTGAAGCGTTTAGGTCTAACACATCTAAAATATGAGTATCATAAAATCACCAATTTAAAGTCCGGAAAGAAGCTTGTAGAAAACTTTAGAGCATTAAAAGAAAACGATTTAAGTGTAGTGGTGTATAATTTTGTGGACATGCTATCTCATTCTAAAACTGAAATGGAAGTTGTTAAAGAATTAGCCTCTAACGATAAAGCCTATCGTTCTTTGACTTTAAGCTGGTTTAAAAACTCTCCATTATTAGAAATGATTCAACTTTCTCAACAATTAGGCTTTAAACTTATATTAACTACAGATCATGGTACTATTAATGTTAAAGCACCTTCTAAAGTTATAGGCGATAGAGATACTAGTTTGAATTTACGCTATAAAACAGGTCGTAGCCTCACCTATCAAGACAAAGATGTTTTGGCGGTAAAAGATCCAAAATCTATTCATTTACCTTCATTAAGTATGAGTAGCTCGTTTATTTTTGCTAAAGGGGATTTGTTTTTAGCTTATCCAAATAATTTTAATCACTATGTCAGTTACTACCGAAATACGTATCAGCATGGTGGAGTTTCTTTAGAGGAAATGATTATTCCTTTTGTGGTTTTAGAACCAAAATAACAAATCTTCTATAAAGGATAATATCCGTAAAAAGCAAAAAAAATCGACGAAATACATAAATTTCTAGGATTTTCAATATTTTATTCCTAACATTGCATCAAATTTAATTGATAGTGAATACTATAGAATTTGAATATCAACTCAATGAAATTGATAGCATTNCAACTAAAGTTTTAGAGCATTTAGTTTCTAAAACCGTGCTTTTCAATGGGGNAATGGGTGCTGGAAAAACAACTTTCATAAATGCTTTACTTAAAGCTTTAGGAAGTGANGANGTAGCTTCTAGTCCAACATTCTCCATTGTTAATGAATATGAGCTGACAAATGATAAGGTTTTTCATTTTGATTTCTATAGGATTGAAGATATNGAAGAAGCTTATAATTTTGGTGTTGAAGATTATTTTAATAGTAATAATTGGCTTTTTATTGAATGGCCTGAGCGTGTTGAAGAATTACTCTCAGATGATAGCCAGACAATAAATATCACTAATATTAATAATGAGAAAAGATCCCTCAAATTAACTATAAAGACTAAACATTTAACCGAAAATAAAGCTATGACAGAAACAAAATTTTAGTTTAAATTTTNACAATATTCCATTAAGATAGTATGCTAATTACGGGAAAACCGTAATTATAAACTCATAATTTCTAGGATTTTAACATTATTACATTTTAGCACTATTACTCTACACTGTAATTTTGTAGTAATTAATTAATTAAATCCCTTTAAATTATGAAAGCTAAAAAACTAGTACTAGCGATTGCTATCTTCGGCGGAATGTTATTCACTGCTCAAGCAACTAACATTATTGACTTAGATGGCCAAACTACAACACAAGTTGACAAAAGAAAACTTAAAATCCCAACACACGGATAAGAAATCTTATAATCGAAAGATTTTAATGGGGAGTATCATAGCTACAGTTATAGCTGGTACTCCTTTTTTATTCTATATNTACGAATATGTGCCTGACACNCCTAAATGGGAAACTATATTTGGAACATATAATAGTAATTTATATGGAAGTGCAAATGTAGGCGTCTGGGTTTTAATGATGAAAGTTATACCCTTATTACTTTCTCTCATATGGTTTTTTACNTGTAAGCATTGGTGGTATCATGTTTTAATAATCCCCATTGCTATGTTTTCTTTTCAGTGCTTAAGTGCATTAAATGATGATATAGTTTATATGGACGAACTTCATATTATTTGGCTTTTACCTTTTATGGCTATCGTTTTCCCTTCAATATATCTAATTAGAGCTAGAATGTTCAATAAAATAAACGATGCAGATAAAACTATGGAAGAATTAGAAGAAGAGTTTATGATAAAACCAAAAACCTTTTGGGGTAAGATTAAACAGTACTTTTAATTATTATATTCCTCTCTATTAAAGCATTTATTTTTTGAAATAGAATAATTTTAGTAATTCATTTAGGCTTTCACTATATTGCAGTTACTTTAAACTAACCTTCAATGAGTAAATCTTTATCACCATTTACCAAAGCCCAACTATTACCTCAAGAAGAGACCTTAGAAATTTTTAAACGAAAAGGGGAACTTTTTATTGGCATCCCTAAAGAAACTCATTTTCAAGAAAAAAGAGTTTGCCTAACTCCAGATGCTGTTTCTGCTTTAACAGCAAATGGTCACCGCGTTTTATTAGAATCTGGTGCTGGAGAAGGTGCTAATTTCAATGATAAAGATTATAGTGAAGCTGGTGCAGAAGTCACCAAGGATACGGCAAAGGTCTACTCCTGCCCTATGATACTAAAAGTAGAACCACCTTCCTTAGATGAAATTAGTTTAATAAATCCACAGACAATTTTAATATCTGCCTTACAGATTAAAACTCAGAGTAAAGCTTATTTTGAAGCTTTAGCCAAAAAAAGAATCACTGCTTTAGCTTTTGAATATATTAAAGATGAAGATGGTGCTTACCCAGCAGTGAGGTCACTTAGTGAAATTGCAGGCACAGCTTCTATTTTAATCGCTTCTGAGTTACTATCTAATGTTAATGGTGGTAATGGATTAATGATGGGAAACATCAATGGTGTTCCTCCTACCGAGGTTTTAATTCTAGGTGCTGGCACAGTAGGTGAATTCGCTGCTAGATCAGCTATTGGTTTAGGTGCAAATGTTAAGGTTTTTGATAGTTCAATTACTAAACTACGCTGTATTCAGAATAATTTAGGACGTACAATTTACACCTCTACAATGCAACCAAAAAACCTACTAAAAGCCTTAAAAAGATGTGATGTTGCNATTGGTGCTGTTAGAGGCACTAATCGTTCNCCTATTGTAGTTACTGAAACTATGGTAGACAACATGAAAAAAGGCTCAGTAGTCATAGATGTAAGCATTGATATGGGAGGTTGTTTTGAAACCAGTGAAATAACCACTCATGACCATCCTACTTTTGAACACAACGGAGTACTCCATTATTGTGTTCCGAATATTCCTGCGCGTTACTCTAGAACAGCTTCTGTTTCCATAAGCAATATCTTCACACCTTATTTACTAGAAATTGGCGAACATGGTGGTTTAGAAAATGCGCTTAGATTTGATAGAGGATTAAAAAATGGGTTGTATTTTTACCACGGCATCTTAACTAATAAATCGGTTTCCGAATGGTATGGTTTAGATTACAATGATGTCAACCTATTAATCTTTTAAAATTATTCAATGAAGTTTATTCATCGACTTGGCTATTATCTTGGAGGATTTGCCATAGGTCTTATAATTCTTATGTTTTTTCTTAACGGCAAAGATGCTTCGTGTGATTATGGNCCAAATGCTAGAACAGTTAAAAACATCAGTTCTAAACCACTTTCTTATTCTGAAAGTGCCTCTATTTTTATTCAAAAAAACACACTAGATTCTTTAACTGTAGTTAACTTAATAAAGTACGGAACAGTTGATTTTTCAAAAAGTAATATTGATCTAGACTCTTGTAAAATATATCTTATAGAAAACTCTTATAAAGAGCAAGAGATGGAACTCAAAGTNGAAAATTGCGACTCNCTAGNAAAAATTATAGAAATTGATTTTACGCAAAACTAATATTTATGNATTCTATCNCTAAAATCTCAAANTTATCAATCTAAATTTTAATCTTTGAGGTNAATTATTCAAAACATTAAATAAAAGATAATGAAAGTATTAGTAACTGGTGCTGCAGGCTTTATNGGNTTTTTTGTNTCAAAANTATTAATAAATAAAGGGCATCANGTAGTAGGNTTAGATAANATAAACGATTATTATGATANTAACCTAAAATTTTCAAGACTTAAGGANTTAGGAATNGANAAAGAGTGTGCTAGNGAGTTTAACAAANTNTGNAAAAATTCNNNTAGNTCTTTCTCTTTTNTAAGAATGAACCTTGAAGATNGAGAAAATTTACCTGAATTATTTAAAAACGAAAAGTTTGATATCGTTTGTAATTTAGCTGCACAGGCTGGAGTTAGATATAGTTTAGAAAATCCAGAAACTTATGTAGACTCTAATTTGGTTGGATTTCTAAATATTCTTGAATGCTGTAGAAACTTTGAAATTAAACATTTAGTGTATGCTAGTAGTTCTAGCGTATATGGTTTAAATAAAAAAGTACCTTTCTCTACTGACGACAATGTTGATCACCCAATAAGCTTGTACGCTGCTACAAAGAAAAGTAATGAGTTAATGGCTCATACTTACAGTCATTTGTTTAATGTTCCAACAACAGGCTTACGATTCTTTACAGTTTATGGCCCTTGGGGAAGACCAGATATGGCTATGTTTTTGTTTACTGATGCTATTGTTAATGACAGACCTATAAAAGTATTTAATCACGGAAAAATGGAGCGTGACTTTACTTATATAGATGATATTGTAGAAGGTGTTGTGAGAATTATTGAAAAGCCAGCAATATCTCGTGTTGAAAACAAAGAACTTTATAAAGTATATAATATAGGGAATAATAATTCCGTAAAACTTCTAGACTTTATAAAAGAGATAG
>PAJL01000038.1 GCA_002706045.1 Flavobacteriaceae bacterium
TATGGTAGTGGTGGACCTTATCATTCGTCTTCAGTAGAAAGTGTAGTGACCAATATTCGCGGTATAAAAATTGCCTATCCGAGTAATGGTGCAGATTTAAAAGGCTTAATGAAAGCAGCGTATCACGATCCAAATCCAGTAGTAATTTTAGAACACAAAGGCTTGTATTGGTCTAAGGTTCCGGGTACGCAAGGCGCAACTTCTGTAGAACCTGCTGAAGACTATGTATTGCCTTTTGGAAAAGCTTGGGTATTACAAGAAATTTGGAAGCAAGACGATGTAGAAACCTGCACTATTGTAACCTACGGAATGGGTGTGCATTGGGCAATGAATGCTTCTGAAGATCTTGGTTTAAAGGAGCAGATAGAAGTTATAGATTTAAGGACGTTGTATCCTTTAGACGAAGAAACTATAATGAATTCGGTTAAGAAAACAGGCAAATGTCTTGTAGTAACCGAAGAGCCAAGTAATAATAGTTTTGCGAGAGCCTTATCTGGAAAAATTCAGGAAGAATGCTTTAAATATTTGGATGCACCAGTAATGACGATTGGTAGTGAGAATATGCCTGCTATTCCTTTAAACTCTACTTTAGAGCAAACCATGATTCCTTCTACTGAAAAAGTGAAAGCAAAGATTGAAGCCTTATTAGATTATTGAATAAAAAAGCGACTCAATTGAGTCGCTTTTCTTTTATAAATCGTATTCCGAAAGTGGTTTTGTAAATTCTTCAGGATTAGCGGCTAAATAATAACGAGGATCATTAATATCTTCAACTATAACCTCTTTAAACTTAGGGCTTGCTTTATACATTAAAGCTTTACAATCTTCACTAAGATGTTTCAATTTTAAACTCTTTCCAGCAGCTTCGTATTTATTTACTAAATTGAAAATAGCTTCTAATGCAGAATGGTCACTAACGCGAGATTCTACAAAATCTATTTCAACATTTTCTGGATCATTTTTCACATCAAACTTAGAGTTAAAACTCTGAATAGATCCGAAGAATAAAGGTCCCCAAATTTCATAAGTTTTAGTGCCGTCTGGTTGTATGCGTTTACGAGCTCTAATCATAGTAGCACTTTTCCATGCAAAAACTAAAGCAGAGACAATAACACCAATAAATACTGCGATGGCTAAATCGAAAATAACTGTTACAGCAGAGACAATTATTAGTACAACGGCATCAGAAATTGGTATTTTTCTTATAATTCTAAAGCTAGACCAAGCAAACGTATCAATAACCATCATAAACATAACACCAACTAAAGCCGCAATAGGAACTTGTTCTATGTACTGTGCTGTAAATAAGATAAATGTAAGTAGTGTTAGTGCCATCATTACACCAGATAATTTTCCCCTACCACCAGCATTGATATTAATTACGGTTTGCCCTATCATACCACAGCCACCAGTACCTCCAAAAAGACCGCTAGTAATGTTTCCAACACCTTGAGCAACACATTCTCTATTGCCATTTCCACGGGTTTCAGTAAGTTCGTCAACCAAGTTCATAGTCATTAGAGATTCTATTAAACCTACTGAAGCTGCTAAAAATGCATAAGGCAAGATGAATTTTAATGTGTCAAAATTTATTGGAAGATTTTGCCAAAGTTCAACGTTTGGAGTAGGGAATTCGCCTTTAAGACCTTCACCACCACCTTCAATGATATAAGAGCCAACTGTACTTACTTCTAATCCGCCAAAGACAACGACGCCAGTAGTGATTAAAATAGCAGTAAGTGCAGCTGGAATTTTAGTTGTTAGTTTTGGAAGTAGCCAAATAACAGCCATTGTTAAACCTACAAGTCCAAGCATAGTATAGAGTTCTGTGCCTTCCATAGGTATATTGATGTATTTCTTTAATCCATCAGCTCCAACTTGTAGTTCCTTATGTGAAAACATGCGTACTTGGGCTAGAAAAATAACAATAGCTAAACCATTAACAAAGCCCATCATTACAGGATGTGGAATTAATCTCACAAAGCGACCAAGCTTTAATATACCTGCACCAACTTGAATAATTCCCATTAATATTACTGCTGCTAATAAATAGAAATAGCCCATATTATCTATTGGAGCATCAAAAAGTAACCCTTTGTCGTGACCCTTAGCAATTAAGTCTACAAAAATAACAGCAACCGCACCTGCTGCACCAGAAATTAGTCCTGGTCTACCTCCAAAAATAGCAGTTATTAGACCTAGAATAAAAGCTCCGGACAGTGCTACTAAAGGATCAATTTGAGCTACAAACGCAAAAGCAACAACCTCAGGAATCATAGCAAGGGAAACTGTTATGCCTGCAAGGATATCGTTTTTAGGATTTTCCGTAAAATTTTTAAAAATAGTCTTTCCAGATACCATGATATTACTATTTACATTTAAAAGGGGGCAAAGATAGGCTATTTTAACAAATCGAAAATTAAACGAAGATTAACAAAAAAAGCACTATTGAATAATAGTGCTTTTTGAATATGATGTCTAATATTTTATTTAGATGGTGGAAATTGCTCTAAAGTTTTAGCAACAAATTCTTTAATTCTAGCTTCTTTCTTTTCAACATCAGATGTTACAAGGTAACCAGTTCCTGAACCTTGCCAGATTAATTCTTTTTCGCTTGCATCAATAAAATCTATGAAAAGCATTCCTTCTGTAGATGTTGAAACATTATTTCCGCCCCAACCAGGACCCCAGCCCCAACCCCAACGATTGAAACCTCCCCAGCCCCAAGCTCCGTAGCCCCAAGCATTGTTGTAAACATCAACACGTTGGTTAGATTTAGTGAAAATACTCACTAACATATCTGGGTTTTCTGATTTAGTCAAGCCTTTTGCCATTAGTTCGGCTTCAATAGCTCTAAGGATTCGTCTTTTGTCTAAATCGCTTATTTCAGCTTTGTCAATTCCAGGTTTAAAAAACGCAAAGGTTTTGTACTGGTCAAAATTTGCTTCTCTATCATAATCGGCTGCAACTCTAACTGAGCTACATGAAGATAGGAGTAGAGCAAATAAAAGAATCGGTGATAATTTGAGTAGTTTTTTCATATTGCTTTTTTTTTACTTGTTATTCTAAAAGTTTGCTATCAACGAAATTAGGAATAGTAACTTTTAAATTTGGTTCTTGTTCCATGGCGCGTTTTATTGCAAAAACAGCACCTTCATTTCTTGCCCAGCTGCGACGTGAAATTCCATTGTTGACATCCCAGAAAAGCATTGATTTTAAGCGTTTTTCAGCTTCAATAGTACCATCAAGAACCATGCCGAATCCACCGTTTATAACTTCTCCCCAGCCAACACCACCTCCGTTGTGGATACTTACCCAAGTCGCTCCTCTGAAACTATCTCCAATAACGTTCTGAATGGCCATATCTGATGTAAAACGTGAACCGTCATAAATATTGCTGGTTTCGCGATAAGGTGAATCTGTACCAGAAACATCATGATGATCGCGACCTAAAACAACGTAACCAATTTCGCCTTTTGCAATAGCATCGTTAAAAGCTTGAGCAATTTTCATGCGGCCTTCTGCATCAGCATATAATATTCTGGCTTGTGAGCCAACGACTAGTTTGTTTTCTTGCGCACCCTTTATCCATTGAATGTTATCAGCCATTTGTTGCTGAATTTCTTTAGGTGAGTTTTTCATAATCTCTTCTAAAACCTCACAAGCAATAGCATCTGTTTTTGCTAAGTCTTTTGGCTTTCCTGAGGTACAAACCCAACGGAAAGGTCCAAAGCCATAATCAAAACACATAGGTCCCATGATGTCTTGCACATAACTAGGATACTTAAATTCACGACCGATAGTTGGGTTTTTAGACATCACATCAGCACCAGCTCTAGAGGCTTCTAGTAAAAATGCATTTCCATAATCAAAGAAATAGGTGTCTTTCTCTGTATGTTTATTAATGGCTGCAGTATGTCTACGTAAACTTTCTTGTACTTTGGTTTTGAACAATTCAGGATTGTTTGCTATCATTTCATTGGCATCTTCAAAAGATAAACCTGCAGGATAATAGCCTCCAGCCCATGGATTATGCAATGAAGTTTGATCACTTCCTAAATCGATATGGATATTAGCTTCATCAAATTTTTCCCATACATCAACCACATTGCCTAAATACGCAATAGAAATCGTCTCTTTATTGTTTTGAGCTACTTTTACACGATCAACTAATTGATCTAAGTCGCTTATTTTTTCATCAATCCAGCCTTGATCTAGACGAATTTGTGTGATTTTCGGATTCACTTCAGCACAAATAGTTATACAACCCGCAATGTTTCCAGCTTTTGGTTGTGCACCAGACATTCCGCCTAAACCAGAGGTTACAAAGATGTGACCTTTGGGTGATTTATTTATTTTTCTAAAACCATTTAAGACTGTAATTGTAGTGCCGTGAACAATACCTTGTGGCCCAATATACATGTAACTTCCAGCAGTCATTTGACCGTACTGTGTAACACCAAGCGCATTAAATTTTTCCCAGTCGTCAGGTTTAGAGTAATTAGGAATCATCATACCGTTAGTGACAACAACTCGAGGTGCATTTTTATGTGATGGAAATAAACCCATTGGATGGCCTGAATACATGACGAGCGTTTGTTCATCAGTCATACTTGCTAAATATTGCATGGTAAGAAGGTACTGAGCCCAGTTTGAAAATACAGCTCCATTTCCACCATAAGTAATTAGTTCATGTGGATGTTGTGCTACGGCATAATCAAGATTATTCTGAATCATCAACATTATGGCAGCTGCTTGTTTTGATTGTGCTGGGTAATCATCTATTGGTCTCGCATACATTTTGTAATCAGGACGAAAACGGTACATGTATATGCGTCCATACTTCTCAAGTTCATCTTTAAATTCAGGAAGTAATGTAGTGTGATGTTGAGGTTCAAAGTAACGCAATGCATTTTGAAGCGCTAGTTTTTTTTCTTCATCATTTAAAATATCTTTTCTTTTTGGAGCATGGTTTAAACTATCGTCATAAGGTTTTGGTNGAGGTAGTTCTTTAGGNATTCCTTCAAGAATTTGTGCTTTAAATGATGTGCTTGTTATTTGCATTACTGTTTTTTTAATTTGTTTTTATTAAAACCATAAGGGCAATGTCTGCAACCGCTCTCACAGCAGTAGCCACGTTTAAGATGGTATTGCTCAGTGAAGCAACGGTAACCTTCTGGTGTTAAGTAGTAGTCACCTTCTTCTATTGGGACGTATTTTTTCATATAAAACAAAGATAATGTAATTTGGATTGATTTTTGAAGTTTACAGAATTGTGATATTAATTTCAAAATACATCGTGCCAAAAGGCTATTTAGGGATAACTCTTTTTCCTTTTATATTTTTTAGGTATAAAAACTTAAAACATAATCGTGTTCTTGTGAATCATGAAAAAATTCACTTAAGACAGCAATTAGAGTTGCTGGTTCTGCCTTTTTATATCTTGTATGTTATTGAGTTTTTGGTTCGTTTTATCCAAAATAAAAAATGGNATTTAGCTTATAGAAATATTTCTTTTGAACAGGAAGCGTATAGAAATGAAAAAGATTTCAATTATTTGAAAAAGCGATCTTTTTTGGGTTTTATAAAATATTATTGAAACTCTACAACGCTCTTTGAAGGTTATTACATTTTTTGTTTTATAGTTATTTTTGCATAAAAAAATAAACGTTTGTTTAATTTAAGAGTACATAACGAATCTATAGATTTTAAAGGTTTTAATGTTGAAATTTCAGTAAAACGAGAGGATTTAATTCATCCTTTTATTTCTGGAAATAAATACAGAAAACTAAAATTCAATATAGAGAAGGCAATGGAGTTGAAGCATGANACNTTATTGACTTTTGGAGGTGCTTTTTCAAACCATATTGCTGCTGTAGCTTCAGCAGGAAAGNTGTATAACTTTAAGACNNTTGGAATCATTAGAGGAGAAGAATTAAAAAACATTTCAAACCTNAACGCTACATTGAAGTTCGCTAAAGATTGTGGGATGCATTTTGAATTTGTTTCGAGAGAGGATTACCGAAAAAAANCGAATCAAGATTTTATTGAAGCTTTGAGANATAAATTTGGTGANTTTTATCTTATTCCAGAAGGAGGTACTAATGATTTGGCTGTGAAAGGTTGTGAAGAAATCCTAAAANNNGAGGATTNNANATTTGATTNTATCTGTTGTGCCGTTGGTACNGGNGGAACAATTTCAGGATTAATAAATGCCTCAAGTAAGTCGCAAAAAGTTTTAGGTTTTCCTGCGCTAAAAGGTGATTTTTTACATAAAGATATTCGTAAATTTGCACACCAAGATAACTGGGAGTTAATAAACGATTATCATTTTGGTGGTTATGGTAAAATAAAGCCAGAATTAATAACGTTTATCAATACATTCAAAGGGAATTACAATGTTCCTTTAGATCCCATTTATACAGGGAAAATGATGTTTGGGATCTTTGATTTAATCAAAAAGCAATTTTTCCCTGAAAATTCAAAAATATTAGTTATTCATACAGGAGGTTTGCAAGGTATAGCGGGTATGAATAAAGTTTTAAGCCAAAAAAATCTACCATTAATTGAAATATGAAGATGAAATTTAAATACTTAATAATACTATTACTTGGATTATCAATTTTTAGTTGTGGACCAAAAAAAGGTATTGTAACCAAAAAAAAGAATCAAAGTCCAAGAAAAGAAGTTGTTATTGATGAACCAAAAACTGTAGAGACTAAAAAAGAAGTTGAGCCTGAAACTACGGTTATAAAAAGTACAGAAAATAAAAGTGTTGTAGAGGTGTATATCGACTTATATGCTGAAATAGCAAAAAANAAAATGCGNACACATCACATCCCAGCAAGTATTACCTTNGCTCAAGGTATTTTAGAGTCAGGATCTGGAAGAGGNAGATTGGCTGTACAGGCTAATAATCATTTCGGAATAAAATGCCANGGTTGGCANGGTGCAAAAATCTATCATGATGATGACCGATCTCAAGAGTGTTTTAGAAAATACCAGAAAGCAGAATCCTCTTTTGAGGATCATTCTGAATTTTTAACAGGTAGAAAACGTTACGCAGACTTGTTCAAACTAAAACCTGATGATTATAAAGGTTGGGCNAGNGGATTAAGAGCNGCTGGTTATGCNACGGATAGAAAGTATCCTCAAAAATTAATNAGCCTTATTGANCGTTACNAGCTTTTTAAATACGATCAAGAAGTTATAGGTAATGTNAAAATTACAGACTTAAATGTTAAGCCTAATAAAAAGGTTGTNCATACAGTAACTAAAGGTGATACTTTATATTCTATATCACGTTACTATAATACTACAGTAGAAGCNATAAAGGCTAAAAATAAATTGAAATCAGACAACCTGTCCATTGGTCAGGAACTTATAATTCAAAATTAATTTCATGTTATATCAAAGGAGTAGTGCTTTATTTCAAGAAGCAAAAACAGTTATTCCAGGTGGTGTAAATTCGCCAGTTAGAGCATTTAATGCTGTTGGTGGCACACCAATATTCGCAAAATATGCAAAAGGAGCCTATGTGTATGGAGAAGATGGAAATCGATTTATCGATTACATCAATTCTTGGGGACCAATGTTATTGGGACACGCTTATCCTCCAGTTGTAGAAGCTGTAATAGAAAAGGCTAAAGAAGGAACTTCGTTCGGTATGCCAACAGAACTTGAAACTGAAATAGCAAAACTAGCTGTTTCTATGGTGCCAAATATTGATAAAATAAGATTTGTCAATTCTGGTACAGAGGCATGTATGAGTGCTATAAGACTGGCTAGAGGTTTTACAAAAAAAGACAAAATTGTAAAGTTTGCTGGTTGTTATCACGGTCATAGTGACTCTTTCTTGATTGCTGCAGGTAGTGGTGCGGTAACGTTTGGAACACCAAATAGTCCAGGTGTTACTCAAGGTACTGCAAAAGATACACTTTTAGCAAGGTATAATGATTTAGAAAANGTAAAACAACTTNTTGAAGCTAATGAAGGTGAAATAGCAGCGATAATCATAGAGCCTATAGCNGGTAATATGGGNTGTATTCCNCCNGTTGAAGGTTTCTTAGAAGGTCTTAGGGATTTGTGTNACAGTAATGATATTCTTTTGATTTTTGATGAAGTNATGACAGGTTTTAGATTGGCNAAAGGTGGNGCTCAAGAATTAACAGGTGTNGATGCNGATATTGTGTGTTTTGGAAAAGTTGTAGGAGGNGGATTNCCAGTNGGTGCATTTGCTTCTAGAGANGAAATAATGAATCANCTAGCTCCTCTTGGNCCNGTTTATCAAGCAGGAACTTTAAGTGGTAATCCTTTAGCTATGGCAGCAGGTTTAGCGATGTTAAAAGCTATAAATAATGATAAAGGTTTAATAAATAGGTTAGAAGAAAAGACAAAATATCTTCATAATGGTATTGCGCAAGCCTTGAATAAGAATAATGTTGTACATACCATCAACAGAAAAGGATCTATGATTTCTGTTCATTTTAGTGAAGAGAAGGTTGTTGATTTTGAATCAGCGGCTAAGGGCAATAATGATACGTTTAAGAAATTTTTCCATGGTATGTTGAATAGAGGTATCTATATAGCCCCAAGTGCTTTTGAAACTTGGTTTATAACAGATGCTTTAACTTATCAAGATTTAAACGAAACTATTGCTGCTGTGGAAGAAGTAGCCAAAGAGTTGTAAAATAAAAAAAAGCCTCGCGTTTGCGAGGCTTTTTTTATGATTCAATTTTATCTAAGAACTAATCTTGAGATAGAGTCTTGTATCTTGTATATTGCTCATCGGTTAAAATAGCTTTCAATTCTGTATCTAACCTTTTTTCATTTTTTTCTATTTCAGCAGGTAATGTGTTTTCATTTCTTGAAAAACCTAGCTTAGCAGAATAGTATGTTTTTAAAACTTCATAGACATTATCTCTTTGAGTATTATCAAACTTTAAAGCTCTTCTAAGAGTTTCTGTTTTTTCAGAAGCTTGCGCATTTACTTCTACTTTATCTTGTAACTTAGTGTTTTGTGCAGTAAGGGTTTGGTTGCCAATAAACATAGCAAACACAAATAAGCAAAGTGTAATTACCTTTTTCATTATGGATTATTTAGTTATTTGCTACTAATGTAACAATTTTATTTAATTAAAATAAAAAAGATTCGCCTAAGCGAATCTTTTTTATGAAAAACTGTTTTATTTACTACGTTTTTTGTGTTTTCCTTTTTTGCCGTGATGTCTAGACTTTATTTTTTCAAATTTTGCGTACTGCTCATCTGTTAAAATGCTTTTCATTTCGCGCTTCATTGCAATTTGCTCATCAAGTCTCTGGTTTTGCATTTTTATAAAGTCTTCTTTAGACGGTTTTGTCTTTTCTTCACCTTGTTTAGCCTTGTAAGCCTCTCTTTTTTGTTTATGAGTCTCTGCTTGCTCTAAAAGAAGTTTATGAACTTTTTTCTGTTGTGCATCTGTTAGGTCTAAATCTAATGTTAATCGTTTAGATTTTAAATCTGCGATTTCTGTAGGAGTCATGTCTTTTCGTAATTCATGTCTATCACTACGGTTTTTACGCTTTTCATTTCTTTCCTGTGCCATTCCATTTAAAGTAAATAGAGCTAGGGCAACAACTAATAATTTTTTCATTTTTATTGTAATTTTAAGTTTATACCCTTTAGACTTTTTGTTAGGAGTAGCGTTTAAATTCAGTTTTGTTTTTAACACGAAATTTAACATTTATTTCAGTTTTAAAAGGTTTAGCGTGGTTCTATAAAGGTTTTTAGAGTCTATTTTGCTTTTAATCCAGGCATAGAAACTTATAATAAAAATATCTTCATCCTTGAGAGATGTCCATTTAAAGGTAGTTTCAATCTTTTCTTTAAACTGAGTTTGAGATGCAACTTCGGGTTTTAAATAATAGTGTTCTGCTATATTGATGAAATTTAGGAGTCGAAACTGATCAATCTTTTTTAAATATTTGGTGTATTTACGCTTAAAGCTCTTCAATCTTGAGAAGAATAGATCGTCTTCGTTTAATTCGATATATAGTAATATTTCTGCTAGATTTTTTTTAATAACCCAGTCAATTCCAACTTTTTCAATGTACCATTTATCTGTGTGATAGAATTTAGATAGAATACTTTTGGCCTTAGAATAGTCTTCTTTTTGAAAATAGAACATTAGCAATGATAAATGAAGATCTAGTTGTGATTCTAAATCAACATGCTTCTTTTTTATTGCAGATTCTACTANGGCTATNGCTTCATTTTGCTGGTCGCTAAAATTNAGATTTAATGCTTCTACTAGGGTTTTCTTAAGAANGAAGCTCTTGTAGTACATCCCTTTTTTTAAGTGCATNAGTTCTTCCATTTCNTTNATGTAAATTANGGAAAGNTTAAANTTTTTGTTTCTGAAAAGGGTNTTTGCTATNATATANACNATATGAATNTGGTAATACAATTGTTTGTCTGTATTCTTTTTGTTCTTCAAAATTTGATAGCTTTTTAGAACAAAGTCTTCAATCTGAAAGTATTTTGTAGTGACCAGTGCAGAAATATTGGCTATGGCAATGATTTGATATAATGATTTAAATGAAAGAGATTCATTCAACTCAATGTTGTGCTCATCAAAAGTTCTTTGAAGTATATACTCAATATTGATGGTTTTTCCTTGATAGGTTATTTCGTTTAGTATGGTTTTTAATTTCGCATAAACAATGTTCAACCGATCTTCTAATAGGTGTTTTTCCTGATTTTCCTTTTGTTTAAGAATTAAGCTTTCTAGATTAATCTTTGGATAATTTGGTGCGTACTGAATTTTAGTGTGGTAAATTTCATTAAGCATCGGGAATAATAGATGTTCATCTGCAAGTCGTTCTGCTTTATCCAGGATTTTGTAAGCGATGTTATAGTTTTTTTGAAGTAGGTAAGTACGTGAAGCCAAAATGTATTTAATGATGAGCATTTCGGTGGAATTTTCATCTTCAAGATTTTTGTTTGCTGTAAAATCTATCAATGATTGAAAAAGCCGCTTTCTTAAAGCGTGATATGCGTTGTTCTTACCGTTTTTATATAAATGGTGACAAATAGCCTGAGGATTACTTTCTCCTCTTGCAATTAGCTGAAATAGTTTTATGTTTTTGGAGTCTTTGCGTTTGTTTTTCTTCTCTAAGTAAGCAATGAATTTTTGTTGTTCTTCAGGACTAAATGTATTAATTATTGAATGTAATGCTATCATTTAATCGTCATATTAAAAATAATTAGTTCAATAAAAATAAAGGTTTTTATTAATATATATAAAAATATATCGTCAGTAATTTTAAAAATTAAGTTTTTATAATACGCTGTTTGATTGCAGATTTGTACTGTAATCATTAAAACAAAGTATTATGATATCTCATTTCAATTTCACAAAAAAAGAGCTCTTATCAGCAGGTATTTTTTTTGCTATTCTTGGTTGTATAGCTATTAATTCTCAGAATATATCTAGCTATCTAATCGATGCATATAATCATAAAGTAGAGTACTTGGCTAATAATACTGTTGCCAGTACAAATATTTTGAGATACTAAAAATGAAGCAGAAGAGCTTGAATATGGCTTTCTTTATTACTGTAGGAATATCTATAGTCGTTTTTGTGTATCTGGTCTTTTTGGGATATGATGAGATAAAAACCTTAAAAGATGTGGTAAAGATTATAGCTTCTATTTTCTTTCCAATACCAATTCTCTTTTTTATAAGGTTTGTAGTAATTGAACATTTTCTACCCGTAAACTCAGATGAATACAAAGTAAAGAATCAAAAGCCTGCAATAATTTTATTAGTTATTTCTGTTGTACTTGTTTTATTATCAATGCAACTAATGGAGTTTCTGACTCAGAAGAAGCTTGAAGATGCTTTAATACTAGCGCATCTTATAAATTCAACATCAATAAGCTCTTACGTGTTTAATTTCTTATTGTATAATAACCTAAAAGCCAATGGAGTATTAAGTGGATTACTTATGGCTTTAGCAATTCATATTTTCTTTTTATCCGCTTAAAACTATATGTACAATCATCAAATTTTAATATTATGGAAACCATTAAATCATTAAAAAGACAAACTAATTCAGGAAAGCGGGAGTTGCTGTTTACATTTCAAACAATTATAGTTACAGGACTTCTAGCATTTACAGCTATTGCTTTTTTCTTCTATAACAATTTAAGCGTTGTTAAAGGTATTAAGGTTGTTTTTGCCCCATTTTTATCAGTAGTCCCTTTGCTATTTGTTCTTTCTATTTTAAGAGATTTAAGAAAAGGGTTTATAGAAGGTAATTATACCAAGCAAGAGATTGTGAAATTTGGATTAATAACCTTGGGAATAACAGCATCTTTTACAGGAATAACACTATTACTCTCTAAGATTGATGCGTTGGAAATTCTTCTTGCAGGTATTATTGCTATTCTAAGTATTGTATTTTTTCTTCGAAGCAAAATCAAAGACATTTTAGGTATGTCTATTGTCACAGGCATTGCTGAAGGTATTATCGTATATATGATTTTTTTGTTTTGATGATTGGTTAGTTAGTAACCCAAAACCTCGCAGAATGGTTTAGAGCTGCGAGGTTTTAAATTTCCAATTCGTATGAAGAATAAGTTAACGAAATACCTTATAGATTTTTCAAATTTTAAATTAACAAGACCAACCTCAGATAGAGTTAGAGTTTTAGAAATTTGTGCTGTTGCTCTTACGGGAATAGGGAAGTTTGTTTTTATGGATTACCTCGGCTGGAGATTGCCATTTGTTGTTACGGCTATTTTACTCTGGACTTTCTATGTCGTTTATCGTTATAGGAAAGATAATAATGTGCTTAAAGATTGGGGTTTTAGATGGGATAATTTTAAAGCGGTGCTTAAGCAAATGATACCTTTTGCAGTAATCTCGATTACAGTTTTTTTTATTATTGGATATATACAAGGTACAATCAATATGACCTGGCATATAATCCCGCTATTGATTACATATCCTGTTTGGGGAAGTATTCAGCAATTTTTAACCATCGGACTATTAGCAGGAAATTTAAAAGATCTAAAGCGTGTAAAGTTGAATAANACNCTAATAATTTTGNTGACAGCNGTATTCTTTTCTGTGGTGCATTATCCATCAGTCTGGCTAATGATAGGTACTTTTATTTTGGCTTTATTTTATGGTTATATCTACTTAAAAGCTAAGAATCTTTACGTGTTAGGTTTATTTCACGGGTGGTTGGGAGCATTGTTTTATTATACGGTTGTTAATCAAGATCCTTTTGCGGATGTGTTTCTAAAATATTTTAACACCTTCTGAAAATAAAAAAGGCTTCAAAGAAATTTGAAGCCTTTTTTGTTTATTCTAAAAACTAAACTATTTAGGATCTAGAATTAAATTAATTCTTTCTATCGCGTCAGCAATATGAATTCTACTCATAGCATCTCCACCGCGAGCTGAACGCAATTGACTGCGTAAAGTCTTTAATTCTGCTCTTACAACAGCTCTAATATCAGATTGACTGGTGTTAACAGCAGTAGCTTTCATGTAAGGACTAGGCGATCTTCCACTTTGGTTTTCAGCAGTCATTAAATATTCTAATCTGTCAATATGCGCACGTTGAAGATTACGTCTGTAAGTATCTATTTTCTTACCTGTACGCAATTCGCTCCAAATACCTTTGCGTAAATCGCTCATCATGTCAGTTAATGAATAAGCATCGCTGTCATAAGTATAGGCTTCAGTAAGACGTTGCATTTTTCCTAAGCTAAGAATGTTATTTAAAGTTCTAGCTTGTAAAGCTCGTACACGCTCAACTGAACCAGAATACTCAATTCTGTCAAAAATATTTTTGTCAATTAACCAATCTGGTGTATCAAATAAGTTGTCTTGTAAAAATTGCATTGCTTCTTTTTGGTGTGCTTTTGGAACTGGGGTATAAACGGCACCTTCTTGGTCAGCTGTTTTGTAATACTCATAAACACCACCAATGTTATTAGACACATGACCCATGTAACGGTTAAATTGAGAAACTACATGACCATACATTTCTTCTAAATCGTCATAATCTTCACCAGCTTCAGTAGTCCATTCAATTAAGTTAGGAACAATACGCTTAAGGTTTTTAATACCATACTCACTAGCTAGCATAGCATTATCACCTAAATCTTCAGTTTGAGAACTTGGATCGTGAATATCGCCTACTTGTTGGTGTCCAAAACGATACATTGGGTCACCAGCGTGCTCTGTAATCCATTCGTTTAGAATTGGTTTTTCTTCCTCAGGAGATTTATCTAAAATAGGTCTGTAACCCCAAGCAATAGCATACTTATCATAAATACCAATATTTGGCATTAAAGCTACACCTTCATCACCTGGTTGTGCAACATAATTGAAACGTGCATAGTCCATTATTGAAGGAGCGGTTCCATATTTTTGAGTAAACTCAGCATCTCTAAGTTTTTCAACAGGATAAGCAACACTACTTCCCATGTTGTGTGGTAATCCTAAAGTGTGCCCAACTTCATGAGCTGATACAAAACGAATCAAACGTCCCATAACTTCATCTTTAAACTGTGGACTCTGTGCATCTGGATTAATAGCTGCAGTCTGTACAAAGAACCAACCGCGTAATAAAGACATTACATTATGGTACCAGTTAATATCACTTTCTAAAATTTCACCAGTTCTTGGATCACTTACGTGAGGTCCGTTTGCATTAGGAATCGGTGATGCCAAATAGCGCACTACAGAATAGCGTACGTCTTCTGGGCTCCATTCAGGGTCTTCTTCAACAGATGGTGGATCTTTAGCAATTATAGCTTCCTTAAAGCCTGCTGCTTCAAAAGCAACTTGCCAATCTTCAATACCTTGCTTAATATATTTTCTCCATTTTTCTGGAGTCGCTCTATCGATGTAATAAACGATTTGTTTCTTAGGAACTACTAACTCTCCTCGTTTAAACTTTTCAATATCCTCATCTCTAACCTCAAGTCTCCAACGATCTAGATAAGTTAGGGTTTTGCTTTTTTGATCTTCTAAACCATAATCGGTTGTACCACTTGTAAACCAACCTACACGCTCATCAAAATAACGACGTTTCATTGGATTTTCTGGTAGTAAAACCATTGAGTTATTAATTTCTATAGAAATTGTTCCTGTGCTAGAATTTGAAGGTGGACGACCAGCTGCATAAGTTTTTACGTGGCGTGCTTCAATATTTCTAGGGTAACTTTTAATGCTTTCTATGAAAGATTTGTCACCTTCTAAACGTGTAACTCTGTATCCTGTTCTTCTGAATTGTGGTAAACCAAGAGATTTTACATCTTTTTCAAATAAAGGTGTAGCATCAATAACAGTGCTTGTAGAATCTTTGCTAAACGCTTTTATTGGGAATGTAAATAATACAGGTTCAAAATTAGAATTCTTTACCGCTTCATTTACAGGTAAAGAATCGGCAGCAGTAACGTTGTAAGATACAACACGAAGAATTACTTTTTTGCCTTTCTTTTCCCAACGTAATACTTGCTCGTTTTGTTTACCTCCACCAAAACCAAGTCCGGCAGCAGTTTTAGAAATACGAGTAACCATTAGCATTTCTCTGTCAAATAGAGAATCTGGAATTTCGTAGAAAAACTTATCATCTAAAGTATGAACCGTAAATAAACCAGCATCACTTTTGGCTTCTTTGGTAATAACTTTACTGTAAGGTTGTGGGTCGTCTTTGCCAGGTTTTTTTCCGGCAGGTTTAGCCATAGCTGTGGCATCTTTTGATTTGCCTGCTTTCTTAGCCGTAGAACACGAAAATGCTAAAAAAGCCGACGCTACAAAGAGTAGCTTGATTGATAGATGTTTCAAAATTGTCGGTTTTAGTAAATTTTGCTGAAAATACGGATTCCACTAAGAATCTTTCAAAATGAAATTTGATTTTAGTATTTTTTTAACGTGTTCTTAAAGATTTAACCCATTTTTAAAAATTGAGATAACAAAAAAGGAACTTCATTTCTGAAATTCCTTTTGTCATTTTAAATTTATATGAAGTTTACACAACTTCTACAAACAAACCGTCATCCGTTTTTTCAACTTTAGCTAGTTTGTTTTTTGTCAGCTCTTTAATGGTTTTGTCCCACTTTTTGTTACTTAAACCAGACTGTGCTTTTAATTCTGAAAGCTCTATTTTTTCAGCATCTTTTAATGCCTTTAAAACCACTTTGGCATCGTCACTGATAGCTAAAGGTTTCTTTTCTGGTTTCATTTGTGGGAAAAACAATACCTCTTGAATACTCTGGTTATTAGTTAGGAACATAATTAAACGATCCATACCAATTCCCATACCTGATGTTGGAGGCATGCCGTATTCTAAAGCACGTAAAAAGTCAAAATCAATAAACTCTGTAGCTTCATCATCACCTTTCTGAGCTAGTTTTAATTGATGCTCAAAACGTTCGCGCTGGTCTATTGGATCATTAAGCTCTGAGTAAGCATTCGCAATTTCTTTTCCACAAACCATCAACTCAAAACGCTCTGTTAATTCAGGATTGTCTCTATGTTCTTTACATAGTGGACTCATTTCTTTTGGGTAATCTGTAATGAACGTTGGTTGTATGTAATTGCCTTCACACTTTTCACCAAAAATTTCATCAATCAATTTGCCTTTACCCATAGTGTCATCCACTTCAATACCCATATCTTTTGCAGCGGCTCTTATTTCAGTTTCTGTTTTGTTATAAATATCAAAACCAGTGAATTCTAAAATAGAATCGCGCATAGAAATACGCTTGTATGGCGCTTTAAAGTTGATTTTATGCTCACCAAAAGTAGCTTCAGATGTTCCATTTACGGCAATAGCACAATGTTCTAAAAGTTGCTCGCAGAAATCCATCATCCAATTGTAATCTTTGTAAGACACATAGATTTCCATTGCGGTAAACTCAGGATTATGTGTGCGATCCATACCTTCGTTACGGAAGTTTTTAGAAAACTCATAAACTCCATCAAACCCACCAACAATCAACCGTTTTAAATAAAGCTCGTTGGCAATTCTCATGTATAATGGAATATCCAAACTGTTATGGTGTGTAATAAACGGTCTTGCAGCCGCACCACCAGGAATAGGTTGAAGGATTGGTGTTTCAACTTCAAAATAACCTGCATCGTTAAAGAATTGACGCATAGCATTAAAAAGTTTTGTNCGTTTTACAAAAACTTCTTTAACGTGCGGATTTACAACTAAATCTGCATANCGNTGTCTGTAACGTTGCTCAGGATCGGTAAATGCATCNTGAACATTTCCGTCAGCATCTACACGAGGTTGTGGTAATGGNTTTNAAGCTTTGCTTAATAACGTAAAGTCNTTTACCATTACNGTTTTTTCACCAACTTTAGTTTTAAAAAGNTCCCCTTCAATACCAATGAAATCACCAATATCTAATANCTTTTTNTAAACATCGTTNTATTTAGATTTGTCCTCTCCGNTACAAATTTCATCTCTATTAAAATANACCTGAATACGACCTTCGCTATCTTGTAATTCAGCAAAACTCGCATTACCTTGAATTCTACGCGACATTAATCTACCTGCAATGACCACCTTTTTACCTTCTTCAAACTCAGATTTTATCTGTTTTGAAGTATGGTCTAAAGGAAATAAATCTGCTGGGTAAGGATTGATTCCTAAACCTCTTAATTTCTCTAACTTCTCGCGTCTTACTAATTCTTGTTCTGAAAGTTGCATTCTTGTNATTTTAGAATCCTAGCTTTTTTAGATAGGAAGATGCAAAATTACATTTTTTAACAGAAATGGAAATACCTTTTTAATGAGATTTTATGACTTCTAAGTTTTCTTTTAGGTCTTCATTTTCAGGATGAATTTCTAAAGCCTTTTCCAATACCTTTATTGCTTCGTCTTTTTTACCATTAACCCCTAAAGTATTAGCTAAACTCATGTAGGTTCTAGGTTCTTTTGGAAATAGTTTTGTGTTGAACTTAAACACTGCAATAGCTTCTTCTGTTTTTCCTTTGGAATATAACACGCGACCGTAGGTGTTGAGCTCATACATACTCGTGACTTTACCGTCGAATTGCTTTAGAATCTTCTCGCTTTTTTTCTCTAAACCTTTTATGCCTTTTTTCTTTAAAACAGCGCCAATTTTTGAAACAATTTGATAGTTAGATTTGTAATTGTTGCTCGTGATGATTTGTTTAATATCTTCTTCAAAATTTGTAATAGGATGCTCAACAATACGATTTATTTCTTTACCATTTTTATAGAAAATAATGGTTGGTACACGATGAATGTTTAGGCCAGCTTCTTCGTGTTGAGGGCTTTGTTTGTACAAGCTAGATGAGCTGCTCACGGCAATTACAGTAAGTTGATCCATTGGGAAATTGCAAGCTTCTAAAACTTTATAAAGTCTCGGTATTTCTTTTTTACTGTCGCCACACCAAGTGCCCATAAATAATGTTATGCTATAGTTTTTTAAGTCTGAAGAAATATCAGTCACAAGTTTTTGGTTAGGCTTATAATCTTCAAAGTTTGTATTAAACCAAGAAGAGTAGTTGTCAGTTTCTAAACCAGATTTGTCTATTTTTCCGAGTAAATATGGTGCTTCACCTTCTACGATGATTTCTTGATTTATGGTTTGAGCATTTAGATGAAATGCCAATAAGAGTATGATTGTTAAAATACTGTTCGTTTTCATGATTGAGGAATTGATTTAATGTCAGTTTGAGCGCAGTCGAAAGATTTTGTTTAGCGCTAAAAAATAGTTTCGACTAACCAAGGTCTGACTGTTAGTTTGATATAGAATTACTTGGTTGCTACGATATTCCCTTTGATCTTTAGGATTTTATTCCCTCCTTCAGCATTAGAAATTACCGTAATGGTCTTTGTGAAAGCACCTAATCGTTTAGTGTCATATTTTATTTGTAGTTCTCCAGTTTCACCTGGTGGAATAGGTGTCTTAGAATAACTAGGAACTGTGCAACCGCAACTTGTTTTAACTTGGGTGATAAGTAAGTTGGCATCACCTGTATTTGTAAAGGTGAAGGTTCTTTTACCATCAGAATGTTGCTCAATAATACCGTAATCAATGACTTCGGTTTTGAATTTAAGAACGGCAATTTTGGTGTCGTACTTATCGAATTCTGTTGATGTTGCATTAAAAAGTGATACTGCAAAAGCTAAAATTAAGGATAGATTTAATACGCGTTTCATGATTAAAATAAATTTTGATTAATAATGAAACAAACTTCAATGGAATAAGCGAAAAATCTAAAAAATCAGGGTTGGAAATCGGTACTAGTACCTAGGTTTAATTTTGTAACTATTTGATAAACAGAGACTTTGCGTCGTCTCTTGATTGCACTTCTAACTTCTTGTAAATGTTGTTGATGTGAGTTTTTACAGTACTAACACTCAAAAAAAGTGCTTCAGCAATATCTTTGTTGGTCTTATCATCTAGCAAATGTTCTAAAACAACTTGCTCTTGTTTTGAGAGTTTAGATTTTAAATCCTCGGTTTTAGATTGCTTTTGTTTCCAAGTTTTGAAAAATAAAAACAGATTCAATAAAACCGAAATAGCTAACAAAAAGTAAAGTAAAATATTCCAATTTGAATTTGCTGAAGCGCCATTAAACGACGCCAGCATATAACGATCAGCGGCCAATTCATTCTTGTACTGCACAGTGTAAGGTGCATTAGGGTAAGCTTCTTCTAGTCGAGTTTCTAGATTATCATAATAGGTGCTGTTTTGTAAATCTTCAACGTAGTAACTGTGTAAATCACTACTTCTATCTGATAAATAGGCAAAAATTGCTAACTCAGCAATGGGTTCATTTAGTGCTTCTCCGTAAGCTTGTAAAGCTTTAAACCATTTTTTATTGTTCAGTTTTCTGTTGGCTTCAGTCCGCACTTCACTGTAAGCAAAACGCATATCGTTTTTAAGAGAATCTATTTTTACAAAAGCGTTAGACTTAGGATTGCTAGATTCAACCGAACAGAAGACTTGGTTTCCGAAAGAAAACGGCAATTTAATAGTGTCTGTATTGTTAGCGATGAACAATAATTCTTCGCTTTCACTGCAATGACCGTTAAAGTGATTAATGTCTTTTTGCATGTCAGAACACTTATCTACATGAATACGATAGATTCTGTTTTCGGCATCGAGCATATTGCCTTTAAATTCAAAAAAACCTGTAGAATCCGCAGATGTTTTCGCAATAATTTGCTCAGCATAAACGCCAGACATTTTTCGGTAATCTTCCACAATAGACAAGTATACAGAGTTTTGCCACTCATCTTTATTGATATAGCCAGAAAACGAATATTGCGCACTTGCAAAAAGTGAAAAGGATAAAAAGATGAATAAAAGTCTGAGTCGCATGAAAACGAAACTACGTAATTTTATAATATTTTGAAATAGCAGGCTTTGATTCTGTAACAAATTTGTTTGGTTATCGACTTATGAAGTACTTGATTATTTTATTGAAAATTGTCACACTGAGCTTATCGAGGTGCATTAGAGGTCATTTCGTTTTTACGGCTTTGATAAGTTCAGTTTGGCAAAATCTATAAGGTCAAGTTCATCATCAAATCAAAAAACAAAAATTATGAGTATCTGGCGTGTTATATTGTCAATTATCTGCCCTCCTTTAGCAGTATTAGATAAAGGTTGTGGTTCTGTAGTTATCACCTTTTTATTATGGCTTTGTGGTTGGGTTCCGGGAGTAATAGCAGCTTTGGTAATTCTTAATAATCCTGAGCGATAATTCCGTACCTTTGTAGTTCTAAATCTTATAAATCTTTACAAATGAAAAAGCTTGTCCTTTTATTCGCAGTAGCTTGTTTTATAATGAGCTGCAATGTCACGGAATCTATAGTGTTTAATAATGATATGAGCGGAAAGTACAGTTCGTCTTTCGACTTGTCGCCAATGTTGCAATATGCTAGTTCTAACAGACCTTCATCTGTTGAAGAGGAGGAAAAGGAAAAGCGAGATACCATCATAGTTTTTAATGATTTATTTAAAGCGTATAAGGATAGTATTGCTAGTCTTAGCGAAGAGCAACGTGCAAGACTAGAAAAACTAAGAGGGACTACCATGGAAGTTCATATGGATGAAGCTGAAGATGTATTTACATTCTCAATGACGAGACCGTTTCAAGATTTTTCTGAATTGAAAGAGATGAATGGTCAGTTAGATGCTACTTTTGATGTAATGAAAGAGATGGAAAATAAAGATGGTAAAGCTTCAGGAGCTCAATTGGATAAGATGACGGAGGACGAAGAAACTACTTATACATTCAAAGACAATACCTTTTCTAGGTTTGTTAAAGTAGAGGAGGAGGAGAAAGTTGAAGAAGAAGCGGAAACTGATGACTTTTCAAAGCAATTTGAAGAGGTGTTTTCGCAATCCTATAATACTTTGATTTATACTTTCCCGAGAAAGGTAAAGTCTGTATCTCAAAAAGGAGCTGTTATTTCTGAAGATGGAAAAACGGTAACCTATAAAGTACCTTGGAATGAGATTCATAAGGATAATACATTGATAAATTTAGAAGTAATTTTAGAAGATTAAAGTTTTGAATAAAACCGTAAAACTAGAAGATTTAGGAGCTAAGGATTATAAAGATACTTGGGATTATCAAGAAGACCTTTTTAAATCTATTCTAGATACTAAAATAAAAAATAGAAGGGAAGATGCAGGTTTACAAACCCAAAACCATTTTCTTTTTGTAGAGCATCCGCATGTTTATACCCTTGGGAAAAGTGGTGACATCTCTAACCTTTTATTGTCTGAAGAACAATTAGCGGAAAAAGGCGCGACGTTTTATAAAATTAATAGAGGAGGAGATATTACTTATCATGGTCCAGGGCAAATTGTAGGTTATCCTATTTTAGACTTGGATAATTTCTTTACGGACATTCATAAATACCTAAGATTTTTAGAGGAAGTGATTATTCTCACTTTAGCAGATTATGGTTTGAAAACTGAACGCAGTCCTGGTGAAACAGGAGTTTGGTTAGATGTAGGTACACCATTTGTGCGCAAAATTTGTGCTATGGGAGTGCGTGCAAGTCGTTGGGTAACCATGCATGGTTTTGCCCTGAATGTCAATGCAGATTTAGGGTACTTTGACAACATTATTCCTTGTGGAATTAGAGGAAAAGCTGTAACGTCTTTAAATAACGAGCTTGGTGTGGAAACCGTTGATGAAGAAGCGGTAAAAGAGAAAATTTTAAAGCATTTTAGTACCCTTTTTGAAGCTGAGTTTGTTTAGTTCAACGTGGCATTTTCACTTTCGTTAATTCTGCTAACATCTACCAATGTTTTGCCATTGTGACGCTTAGCTGTGTAGACAAATTTTTGTCCCCATTCTATTTCTTCGGGTTTGT